>JACSRP010000198.1 GCA_014879665.1 Anaerolineae bacterium | reverse complement strand
GTGCCATCGCTGTTGCAAACGATGGTCGCTTCAATTGTCGGCTACGGGCTGGCGCGCTATCGCTTCTGGGGTAAGCCTATTATATTCTTACTGATCCTGGCTACCTTCATCATTCCCCCTCAAAACACCGTCATCCCGCAAATGCTCACCTATCGCAATATCGGCCTGTTAGGCAATCCGCTGGCGCTGATCCTTCCCGCGTTGATGGGTCAGGGATTCAAAAGTGCTATCTTCATTCTGATCTTCTACCAGAGCTTTATCTCAATGCCGAAGGTATTAGAAGAATCGGCACGCTTAGACGGCGCCTCTGACCTGCGTATCTTTGTAACCATCGCTATGCCATCGGCGCTGCCAGCCTATATCGTCTCGCTCATTTTCTCCATTGTCTGGTATTGGAACGAGACTTTTCTCACGGTGATCTTTCTGGAAGGCGGGGTCACTACACTGCCAATGCAGCTTTCGCGGTTCACGCAGGCCTATGAAAATCTGTATCCGCCCGGCGTGGTGAATATATTTGACCGCCTGAATGAGGCGGTCAAAATGAGTGGAACTTTCCTGAATATTTTGCCGCTGCTGTTGATGTACTTCATCTTGCAGCGCTGGTTTGTGCAGTCGGTGGAAATGACCGGCATCACCGGCGAATGATCGGCCTCTATCACTCGCCGGTAAGGTGCCAATTAGCCGCCGCAGTAATACACTTGAATCCCCATTTCACCCAGCATCGCCGCTTTAGCCGCTAAAGCCTTATCAGCCATATCCGCTGAAGGCGCATAAGCAACATTCAAATGATTGGCTTTATGCCGCGCCATCATCTGGTCACGGTTAACGCCGTGTAAAACGGCATGCATAATCGGCCACTGCGGGCTGGTTAACTGCCAGCGTCGTTCGGTTTCTTCCCGCGGCAGTTCAACGACCGTTGCTCGCCCAAGATCGGCATGCAGCCGGTTATCCATAACATAAACGCGGCTCCATATAATTTCGCCTGGCTTGCTCACACCATTCAGCGTTCCACCGCCCAGTCTAAAGTACATCGGTGGCTGGCGTTCGCTGGTTGCGCCTGCGTAACCTCCAATAAAGTGAGAGGCAGGCGCAGCCCCCGAAATCAGGAATACCCACACGAAATCATCCACGCCGCCGCCCGTGTAATGCTCGCCCCAGCGCAGGTCATGCAGAGTCGTCGAAGGTTCAAGCCCCATCGCCGTCCAGATGCGATTGGTGACCAGTTCATCAACCGCCGCGCCTTCATCCACCTCATTGAAGTGTGGCAGCGCCTGACCAGCATACAATTCTTCGCCGGTCTTTGCATGGTAAACCGGCGGGCGATCCGGGTTATTCAGCAGGCCTTCCACCAGATCAGAGGCGGGAACCATATCCTTCAAGCCCTGCTGATATTGAATACCAATTGCGCTGCACCCGAAATCGTCAGCGATGCGAACCGCGGCAATGTACATTTTGCATTGTTCGTGTACTTGCGCCTCGGTCAAGTCCGTGGCTTCGTCGGTGCCGAAATTGAATCGCATTCCCCGATCATCCAACCATCCCCGAACTTTTCTGGCCTCGTCATCGCTCACCAGCCGCATCGCCGCCACCAATGCTGATTGGCTCAAGCGTTCCTTATAGATGCCGGTAGGATTCAGCAGTTCATCATCAATGATCGCGTTGTACATCCCCATACAGCCTTCATCGAACACGCCGATGATCGCTTTTTCGGCCTTCAGCTGCTGTGCCAGCGCGCGCCCCAGTTCGGCCTCTGGCGCTGGCAGATTGCTCAAATTGACATCATGTACATGCGAAGCATCGTGCGTAATCGTTCCGGTCTTAAGCCATTCACGAATGCCGTTCAGGAAGTAGTCATCGGTGAAATCTACGCTCCACAGCGCGCTGTAGTTCACGCCCATTTTGGTCAGCGAGCCGTTCAGGTTCAACTGTCCTACCAGTCCCGGCCATTGACCGCTCCAGTTGGCGATGGTCAAAATTGGCCCGCGATGATCGCGCAGTCCTGCCAGCACATGATGGCTGTACTGCCAGACTGCCTCTGCCACGATCAGTTTGGCATCAGGGTGAATATTCTTAAAAATATCCATGCCCATGCGCTGGCTGGAAATAAACCCGTGTCCCTCAGCCGGGTCATAAGCATGCCCGCGCTGAACCGTGATGCCTTCACCGGCAAACGCGGCAGCTATCCTTTCTTCCATATCTTTTTGCGCAGGCCAACACTGTTGATTCGCGGAAAGCCGCAAATCGCCGCTGGCGACCAGTATCGCAACGTTATCCGGCACAGGTTCGGGGATTTGCAATTCAGGAACGGGATAAGCACTCATCATTATTTCCACCATAAGCTGCACAGTTCAAAGCAAATATTCGAGATTTCTGCCGTGATTATTCATCCTCGTGTATCGGCAGGCGCTGCTGCACTTCAGGCAGCGGCGGGAATGGCTTATGAGGCTCCATTTGGTACCAGTATGCTGTGCTGGAATAGTCATCATTACGATGATTAGCATGTCCGTGCTCAATCGTCACCTTAATGGACTTCTGAAAACATACCGGGTCTTCAATGTGAAAACGGTACAGCGAAATCTTATCCGACCAGTTCGGCCCGCCCGGCAGCGTAATGCCATGATACGGCGCGCTGTAAGGGGTGGCCGGGCACCATGCCGTATTGAAATAATCTTCTGTGCCAGTGCCGTGTAGTGCTGGCGGCCATTCCTCGCCGTCAACAAAAATCATGTCGTCACCTTCCCCGTACCAGTTGAAGGCTTCCCCCACACCGGGGATGTTCTGGTGCATCTCTTCAGGTGAAATCGGCCACGGCGCGCCTTCCGGCCACGGGCGTTTACGTAAATTGTGGATGTTCAAATTGCAGCCCACGTAATGCCCCGCGCCTTCGGCTTCCAGAAGCACATAATTGCCCTTGCCATCCGTATTTACGCCGCCGAATGACCACTCATGATTGGAAATATTCGCATCTGAAATGCCATCAGTCGGGTTTTGCCGCCGCCACTGTGCATGAAAGCGGCCAATATCACCGTCAATGCTGGCGCGCTCTTCATAATCAATGTAGTAGTAAAACAGCACTTCTGTATCACAGTCGCTGGTCACCTCAATCAACGCCCGTTCAGCATAGGGCATCGGGAACCAGCAGTTAAAAGCCCGCCCATTCGCAGGACTCATTTGCAGCGGCAAAGATACGAAATCCACCGTCTTTGCATGCCCCACGCCAAAGAAATCGCCAATCGGCACTTCTACAGAATAGTCACTTTCATTATCCCAGCGCATTTTCAGCGTGACTCGCCGCAGAAAGTCCTCTTGACCGCAAACCATCGTCACCCAAATGTGGTTGATACATCCCGCGCCCGCTAGATCAGCAATCACCGTTGTCGTGCCCGGCGCTAAATGCAGGCGATCATCATTTCCGCCGGTGCGGTCATAGCTTGAGACACGGCGAGTCGTCACATTGCGAACACGCGCTAATTCGCCCAGCGGGCCGCCCTTAAAAACTGCCATTTCGATGCCCCTTCATTGATAAAGCCCGTTTCAAATTACGCGAATGGCTACTGCTCGTCTCGAACCAGTCTGGCGCTCATCAACATCACGTTATACGGCCCCCACTGGGACATATTGAAATAAATCGTCTCTCCGTCGCTGCCCCATGGGTGCAGATATGAGCCATAGAGCGACGGGAAATCTGCGGAGTCAACCAGTATCATCGGCTCACTCCACGGCCCGGTCATTTCCGGCGCTTCACGAATCACCAGCCCCCGGCGCGGTTCATCCAGATAAATCATGATCCAACGACCTAGAAAATCATTCCAAGCTACCGAAAGCTCACCCACCGGCCCCGGCACAATTTCGACGGCGGCATCTAGATCGCTCACCCAGTCGCTGCCATCCCAGTAGGTATAGGCGCTCATATCCAGCACCTGATCGCGAGGGGTGCGGCCAAGCATCACGCCGCCATAGCGTCCGCCATGAATACCGAAGATATAGATATAGCCTTCATGTTCAACCAGTGCCGCCTGCCCGAAGTTGGTATCACCTTCCCAAACGGCTTCCGGCGGTTGTGTCCATGTTTCCCCGCTGTCATCCGAATAACCCCAACCAGAGCGATTCAGCGTCCAGTGTCCCGGTGCGCCCCATCGCTGCACCGCCATGTAGTGAAGATACATACGGTCATCAACAGCGATGCCATACGTGGGGATGATGGTGACATCTTCAAATCGTTTGCGCAGCACTGCCCGCGCCCGCCCCCGCCCATCGGTGATGAAGCCATCCAGCGTAATGCCGTCCTCTAAATCCCGATCGGTGCTATAGGCCAGCACGTTATTGCGCCACTGACCGCCACCGCCGCCGCCATTAGCCGGGCGGCAGCAGCCAAAAGTATCGCCAAACGTAATATAGAGCGTGCCGTTCATATCAAACATGCTGCCAAGATCGGTGCTTAATACGCCGTAATTCACATCGGTCTGGTTAGGCGAGTCTGGCCCTGTCACCCACTCTATAAACTCAACATCCGCGATGCCGGTCAAAACAGGCACCGGTTCATCCTGGGCAAGTATCATATTCACGCTACCCATCAGCACAAAAACTAAAAGTATGAATAAACGCCGCATAAGTTACCCTTTCGTTCACCCTGCCATACTGGTTCAGATCTGGCAGGAATCAGTCAGAAATTGTTTTCCCATCACAACAGGGCGGCATTACGCGCGTAATGCCGCCCTGTTCTTTTATTCTTGAATTGCGACAGTGCTTTTTTGCAGGCCGTTCGCCGTCACTTCAAGCGTGCCGCCTAAGACCTCAATTTCAGGTGTCCACTCGCCATTTTGATTCCGCTGCTGGCGGTAAATTCCCCACGCCTTACCGTTCGACCAGAAGCATTGAAAAAGATCAGCATCTTCGCTGGCTTCAATGACCGGATTAAACGTCAGTGTGCCTTTTGCTTGATCTCCCTGCTGCCCGCTCAACGCCAGTAAGACCGTCCAACTGGACATAGTGCGCGCGTAATGATGCCCGCATTCCACCTCATCCCACGGGTTTCGCCGCGTCCCCTCATGCCGGGAACGCACCGTTTTCACCAGTTTCAGGCCGTCTTCTAGCCAGCCGTTATAGATCAGTTCAGCGGCCACGTGATATTCAATCCCCGTCCACACTTCATCGGAATACACGAACGGGAACGTAGGGCGGCCACCGTGCGGCCATGTGCAAAGCAGCAGCCCTGATTCATCATTCAGCACATAGGTGCGCTGGCAGTTGGAGTGATTTTCGAAGCCTTCCAGGAAGTTGTAATCGAAAACGCTCTTAATGGCCTTACGCACATGCGCTCCAGGTAGCAAATCGCCTAATCCCAGCGCATGAGCGTGGAGCTGTCCTAGCATTTGATCTGACAGGCAGCCCAACCCATGCTGATATTTGTAAGCATCAACGTCATCCAAATGCTGAATATAGTATTCGCCGTTCCAGCACAGCGCGTCGAACTTACTGGCGCTGGCATCAAACGCTTGGCGGCAGCGCCCGGCAAATTCCGGTTCATCCAGCACTTTCGCCATTTCTTCCACAGCGCGCAGCGCCGCCATGTAATAGATATTGCTGAGCGGGTTCGGGCCATAAAATTCAATGTCATAGGTGTTGTGCTGCTTGCCATCAAGCACAAAATCACCATCGGTATCCCAATGCAGCGTGGCATATTCAAGCGCGCGCTTCACCGCCGGCCAGATGCCCTCCAGCCACGCCCGATCTCCGCTCAGCTGCCATTCGCGGTAGGCGCGCAAAACGCTGCCCATCTGCCCGTCAATCGCAGCTTCAGCTTTCGGCTGCTCCGCCCACGTCCACACAAAAGTTTCGCCTAAAGATTTCAAGTTACGGAAGGTCATGTAACCATCATCTTCAGTCTCAATTTGAAACTCGATGCGTCGCATCTCCCGTTCCAGAGAGGGGAATAGGTAAGCTACGCTGTAGGCATAGCTCCAAACATGGGTGCAGGTACCAGCGCAGCTTCCGCCGGTATCAAAGCACCCTTCCCACCCATAAAAGCGCCCATCCTCTAACCAGAAGCAGGTATTGCTGCGCATCGGCACAATGTTTGCCGAGACAGCATCCAGCACATAATCAGGCAGCGTGCTGTTGAAAAATGCATCATGAAATTGATGCGTTTCGCTGGAAAGACGCGGCCATTCTTCAATCGCATATCGCGCCACTTCCCATGCATCTGCAAATTGCACCGCGTAATGATTGCGTATCGTCGGCTTTGCCCCCGGTTTCACCGCCAGCGGACCATGCCAGCTGTTGTGCCGGTTCGGGAAATGCCACGTGATCCAGAATGGGTAGCTGCGGGTTTCGCCCGGCTGCAGCGTATCAACAATACCCAGCGAGCCAGTATCCGGCCTGCCATCCGGCGATTCGAGATCGTAGCCGAGGTCCTTGAGCAGGCCATCGTCTGCCAGATCATCCCAGAATTCTTGCAGGAAGTCCCACCAACCGCTGCGCAGCCATTGAGGTTTGACCGTCACATTCTCATGAGTCGTCACCAACCCCATACTGCCAAACATGAAGTCATCAGCAGCAATGTCTGAAGCATCCATGAAGATGCCGCTCAGATTCGTTTCCCCTCGAAATTGATTGCGGGTTTTGCCCACTTTGCTGCGCGCGATATTCATGAACGGATCAAACTGCACACCGCCAACTGCGTTACACAGCGACCCGACTATGGTTATTGCTAGAGGCTGATCTGATGTGTTGGTCACGCTGTAATTCAGCGAAGCGCAGGGAATCCCGGAATCATCGGGGTTTAGCGGAATCATCGGCGTGAACGCTTCCAGATGCACCTTCACCGGCACGTTTGGATCTTCCAGATCAACCCACGCCAGCGGATATTCGCCGCTAAACTGCGAGTGCATGAAGCGCGGCAGTCCGCCGTTTTGCGACGGGTGATAGCCGTGTGATAGATTGAACGGTGGTTGCAGCGCGCCTTCCAGCACTCGCATCACCGGTTTCTCCCCCGGCTTCTGTACCCTGATGGTGAAGAATGTATTCGGCAGATGATTTCCCTTTGCCGCCGAATTGAATATCTCCCAGTCACGCATTTCGCCGCGCGCACCGAGTGAAACTGTGCCTGTGCCAAGACCACCTAAAGGAAACGCTAACACTGTTGCTGATGGATCGAACGAGCGCTTATTTTTCTTTTTCATGAACCCGGAATCCTGAATAAATAGCCGCTTTAAGCAGCACCATTTCCAACTGACTGCATAACTTTAATCCGATCATCAATCGTGAAAGCGACCATTAAAACCCAGAGCGCAGGCATCACTACGATCAGCGCGCCTTTGCTCATCCACACAGCCCACACGCCAATGCCCCCCAGAAACAGCACCCCCAATCCGATAATAGGGTTGCTCACCGCCAGCACCAGGGCATTCCGCCAAATGAGCCAGCCGTTCACTTTCAACTGTGATGGTAGGTAAATCGCAAACACACCGATCAACAGCAGCGTGAACAGTGCGAAACCAATCAAAAACACAATCGCTGTCGGCATGCCCACTAGCAGCAGCGTAGATAAAAGCACGGCCCCCAGCCACACGGTAAAAACGGCCATCAGCGTAGCAGGGTATGCAAACATAGCTTTCAATCGAGGCGCGTTTTCCAACGTCTGGCTGGCCGCCATATTGATCATCCCGGCAATCACCGGCACAACTGGCAGCGTCACCATCGCCCCGATTGCGTAGTAGCCCCCGGTCAGCGCCAGATATGCTGGAAGCAATGCCGCTGTAAACAGAATGTTTACCAGCGTCCAGCGCGGAAGATCGAAGAAGTAGGCGATCAGTGCGCGGCCAAGCGCAGTTTCAGAAAGCGATTGCAGCAAATGCATCCTAGGTCTTTAGCCCCGTCGAAACGACGCTCTTGATGATATATTTTTGCAGCAGCAAAAAGACGATCAATACGGGAACGATAGCCATTGCCAGCGCCGCCGCAATCGGCCCTAAAGCCCCCGCGCCATACTGGCCGCGCAGTAAGGTTAAGCCTACGGTGATCACCTGTAATTCCGGTGTATTGATCATGATCAACGGGAAGAAGTAAGCATTCCACATGCCGACGAAGGTCAAAATCGCCAGCGTCGTCAGCACCGGCCCGGCAAGCGGTAAAATGATCCGCCAGTAAATCGTGAAAACATTGGCACCGTCCACCCGCGCGGCATCTTCAAGTTCGGTAGGGATGGTGACAAAATACTGCCGCAGCAAAAATACCCCGAACGGATTCACCAACCCCGGTAGTATTAGGGCCAGATGGGTGTTATACAGCCCTAAATTCCTGACCAGAATGAACAGCGGAACAATCGTGATCTGTCCCGGAATCATCAGCGCAGACAGCAGAATAACGAACAGCACGTTTCGCCCCGGAAATTGCAGTCGTGCGAAAGCATATGCCGCCATCGAACAGGTGATCAATTGTCCAATCGTGACAATGACTGCCAGCTTGATGGAATTGAACATAAACAGGTGATAAGGCACCTGTCTAAAGACCGTTTCAAAATTTTCCATTGAGGGGTTATGTGGAAGCCAGCGTGGTGGCAGTACAAAAACTTCAGTTGTCTCGCCAAACGCGGCTGAAATGATCCACAGGAAGGGAGCGATCATCAATACCGCCCCGAATCCTAGAATAAGCAGGGTAATAAAAGTTCCTACGGGAAACGGCTTGCGCTTCTTGCTCACCGTAAGCATAACCTCTGAATGGGTTCCAGCATCAATTGCCATTGGCTTTATCCTTATTAATAGAAAACCCAGCGCCGGCTTAGCCGGAACTGAATCGCGGTCAGAATAAGGATGATTGCGAATAGTGAAATTGCGATGGCCGAAGCATAGCCCATATCAAAGAAACGGAAGCCCTGTTCATATAAATACAACACGATGGTGCGCGTGGCATCACCGGGGCCGCCATTGGTCAAAATTTGTGGCTGTTCAAAAATTTGCAGCGCCCCGATCACACTGATCACTGATAGGAATAAAACCGTTGGTGAAAGGAGTGGCAGCGTGATATACCGGAATTGTTTCCAACTATCCGCGCCGTCCACCTCCGCTGCTTCGTAAAAATCTCGCGGTATTGCCTGCATACCGCCCAGAAACACCAGCACGTAAAAACCAACATTTCGCCACACATCGGCAATCATGATGGCGATGGGCGAGTAGATGCTGGAATTTAGCCATGGAATGCGATCAATGCCCAGCAGCCCCAGAAAATAGTTTATCGGCCCAAGATCACGATGAAACATGAATGTCCAGATAATCGAAACCGCCACCGCCGAAACCACAAACGGAAAAAAGAAGCTGGTTTTGAAGAAATTGCGGAGGATTCCAGGCATCTTGCGGTCTATCAAAACCGCCAATCCTAAGCCAAGCGCCATATTCATCGGCACAATCATCAGTGCCAATTTGAAGGTGGTCAGGTAAACACTGCCGATACGCCCATCGCGAAAAAGCTGCTCAAAGTTTGCCAGCCCGATATAACGCGGCGGCGTCAGCATATTCCAGTCAAACAGGCTAATAGCAAAGCTCGCCAGCATCGGGCCAACGATGAAGATCACGAAACCTATGAATGTCGGCAGGATGAACGCATATGCCGTCCACATTTCCCGCCGTTTCATCGCCTTATAAGTCATTACTTTTGGGGACATAACACTATCCTAGAATGAAGACATGCCCGTCTACCGGCATCCCATCATCATTAACGCTGCAGGATGCGGAGAATTCCCCCTTCCCTGCCTCATGGCGAAGGAAGGGGGAACTTTTCAGAATAATTCAGACAAAGACTAGCAGGAAACGACGCTCATCAATTCAGTTTGAGCGGCATTCATTGCGTCTTCCACGCTCATTTCGTTCGCCATCACCAGATCGACATAACGAATGAAAATGCTTTCCAGTTCGTTGAAGCGCGGCGGTGCAGTTACCGGGCGAACGCTGCCATCCAGCGAACCGTAGAATGCGCCGTAGTTATCGGGCGGGAACTGTGAAAGCTGTTCCGCAACCGAACGTGAGGCGGGGATATTACCCAGCGGGCTGCCGCTGTCTACGCTGGCGACCAGACCCTGCTGAACTTCGGCGCTGGACATGTACTTGAGGAATTCCCACGCTGCGGGAACATTCTGCGAAGACTGGAAAATGCCAAAGCCGTCTACGCCGAACTCAGTCGTGTTGTCGGGGTTGCCCGGCCACAGCGCAATATCGTAGTCCTCGAAGCCTTCGCGGTACATACCACCGGTTGCCCAGCGGCCAGCGCCAAACATGGCGATTTCGCCATTGATGAACTGGATTTCGGTATTGGTAATGGTGCCGGGGGCTGGCGCAATTTCGTAGGTATAAACCATGTCATAAATGAACTGAATGGCATCCATCACTGCCGGATCAGTCAGGTTCGGCGCGCAGAAATCGTCGGTCACAATGTCTGTGTCGTTGGCGAAAACCCACGGCAGGGTGAAGAACATCGCGCCGCCGCTGCCGCTGAAACCAAACTGATCATTATGACCATCGTTATCATTGTCAGCCGTCATTGCCTGAGCAGCGGCCAGAAAATCGTCGCGTGTCCAATCATCGCTCGGATAGTCAATACCAGCAGCGTCAAACATATTCCGGTTGTAGTAGATGACCATGTTATTCCATGAGTAGGGCAGGAAATACAATTGTTCATCAATCACAAAACCATTCAGCAGGTTCTCAGCAGTATCTTCAAAATACGGCTCTAACTGTTCTGCATCCTGATCAACCAGATCGTTGAGGGGCATCATCAGGCCAAGATCCACCAGGAAGCGAACGCCTTCTGTCGCCACCCAGATGATGTCCGGCTGCTCGCCACCCGCAATCAGGGTAGCCGTGCCATTCAGATAGTCCGACCAGATACCACCGGGAACACCAATCAAATTGACGGTAATATCAGGAAACTGCTCGTTGAAACGGGCAACATGTGCTTCCCAGCCCGCGCGTGTTTCCGTAGTATTGTCCCAGAATACGAAGGTGACTTCACCGCCCGGGGCAGCATCCTGAGCGCCAACTGCGCCGGTCACCATGATGATCAGACAAAGGGAAAGGATCAATAGTTTTGTTACAGATCGAAGCTTCATTGTTCACTCCTAAAATTAGTTTGAGCGGTTACACAACGCTGCAAATACCCTGTTGTTGCCTTTTTTTCAAGTCTTCCCTCCTGCTCAAGACGATCTGAAAAACCATGTTCACAAGGCGCAAGATTCATCACCAGCAGCGCCTGTGTGTATAGCAGATAAAGTAAACGATTTCTCGAATTTTGTCAAAATTTTTCAGAATTGCGCTTTTACACAACCATTCCAGAGGAAACTAGGCCGATCCTTACCTGTAATCGTCAACAAAATTGACGATTTGCGCGAAATCGTTTACCCTACAGGAAATTCTCAGTGCCTTTACCTATCGGGTGAACGCTTCCTTATGCCTAGCATTTATGACGTTGCTCGCCATGCCGGTGTATCTACAGCCACAGTTTCGCGAGTCCTTTCAGGAAGCGAATCAGTCAACGCCCTGCTTCGTGAGCGCGTACTTCAATCCATCAGCGACCTGAACTATCGTCCCAATAAAGTTGCGCGCAGCCTCCGCGTCCAAAAATCCACCACCATCGGGCTTGTCATTCCAGATATCCAGAACCCGTTCTACCTCTCCGTCGTCAGGGCAGTAGAAGATGTAGCTTACGGAAGCCATTACCGCGTATTTCTCTGTAATTCAGATGAAGATATTGAAAAAGAAGCATTCTATCTCAACCAGCTTCTAGATGAGAACGTCGCCGGCGTCATCCTCTCGCCCGCCCGCGAGAAGAATAACCGCGCTGCCGAGCAAATTCGCCGCTTTGCTGAAAATACACCCGTCGTTGTGCTGGATCGGCGCTTGAACGGCATCTCACTGGACGCAGTTTTGACCAACAACCGCGAAGCCGCCTACGAGTTGGTCAGCCACTTGATCGCAGATGGGCATCGTTCTATCGGCGCGATTCTAGGCGTTTCCGATATCACCACCGGGCGCGAGCGCCTTGAGGGCTATAAGAGCGCGCTGGTCGATCACAGTATTCCAGTTTTGCCCGAACGAATCATGCAGGTCATTCCTAAAGAGGCCAATGGTTACGCCGCCGCGCGCGATTTGCTCTCCCGCCCAAATCCTCCGAAGGCGCTGTTCACCGGAAACTGCGAGCTTACCGCCGGCGTGCTGCGCGCCATTCACGAATTGAACTTGAGAATCCCTGAAGATATTGCGCTTGCCGGCTTTGATGATATGAATTGGAATATGATCGTGCAGCCCGGCATCACCGCAGTTGCCCAACCCACTTATGAGCTTGGCCGCGTCGCCGCCACCCTGCTGCTAGAACGCATCGAAAGCCCTTCCCGACCGGTGCGAGAAGTTGTGCTTAAAAGCAAGCTCGTCATTCGTAAATCGAGCGGTTTTCTGCATAAGGGTTAGCTTTTTTGGGGGCGCCGCCTTGCGCCTCTGGGCATTAAACCGGTGAAAAACGACAACCCGAATATATTTATTTTTCAGCATTATTGAAAAACAAAATCTATATTCTTGTGCCTTTACAATTTTCATTTTTGTAAACGTTTTATGAATATGTCCTGAACAACATACCAATCCACTATTACATTCTTTATAATCGAATTGGCGTATTCTATATATGTCTATATTGTCGTTATTGTTGGGCATCTATTCGGTATACATCAGGAGCTTCATTTCGAATGCATGGTAATCATCGTGGATATGCTGTCCACATCCTCATTCTTGTCACGGCTGTGCTTTTATTATCATCGGTTGCGGTTGCTCAGAATACCGCGACGCCAGCCCCAATTTCGACTCCTATCGCCGTCGAAACCACGCCAGATCTAGAGGGCGGCGCATTTCTAGCGGAATTGACGCAAGAACCTGCTGAAGCCACTGCTGAAGCCACCGCCGAATCTACGCTGCCTTCACCAATCTCGACGGCAGCGACTGCGCCCGTTCCACAGATCACCGGAACGCCCGAACCAGCCGCTCCTGAAGTCACGTCGGAAGCCACCGTTCAGGTGACCGAAGCACCCTTATCTCTGTCTACCAATGCAGTTTGTAGCGATCTCGGAGTCATCGTCAATCTCACCAACGACGGTGAAGCCATGGCCGCCCCGCTGGAATACACGCTGGATGGAATTGCGTCCGGTTCTATTCAGCTTGGCGCAGGCGAACAAATCGCCATCAATGCCGGTTATGGTCAGCCTGTCTTTCAGATTGCAGCATTGGCCGTCACCGTAGATGAGCCATGTCTCGCGCCGGGAACCCTCAGCGGGCAGGTGTGGGATGATACCAATGCCAGCGGCGCCGTCGACTCTGCCGAACTAGGGTTGGCCGCCGTGACCGTTCGCGCGCTCAGAAGCGATGGAATGACCACCAATACCCTGACCGATACCACCGGTCATTATAGTTTTGAAGCCTTGACCGCTGGAACCTACACCGTTTCCGTTTTGCCAGAATCGCTTCCCGCCGCCTTCGCTGCCACCTTTGATGTTGACGGCACGCTGGATGGGCAAACAGAAATCGTTATCTCAAATGGCGTCAACAGCAGCGCCGATTTTGGCTATCGCGAACAAATTCCCTCCATCTTAGGCGGCTATGTCTGGCTAGATGCTAATCGCAATAGCGCCTTCGACTCCGGTGAATCCGGCGTGTCTGGCATCGGCATCTCCTTACAGAATGCCGTTGGCGAAGCCGCCCCCGCCCTGACCACTGATTCCACCGGCCATTTTAGCTTTGATGGAATCTTCGAAGGCCATTACACCGTCGCCATCAACGCCGGATCGATCCCCGCGAACGCAGTTCTGGCCACTTCATCAGCCGTTTCCTTTGATGTAGTCATGGGGCAGTCCCGCGAAGACCTTCGCTTCGGCTTGCAACCACCCGCAGCCGCCAGCAGCATCTCCGGTTCCGTGTTGGAGCAGTTCGCCAGCGACACCGTATTCACCATTTCGCTGTATAACGCGGCGGGTTCGCTCGTCGCCAGCGCCCAGACCGGCGCAGGTGGCAGCTTCGGCTTCGGCCAGTTGGCTGCCGGCCAGTATATTGTTCGGTTGAACACCGACGCTCTTCCCGCAAATGTTTATCTCCCGGTTGACGATACCGATGGCGGCACCGATGCGGCCATCATGGTAACGCTGGATGGAGCAAACGCGATCAGCGGCCTTTACTTCAACCTTCTTATCAGCGCCTAAAGGGAATACGTTTCGCAAATGACTACACTATCTTCTCTCTCCAAACTTTCCGTATCCCGTACCAAACTGCATCTGGCGGTTCGGGCACTGCTATTTATGCTGCTAATGGTCGTTGTCGGCGGCGTCTATGCGCTCACTCTGCCCATGAATATCGATCAGGTCACCGGCGTCTGGAACACCGCTTCGGCCCGCGCCGCCGCTATCGGCGGTTTCCCGGATGTCATTCCGGGCAGCGGTTGGAATGATATTTCCTGCGCCCGAACCGGTACTGTCGGCGGCGAAACGCAAATTGGCTGGGGCAGCGCGGCGGGCACATGCCCGGACGGCCTCGATCGCTCGCAGAGTCGTTTTGGTTTTACAGGGACGTCGAATCTCTCTACCAACCCGGACGAATACATGCTGCTCGGCCGCTTCACGCATTATAACAATTCCATCGTAGCCGAAACCGTCCTCGGCTATATCAACCTGAATATCACCCTAAATTTCAACTCAGCAACTGGCGCTTCCCCTAATCCGGTCACCATTCCGGTTCAAATTCAGCTTGATGAGACCCCGAATAACGACAGTGAATGTCCTTATGGCGGCCAATGCTCCGATGCTGTTTTCGTATCACTCCCCCATGACCCGATTCCAGTAACCATAGATGGTCTGCCCTTCTCGATGCTCGATGTCGGTTTTGTGCCAGCATCAGAAACTTGCCCGGCCACTCCCGGAGAGTCGTCGCCTGAGACGCACTACGTCAGCCCCGAAGGCGGCAGCAACAGCGCCTGCGTCTACGCGGCCATTCGTTTCACCGGTCAATCCAGCATCGCTGTAGATGCTCAGCCGGAAACCCAGACTGTCCCCTTAAACAGCAGCGCAAACCTGACCTTCACCGTCACCAATACGGGTAACGGCCCGGTGCAAAATGTGAGCGTGACCCATCCGCTTTGCACGCCCGCTTACACCAGCGGCGATCTCAACAGCGATGGCCTGCTCGATCTAACCGAAAGCTGGATGTATTCCTGCGCCACCTCGCCCATCGTCGCCAGTTCGGTCACGAATGTGACCGTTAACGCCAGCGATCTCAACGGCGCTGCGGTGGCCCCGGCTTCCGACAGCGTAGCCATCAATATTCCATCGCCAACACCCACCGATCGCCCCACCGGCGTGCCGCCAACGCAAGAGCCAAGTGATGTGCCGCCAGCGGCATCCCCCACCCCGGCCCTTCAGGCGTCGGCTACAACGGCGCCGGTAATCGGCGTCTTTGACCCCGGCATGAGCAAAATAGGCTATCTGCCCGAAGGCAGCCTCGGTCTGCCCGGCGAAGCCATCAACTGGGATATCACCATCAGCAACTACGGGGCTGCTGCCGGTTCAAATGTCGTGGTGGTTGACGAACTGCGCCCCGAACTGCAAATAGATGGTGTCACCCTCGAAAAGGGTTCCTTCACCATCAGCGGCCAGACCGTCACCATCACCATCCCCACCTTAGCGCCCGGCGAAGAGGTGCTGGTCACGATTGCCACCACTGTCCTCAGCAGGCCTGATGATCTCGTCTTCACCAATACCGCCGTCATGCCCGGCACCGATGAAACCGCCGCGGCCTCACTGCGCGTGCGTGCAGTACCACAGGCGCTCGATGCGCCCGCCATAATTATGCCGCTGGCCGCCTCAACGCCCAATCCGATCACCGGCCCGATCCCGCAGGTTGATGGCGCACCTACGCCTACCGTCGAAGTGTTCCCCGGAACGCAGGTCTGCTGGGATGAAGATTTCAGCAATGGCGGTACCCTGCCCGGCTTTGGTCCTTACATGATCCTGATTCTGGATCCAGCGCTAACTTTTGACAGCGCCGAATTCTATCATCTCAATTTAGTGCCCGTATTCACCGGAACCTTCCCGGCTGCGCCCGGCAATCAACTGAACGACCCGATTGCCGACGAGATGATCACCGGCCCCGCAGGCCACACGATGATCGTCCTTCGGATGCCCGTCGGTTCCGTCGTAACTGGCGGCCCGCTGCTGCAAACGCATTTCTGCGTCACTGTTGACTCGGCAGCAGCTATCAACGTCCCACTCCCGATTGAAGTGATCGGCGGCTACGAATTTGGCGATACCGCCACCGGTGTCAACGGCCCGATCCTCAATACGCCCGATCCGGATACTGGATCAATCACGCCCATTCTGGTCACTTTCGATAAATCTAACAGCACACCCGAAAATGAGCGCCCGCCAGGCCCGATGTGGCAGTACAGCTATTTCCTCAGCATCGAACTCGCGCCCGGAAAGACGCTCACGAATGCGTCATTCAACGATACGCTCTCACCCTATTTCCAGTTCACAGGGTTGGGGCCAACCACCGGAACCTGCACCTCAACGCTGGGTAGCTCTACCCTGCCCAGCACCAGTTCGCCAGGGGGAACGCTTAATCTAACATTCTCAAGCATCGTCAACCCAAGTGCTTCTTCAACCTGTACCCTGACAGTTGAATACACCGGCTATATCACGGATATTCTAGATGAAGTCGGCAACAGCCCGAATGACGTTGACATCCTTAACAACGCCACTTTCGACTATTCCTACCTAGGTAACCCTGGTCCCCAGATTCCTAGCGACGATCACGTCTCGGCAGAACATACTGTCTTCCAGAAATCAGCTTCACCGGCTGTCGTACAGCCTGGGGATACCGTCAACTATTCGGTGGTGTTCCAGATTACAGAGTACGGCACTGTCGCCAGCATGACGATCACAGACACCATGTCTGCTGGCGTTGATTATGTAGCAAACTCAGGGAATCTTACTGTTGGCAGCTATAACGGGGCAATCACGCCTATTATCACCGTCAACGGCGATGGCACTCTGACGCTGGTTTTTGACATAACTGCCCTCTCTGGAAATATCCCCCCGGGTTCAGGCACGCTCACCTATCAGGGGACGGTCAGGCAGCATTACAGAGACGGTTCAGGTGGCAGCTCTCCAAATCCCATTTTGGCCGCCGACCCGCTGCCGAATACCGTTACAGGAGATTTCATCCTTACGGATGGCTCTACTTTCCAGAACAACTCTGGGGCGTCAGTCGTCGTTCAGCCAATTTCGCTCACGAAGGAAGTCATCTCCACGCCGAGCAACGGCATCGGCTACGAACCCGGAGAGCCTGTCACCTACCGCCTAACGGTACAGATTCCTTCTGGCGATACGCAAGATGTTGTGCTTCGCGACTACTTCCCGCTGCCAGTCTTTGATATAGACCATCCCAATCTGGGGCTGCAAGTTGGAATCGCCCCCTTCACCCTGCCGCGATACAACGTTTCTGGTTCTTGCGCTGGGGTCTGCGGTATCGAATTAGGGCCTATGCATTCCCCTGGGCTTGGGGCGGTCGCAGATTTAATCGCCATTGATCCCGCCACCAACTCTCTGGAAATCCACTGGCCAGACATTGATACCGATCCCACTGCCCCGCGAACGCTTCAGTTCGATATCACCATCGCCATCACCGACGATCCATTTGCCGATGGCCTGCATCTCTCCAATATTTCCAGAATCAACACCGAAAACACGCCTAATGA
>JACSRP010000158.1 GCA_014879665.1 Anaerolineae bacterium | reverse complement strand
GGGGCGAGGTGCGATTACTCCACGCTAAAATAGCCATCCCCTTTGGCGGCGTTCTTGCCAACATGCAAACTTTGCCCCCAGAGAAGCCACGTAAGCACTTCAGGCGAATTGATGCGCCAGCGCGCCTGCCCGCTGAAACCGCCAATTGGGGTGGATCGCCCTTTGGCCTGACTGTAGCTGCGAATATCCACCCAGTGAGTGGCGTCCAGCAGCAGCCCAGAAGCGTCAATTTGATTGCCCATATCTCCGATACGCTGCCATTCATCTTTCCAGATCATTCGCGCCGCTATTTCTTCATCCGATGGATTGAACTGTTCGGACAAGGCCTGCGCGCGTTCAATGAGCCTGCGTAACAGCGGGCCAAGCTTCGGGGTGCGGACGAGAGCGCCGGCTTCGATTAAGCGCATCGGCGTGAGGAAGCGTAAGGTTACTTCATCGGTACGCCTCATGCTCAATTCTTCCAACACGCGGCGGTGGCTAATGGTCAGCCGGGGCCGATCAACCACGCGCTGATGGT
Source organism: Anaerolineae bacterium (assembly GCA_014879665.1). GTDB lineage: Bacteria > Chloroflexota > Anaerolineae > Aggregatilineales > Phototrophicaceae > Flexifilum. The sequence goes on along the minus strand of JACSRP010000158.1, from coordinate 17,309 downwards.
GCATGATCACCCGACTGGTGTCATTGAGCGGGGAAACCTCGTAAATCTGAATCAGCTTGAAGCGACCCCGCCCCTGGCCGATGCCCAGATTGCCCATTTCTGGCAGCGCGCGAAACAAATAAGGCATCAATATTTCTGCCGAACCAAACAGCGTAACGCCAAAGCTGAAGCGCTGTTGTGATTTAACGCGGGTGTGTGGGGGCGGCGGCTCAACCGCAAAGGCACGGGGAAGATCGCGCCCGCGCGGGTTGTTTTCGTCCTCATCTGCCAGCAGTGCGCGTACCGGATCCAGCGGCACGCCGGGAATTGGGGCGTTGGGGCTGAACAAGTTGATCATTGCATGATAGAGCGCGCCGCGGATGGCGGTTCCCGGCTGCGCGTCTAACTGAATATGCTCCAGCGCTTCGCACAAAAACTTAAAATGAATGGCGGTAAAGTGCTGCATCGGGTGAATTTGCACATGCTCTCTTTGCATCAATCGGCCTCCGGCTCTACGGGGTAATCGTCAAAGCTGGCTTTGGAGGCAGCATTTGTCGATCTTTCCGCATCATAGACACTGTATAAATCAAGCCCATCATCACTGCTGTAGGGCACATCAGCGATGAAAAGATCGCGATATTTGCCGGCTGGCTCGTACCATGCTTTTTTCATTCGCTCTAACCGTTTGTAATCACGCCAGGCAATAGGCACAAGCCAACCGGCGGCCTTCAGGTAGTCGCCGGCGCGGATTTGCTGCTCATAGATCTCCAGATGGATCGCGGGCAAAATATCCACGCCGTCAAAGAGTTTTGTAAATTGATCTTCAAGCCCACTATTGTTAAAAGGGCGAAGGTTTTTCATCACGTCGTTTTGAAAAGCGTTGAAACTTTCGTCATAGATTGTTTCCCAGCGGGTTAATGCCTCACCGATATAGACCTGTTCCAGCCATTCGCTGACGCGGCTCTCGTCAATTGGCTCGCCCTCTGCTGATTCTAGGCATTGGATTGCTGCATCAATTAAGGCTGGCTCGTAGATATACTTTATCGATTCGAGATTTTGCTCACGCGCAATGTATACGTCTGCCAGCGGCGATCCCTCCGGACGGGCACGGTTCACCCGCCCAAAACGCTGCAAGAGCGCCTCTAGGGGGGCGGCTTCGCTGTACAGGGTGTCGAGATCAATATTCAGGCTGACTTCTATCACCTGCGTGGCGATCACAATGGTGCGCTGGCGCTGGGTTTCGCCTACGCCGGTACGCCTCATGATCTCCTCTTCTTTGGCACTACGATCCCGACTGGTGAAACGGCTGTGCAAAAAGACGATCTTATAATCGCCATCGGGGTAATGCTGGCACAGCGCAGCTTCCACTGCCTGGCGAACTTCAAAAGCGCGGCGCACGGTGTTGCAGCAGATAAGAATTGATTTGTCGGCAGCATCACGGACTATGCGTTCAAGCGTTTCTGGAGCGAGAAGGTCGCCGGGAAGCAGATGGGCGCGATGACGCTGAAACTGCTGGAAGGTGGCGGCATCGGCATGAATAGTTTGCAAATCGGGAATGGCGGCGGCTAATTTTGCGCGCAGCTGCGGGGGCAGGGTCGCGGTCATGATGAAGAAACGCGCGTGGCAGTATTGATGGAGAAACTGGACGACGGCGATAATGAGCGCCAACCGCTTCGGCTCGTAGGCATGGATTTCATCAAGGACGAAACGCCCGCCGTAAAAGTGGGTGAGCAGCGCCTCAAACCCCTTCAACTGATAGGGGATTTTCAATAGTTGATAAGGACTCATCACCGTGACCGGAAAATAAAACAGCTTGGCGAGTTCCCTTTGCTGGTAGGCGAAGGCTACCGCATGGCCTGATGTTTCCTGATGGCTTAGCGCCCGCGCATAGAGCACCTGCATCATCCGACTGTGCTGTAATCCGACTTCGTTACTGCCGGGAAACACTTTTTGCAGCCTTTTGTGGGCTGCGTTCATGCTGGCTTGATAGGGCAGCAGGTAGAAGATGCGCGGGGCGGGTAAATTATCTTCGGCTTGCTGGCGCGCTAACCATAACAGCGCGGCTTCAGTTTTGCCGCTGCTGGTTGGGCTGATCAGCAGCATCGAGCCAGAGGGGGCTTCATCAGCGGCGGCTTGATGAGGAAATAACTGCTTGCCGTTTATCGCGTGGATTACGGCGGCGCGCTCTAACGCCGCAGGCACGAATGGGGCGCTGTGAGCGGAACCGGCGTGATCGGAGGTTAGAATTAAGCCGCGCAGCAGCGTACCGGAGAGCGCAGCAGCCGGCCCATCTGCAAACATCAACGGCTCGGTATAATGCGCAAGCTCGGTGAAGGCTTGCCATAATGCTTGAGGCTGGATATAGGCCAGCGGCTGTAGTTCGGGCATTTCAATATCAGGCGTGAAGCCGAGCGCATCTGCCCATATCCGGCCATACGTGGCTAGCCAGCGGTACAACCGTTCTTGATTGGCTTTGCTCGCCTGAGCGACCAGTTTGGTGGCGCTGTCCTCATCTGGAAAATCACGGCTGCGGGCATAAAGGTGTTTGATCACTGCCGCATCACGATGATGACAGGCAATCACTGCAATGACATAAGCGCGATCTGGGTGGCCACCGGGAAACAGCCAATTTACAAAAGCCAGCGATAACGCTTCGTGGCGGTGGTCGCCCCATGCCTGAGCCTCTGCTTTGCGCCCGGAGAGCAGCGCCTGAAAACCATCGGCAATCTTACCGAAGTCATGCAGAAACGTCCCCCAGTAAAGCCAGTTCCAGAGGCGCGGGCTGCCCGCCGAATCGGTGAGTGTTCGCCGCAGCCGGCGTTGATCAGCCAACCGCGATAACACCCACCATGTATGCTCAACTAGGCTTTCTGGCGGATCACTTTTAGCGAGAATAGACGCTAAATCATGATCGGCAGCATGGAGGGGAACATCGGCAAGTGACATGATGGATTTCCCCTCGCTTGCTAGATGAAGCGATGCAGCATCACGCCGCGCGCAAAGCCTTCAAAAGTGGGCGCGGTAGGGTCTACCCAGACGGGCGGATAGCTGGCCTGAAACATATCATCGGCATTAGGATAAAGCACCCGATCCTTCAGGATGGCGTACTGCGCCCATGCTGCGCGGCGGCGCTGATCAATGAACTTTGCCATAGTCGCGGCAATCGTCCTTGGAAAGCGGGGCGCATATTCGGCCGGCAGCAGCGCGTGTTCAAAATAGGCGCTGTTTGCACGCTCCAGCGTGACCACTTCCAGATGGGTTCGTGTCATCAAGTCTTGCGAGCGCCCCAATGCTAAGGGATAGAAGGGGCGCTCGAAGGCGCTGTAATAGCGTTCGGGCGCGAGGTAGAGCGTTAAGACCGGGTTATAGAACAACTCGCGCTGAAACGGATTTGCCATGCGGTAAGGCACGCTCAGATGAATATGTTCGAGGTCAAGAAATTTGGCCTCATAGGTGAAATGTACGCCGAACTCAAAGGCTTCCGGCGGCTCGAAACTGCCGGTCACGGCGCAGATCAGCCCATAGATGGTTGATGGCGGCGGCATCTCGTAGCTGGGCTGAACGCCTTGCACGAAATGCGGATAGCGAAACGATGTAACAGTCCCCGCCAGCACCACCTTGAGGACGCGCAGTTGTTTAGGAAGCAACTCGCTCATGCTGGTCACTCGCTAATCGAGCCACGATGGGTTTGCCGCCAGCGATTCAGACAGCGCGCCAAAGGCTTCATAGGGCGTGGTGCCGCCGGCGAGCATGCTGCGCACATCATCAGAAATGCCGTTGAACTTGGCAAACTGCGAAGGCGCATAGCCGGGGCGCCAGCCGATATAAACCGGCGACAGGAACTGATCGCGGTAGCCACGAACCGCATTTTCGAAAGCATCTATCTTGAAAGTAATCTCGTCGCCGCGATCATCAAACAGATAATTAAATGGATGATTACCGTAGCGCGTCACCGCGGCGATGCTGATCACCGGCGTAACATCGGTATAGTGCAGGGTTTGCTTGGCGCCGCCTTGTACCAGCGGAATCGCCTCAATCAAACGGCGAACGCGGCCTAGACGCTCTTCCGTGCTTAGCCGGAAGGTCTTCTTCGCTTCATCATGGGCGAGGCCAAGTTCTTGCGCTTGCTTAATGCGGATGCTGTCCAGATTTTGATAGCCAGTACGCTGACTGTAGCTGAACACGCCGGCGCTGCCCATATCGAGCGAAAGCAGCCCCTGAAGGGTAGCGCGGTAAAACTGATGCTCATAAGGAACAGGATCGCCTTCCTGCCGCGCCATCACGCCGAAGTCGTTGGTGATATTCACGGGGGATACGGAGACCAAAGTGCTGACGCGCAGCGGTGATATTCGCGTGAGGGCGCTGACGTCGTCCCCTATCGGCGTCATATTCTCAACGGCTGCTTTGTCCTTCTTTTTGCCGGGCGCGCGCATATAGCCCAGCAGATCATCATCCCAATAAGCAATCGGATTGGCATCAACGTAGGCCACTTTTTCCTCGCGGTAAACCGGGGACATCTTCCAGTTTTCGGAGTCGGTTTCTAACCCCCGGCGCAGCCAGCGGCGGTAGGCCTGTGCGGTGACATAGGGATACATGCCGCCGCCAAATTTACGGATGAACTTGACGCTGGAGGTATTGTCCGTTCGGGCGTTGGGGATAGCATCCCCAGAGTTATTCAAGGCGCTAGCCGGGGCATCAATCAGCAGCAGCGAGGTTAGATAAGCCATGTTTGTCTCCTATGTTGGCTCAATACAATGGGTGAAATAAAAAAGCTCATTCGGTAACGGGTTTCAAGGCTTCTTCGGCGTCTTCGCTCTGTAGGGTTTCCTTGACTGTAGACCAGTAGCCCTCAGCATGCAGCCGCTCAAAAATACGGATTAAGAGCAGATCGCGCGCCAGATTCCAATCCGCGCGTTCTGCCCCTTGCCCTTCCTCAAACGACTCGAAGATTTGTGCATAGCCATCGAAGGTGACTAAGGGTTCGCTGCCGGTGTAACCATACATCGCCCGCAGCAGTACGGCGCGGAACCGCCAGTATTGGCGTTCAAAATAGATGTCTTTGAGCAAACGCCGGTCGTCGCGCTCTTGAATGTATTGGGCGAGGCGATCTCCTAAATTGCGAATTTGATTGATACGGTTCTCCTGCATATTCAAAATCCTTTTCAAAAAGAGGGCGGTCAGGTTCCACGAAATGAGATCGGTTTCGGTAAACGGGCTGTAGTCGTTACGCGGATCGCCACGCTTGAACTTTTGCAGCGGGTGGCGCAAAAAATAGGTGCGCAGAAAGCGCCGAGCGTCTTCAGGCAGATCGAAGAGGTCTTCATAGATGAAATTACGGCGGGTGAGTTTCGGCGCTTTTTCCTCAAGCTCAACCGCTTCAGGCTTCTCTTCTATCCACCCGCGCTGAATGATCTGCCGCCATGCGCTGGCATATTCTCCCTGCGAGGCGGTGCGAACAAATTGGAGGGTAGATGAAGGTAGCGCATAAATAGCGATGCGCGCGCTAGTGCCATTGTTGGAAAAATGATAGGCATTGAGTGAAGGCGCGCGGTAAGTTTCCTGTTTGCTCTCTCCTTGAAGGAATGAGCTAACCAGAACATCCATCAGCCGTGTTTTATAGGAACTGAGATTAGGGAATTTCTCGTAGTCGTTCTGATTGGCGAGGTGGATGAAACGGCGATTCGTTTCTAAGTTGACTTTGACGAAATCGAACATCAAGGCGAGATCGTCGCTTTCAACAGCCAGCAGCGCCCCTTGGGTGATCACGCAGCCTAGCGGCAGCGCGTGAATTGCTAGTAAAACGACATCACTGACGGGCATTCCGGCTTCGCCCATTGGGCTGAAATTCATTATCCCGCGCCCGTTGATCATCGGCAGCATATCACGGCTGACACGCAGGTAAGCTGGATCACCAGTGAAAGCGCAGAACGCACCCTGAACCCCGCGCAGCACCATGCTGCGATACTCTTTTTTTTCGAGATCGTTGAGGATTGGCCCTAATTCGAGATTCTGGTGCCCGCGCAATACAAAATTTGCCCATGCCAACCGTTTATATTGAAGTTCGGGCTTATCAAAGGCTGCCTGTACGAACCCGGAATTGGGAAAGACCACCCCCGCGGCTAAACTTTTACCGATTCCTTTTGTATAAAACTTTTCCAAATAATCCGCCGCCGCATCGAGATCATCTCTTGTGACTGCTGCCGGATCGGCTTTGCCAGCCATAGCGGTGAGGGTGAGGATGCCTACATCAGGCAGCGGAAAGCCTGTCAGTTTGAGCATGAATGGAGTCCTTTCCGGCAGGTTAACAGTGGGTGGCGATTAACGTCTGGTTGCTTTACCGCCGGGTGCGCGCTTCGGCACGTACCGCTTCCAGATTGACGATTTCTGCTACGTCATACTCAGTGACTAGCGCGCCGGCCACCGGACGCAGGCGCAAAATTGCGGGAAAATGCCCGATGCGCCCGTGCAGCTCTGCCAGCAGCGCCGCCGCCGCGTAATTAAGCGACGGCAGCACGAGCAGCCAACCGCCAGACTGCCACTCGTCAGGCTGGATGCCGAGATCATCCAGCAGGCGGACGATCTGCGGGTGAAACGACTGCTGAAGATCAAACTGGGCGCGCACATCCTGGATGCGCTCTGGCGCGCTGCCGGTGAGCGTCGTTAGCTGGTCAATCTGGCGTGAAGTGAGCGGGTGCGCGAAGTTGAGGATGATCATAGGTTACTTGGTTCCATATTTCTGATTAAGCTGATCCGCTGCCCACGTCAATTGATCTTGACCATCGGCAGCAGTTAAAATTTCAAATCGTGCGCCAAATTTGTCTTTGTCCTGAAATGTGCCTATCAGTTTTCCCTCACGGACAAAGAAACCAGTACCTTTAATTGATTCTTGCCGATCATAAGGTAACGAATGACACGACTTAAACCAGCCTGTCTCAAGCCAAACCTTTTGTACAAATTCTTTAAAGCCGATTGGATAATGATCCTCTCTGAATGTAGGCGCTTTTCTCTCATGCTCTTCGACATTCACGAGCTGGCGCGAACGTGGGAATTTTGCACGGAAACCGGTGAGGAAAATCTGCCCAACAGCACCTAATTCAAATACATTTTCACCATCAACTTCAATTTCTTCGAGAAATACACGCACCTTTTCATCAAGTGACTCTATCTCCTTAAGGGTAAGTGCCTCACCACGCTCAAAGGCAGCTAGTAGCGCCGCATTTTGCCCGAGCAGATCATAATCGAAGATAATAGGCATAGGTGGGAAATCAATAATTTCTGAAAAACTCTCGTGCCGGTACAGCACGGGTATGCCAAGTGCCTGCCCAAATACGACCGCAATAGCGATTTGAGCCTTATACCCACCTGTAGCATCAATGGTCAAGGTATTGGCACCATATTGATTGGCAATTTTGCCCAATTCTCGAACCAGATTCCGCAATCCGTATATCTTGAAACGTGATGGCTCCTTATTCTGTAAATCAGCGAGTGGATGGATAGTGCATAATCTTAGATCAGGCAGGCCTGCTTCAATAACATAACTATCAAGCAGTTGGCCCATCTTCAGTCCATCAGGTGTATCAGACACAAAAAAGTGGAGATATTCCAGCGTAAATTTTCGCCGTTTGACGATTTCATTGATTGAATTAATCTCTGCGCCACAAATACGCGCTGATGACGGTACTTTAGATAATTCGCGGGCCAACTGACCCCAATTTTCTTTATCCAGAAGATCGCGCAGTAAATCATGAGTAGCAGTATCAATTCCATTATCGGCGCGGGCAGTTCCGCGAATATTGCTTAGAAAACTCGTACCAACAGTGCTAATTAAGCGATTACGCATCCCTACTCTCCTCGTAAAATATCCAGCAGCGCCTGACGCTTATTGTTGATGTTTTCACCGAAATCAAAAAAACCGATCAACTTGTTATAGATGGCTGCTAGTTGGTTTTCAACTGTGCGCCCACTCTTATTTCCAATTGTCCCCAATTCCTCATTTGAGGCATAGGGGTTGCTCCTCAAAAGCTCAGCCACTTCCCGTTCAGCGGGCGTAAGCTTAGCGAGAAAGATATCCCGCCGGCTGTTTGGGCGCTCTAACAGCGCCTCTACCGTTGTGCCGGGGGCGACGCGAACCGGGCGCAGCGGCAGTTCCACCAACTGCACCTGTTGGCGCATCCCCGCCGGCACATGAAATTGCCCCGCCTTCGCCAACATCGATTCAGGTGACAGCACCGTCCAAACGCGATCATGCGGCGGGTCGAAGACGATGCCGGCGGCCAGCATGGCATAAATGCTCATCGCCTTGCGCCCGCCAGCAATCATTAGATGCAACCGCCAGCCGTCATGCTTATATTCGTGCAGCACGCGCAACACGCCGTGATAGTACGCCTCTGCTGACCGCTGATCTTCAATGTCCATCAGCGGGGCGCCGCCGGGGCCGGTGATCTCGTGAAAGCGCCTGTGCAGGGATGAGTAATCGCGATCGCACACTGCATGTAGATCGTTGAACGACTGGGCGATGCCCGAAATGGTTGGCTCAGTGTGCAGCACAGCCATCCCGTCATAGCGGTACTGCTCGTTCAGGCGGTCAAAGGCAACGGTAATCGCTTCCGGGCGCTGCCCCAGCGTCGCAACGTAGAGGGTAGGCATCAGGACGATCTGCTCGATTCTACCGGCTTAAAAATACCGTAGCCCGCCGCCGTCTTTGCGCCAATTCCCATGTAGTACAGGGCGTCGTATAACATTGCTCGCGCATCTCCACGGGGTGTTTCTGGGGGAGCGTTCTTGCGTAAACCAATGGCAAAATGGAAAGCGATTCCCGCATTTACCGCCAGATAAGTGACAGGGATTGGTTTATCTGCATCATTCGGGGCTTCTTTGCCACTGGACTTATAATATTCGCCGAAATGGGGAGTCATGACCTCTGCGACGAATAGCCGCTGATTACCGGGAATTTCATCAATAATGGCGTCGTAAAATACGCAGTTTCCCGCCTGCCCTTGTGTGCCGAACAGGTTTTGGTAGAAGGAAACAAACGCCGGATCAATATTGAATCCATGCTGCTCTACGCCGGAAAGCTGCTCATCCAACTGCTGGGCACGCTCTGAGATATTTTCTATTTGAGCTGGATCGAGTGAGATATTAGATTGCTCGGCGATATAGTACAGCGTGTAATTTCGGCACAGCCCCTTGAGCGCGCTGCCAGGGATATAGGGCAGCCCTGTGACCCGGTGCAGCGTGATGCCAAACTCTAGCGCGCCCTTGCCCCCCAATCCAACAATTAGCCGGCTGTGTGTGACCATAGTGAAACATGCAGCGCCCTCAGTCATCGCCAACCAGCGATCCCGCGTGCTGGTGATGAGATCAGTATCAGGCTTAAAGTCCTTGCAAATATCTGATAGCCAGAAGTTGCGTTCCTTGCCCATAGAGGCCTCATGCGGCATATAACGCTGTACTGTGAGCGCGAAATTCCGGCAATTTTGAATATGATTGCTGTGGACCCGCGCGGTGTCGCTGGGCAGCAGATAATGATAAGCCATCGGCAATTTACCCCTCGTCCTTCCAGCCCTTCGCCTCAGCGAAGCGCTTGATCCAGTTCAGATACGCCAGAACTTCAGTGGTGGCGCGGCGATAATCAGTCGAGGGCTGATTCAGCAGCCATTCAAGAAAGTCGCCCTTCACCTCCAATTCCTGTTGTACCCAACCAGTAATGTGGTTATAGGCAACCATGTGCGGCTTGTCCTGTTTTCCAGCGGCCTTCGCCTTCAGGAATGCCAGCGCCGCCCCTAGCCCGTCTGATTGAATCAAGGCCGGAAGCCCACGCACCAGCGAGCCGTACTGCTTCTGGATATTGGAGGGAACCTTTTCGATGGCCGCCCATGCATAAGCGGCGCGCTTCTGCTGTAGGGTTTGCTGCCGGGTAAGTTGAGCCATGATTAGTTGCCTCCCTGCCAGCGCAGCGCGACCATGCCGGATCCGGTCGTCTCGTCGCCACCGAGTTGAATACGTGACGGAATGACGGCCTGATCATGCAGCCAATTGATCACATTCTCAGATGAGAATATCTGCCCGGCATCATTAAGGATTGTTTGGCTGCGCGTGGCGCGGGCGATGATCGCGCTCATTAACAGTGTATCTGAAGGAAGCGCTTCCTGAGTCCACAAAGCCCCTTCTAGCACTGTTTTCTTCGCGCTGTCCAGCCTCACGCGCGTGACGACTTCGGTGCTGGTTTGAACAAAGTCGCGGAAATCATCATCACGAAGGATGACGAGACTGTTCTTCAGTTTCTCGCGCCAGTAGGCGTACTCATCGCCTCCCGGTAGGGCGTTGCCTGCCAGCCAAGCAGCAATTTCGGCAGCCGTATCATTTTCCTGCGCGGCGAAGCTAAACTCTTCCAGCACAACGCGACCGGAAGCCGTCACGGAAGACTGTTTCGTCACCAGCGCAGTATTATCGGCTACTTCCTGCTTCAATGCGGAGAAACCAGGCACATCACGCCTGACGCGCGCTAAGACGGCGGGGCAGGTGATGTAAGCAAAAACGCCTGCTAGTGAGCGTACCGGAAATAGTACAATTCTGGCATCACCTACGGAGATGGCGCCCGCAAAGCTAGATGCCTTCTTCGATTGGTCATCGGCTTCCTCACCACCGAAGATAAGGTTGATATAGCTGTCACGAAGCGCAGCGTCTGCCTGTACTTGGCTGCGGAGCGCCCCTTTAACGCCGCTACCCTGCACGATTGGGAACTGTGTGGTTCGCTCCCGTTGAATGGGCAGATCAACCACTGATGTAGTGCTGCCAACGCCCGCGTGAAGCGAAGTTTCAGTGTAGATGAACAACGATGTTGAAATCATGTTTATGCCTTTCTGGTTACCATGAACCTACTGCGAATGTGCCAAACCCCATTGCACCGTGATCGGGTGAGCTATGCGGTGTTTCGGTGAAGGGAATTCCCTTCACATCTGCATTTTCGAAGAAAAAGACGCTTCCCGCCGGTACATAATGCCGCAGTGGCTTAGGCCGACGAGCTGCCATATCCCACCCGCTGATCGCGTGTGGTTTTCCCACCGCGGCTGAAACCAGCGCGCCATCTCCGACCCAGGGCGACCAGTCATGATTTTCAGGCGCCCAGCCTCCGGTGAAATAGGCCGGCGTGAGCAGCACAATTCTGACTTTTCCGCGCCCGGTTTGGGGCAGCGGATGAATATTATTGACGACCTGAAAATGACCGGAACGCGATTCACCACCAAGGCTGAGATAGCCACTACCGGTAAATATGGGATGGTCAACGTGGATGAGCAGTCCAACCTGATCGCATGGGCGTACGAACTCAGCCTGATAAAACATGCTTTCGATATGGGCGCGCCGGTTGTAATCGAGCGCCAGCCCAACGCGATTTTCATGCGTGAACACTTCTTCATCAGCCAGATGCTTAACTTCGCTCACATTCCCTTTCAGGTAATTTATGAAATCAGACTCTGAAAGCCAACCCTGCATTTGCTTGTGCCCCTGACCACCGCCTTCAAGGGGGCACCAGCCATCGAAAGGTGGCTCAGTCGCAAAGTCATATTCTGTGACGGGCGTAAGCACCTTATAGTCATATGTTTCCGGATTGGTTTTCTCCGATTTCAGCGCCAGCAGATCGAGCGGCGCGCGCAGCAGGCGTTCAACCGTGCCATTACTATTCAGCCGTGCGACAAAGGGGCCGGTGATATGCAGCGCTCCCTGAATGGCAGGCTGGCCATTGAAGGCGGGCAGCCCCACCGTTTGAATGATGCTGCTGCTGACGTTCCCATGCCGGTAATCGTCCCATGAGCGCCCTTCAGAAGGGAGCATGTTTTCCAGAAAATGAGTGCGCACTGCGCCCTGTATCGTCATTGGCGTAGGCGGGAACTGCCCCTGTGCGACAAAATTCTGCTGCGCTGAAAAAGGCTTGTTGTCGCGGAACAGCCAGACATCTGATGCTTCGATAAAGACCCACTGGCTCATGACTGCGCCTCCATTTCGCTTTCGCGTCTGCCGCCCTGCGCGAGGAACCGTGCCAGAATTACCCAATTCGCCATATCCGACCAATAAGGGACGACAGTCTGTTCATGTTCATGTTTAGCTTCAACCAGTTGGATCATCAGATTGGTTAGCGTGTCGATCTTTTTCTTCTGATCGTGAGATACGCCTTCCGCAGTGCGCCGCCCGATCAGCCGCTTGACTTCCGCTTCACGCGCTGGTCTTAGATCGTCGCCAGGTAAATCATGACTAAGCACTTGCAGGTCATAACCCAGTTTGCCGGAGAGGGTATGTGCTTCAAATAATTCCTGCATGTCTAAAACGAAATTGATGATTTCCCACTTCGCCCCGGCTTCGCGCATTTGCCCTGTGCCATGCGCCTCAACCACTACGACAGCATTCCGCCCGTATTTTTCTTTCGCCTTTTCTTCCGCATCACGCGCTAGTTCTAATGCGCGATCCAGCGGCAGATCGTCGGGGGTGATGGCGATGCCGGCGCTGGCAGTCAGATCGTCGTAACCCGGCATCCGGGTGGATTCGGTAAACTGTTTACTGATCTCCCACGCACATTTTAGTACCTTGCTTAGCGGAAGCAGCGCCAGCACATCGTCACCGCCAGCATAGACCAGCGTGCCTGTTTTTCCGCCATATTTGTGGATAATATCCGGCACTTTCGACGCAAACTCAGCTAGCTTATTTGAAAAGTCAGTGTGTTGTTTTGCATCCTTCAACTGGCTGATCCGCTTCCCGATCTGATCTCCATCCATATGCAGCACCGCGAGATAACCAGCGACATCTTTCTTTTTCAGTGATTCTTCGCTGGCGTTCGGGTTATCCTGTGCGATGTGCGACGTAGAGAGAAAATGCTTGTAATCAGGGATTGGCATTTGCTCAGCTTCTAACGCATAGGCCGCTAATCGTTTGATTAGTGCGATCGTGCCAATCTTCTCGTTGCTGCGCAGCACGATCTGATCATGATCATGAATGTGATTCCGGAGCGCCTTCCAATTGACGCTCAGCGCTGACTGCATGCCGGTAAGCGTGCATTTATCGCCCGGTTCTTCAACAGCAAGAAACGTCCGCGTATATTTGCGTTGCGCGATGGCGGCGCTCACCTTTCGATAGGACTCACCATGATATTTGGAATCATAAGGGACAGCTGCCCAATAGAATTCCATCCAATTCGTGGACTGGCGTCGGAATGTATCGTGCCAACCAGTGCTAAGGTCTGCATTGGCGACGAGCCGCCCTACGGGATCGGCGAAACCAGTCAGCCAGCGATTCTCAACGGCGCTACGCACCACAGCGGCGGCAGTTTCGGGGGCTTCATCGCTTTGGAATAGGAAGCGATGGGGGGCACCGCCTTTGACCGCGCCATGATCTAAGACAGGGTAAATACTGCTAAAGCCGGGTAAATGACTGGCGGCCAGCACGCCTGCTGAAGCCAACTCGCTCAGAATGTAGCTTCCAATGAAAAGATCGTGGGTGCGCCGCGCCTGCGCGATGAAGGCTTGAACGGGGCCGATCTGGAAGAGGAAAAGATATGCCATGCTTTACCAACCTCCCCATGCGGTGATACCGTTGTACTCAGTGACGATTGCCTTCATCAAGGCGCTGATTTTACCGGCGCTGTTAGGCGGTTCTGGAGCTGATCGGAATGCCGTAAAGACGGGGTAATACTCGTCTCCGATTTTGCGCACCTGCGCGTGAATAGGCGAAGCGCGCCGGCCTCCGCCTCCTGCGAAGCCGTAGGCTTTATCATCTCTGTGTGGGTTAGCACGCAGCAGCTTGCGAAAAAAATCCTGATTAGCCTTGTTTGCACCGCCAAAGCTTTCTGTGCCCACCACAATCCAGCTATGTCGCGGCTGAAGCGTCGGGAAATTGGGCACAGAAGCACTCAGATCATGACATCCAACCAGTGCTGCTTGGATAGTATCCATCAATTCTTTAGGGGTGGAGGGGTAGGTATACCAGATTTCTTTCGCGCTGCCCTTAGCGACGATGCGGACTGCGCCCATCATCCGTCGCGAGCGCTTGCCCATACCCCCCAGCAGCGACCACAGTTTCAGGGCAGTCAGGGCATGCTCTGGCAGCCTCACACCGGGGCGGGTGACCAACTGCAGCGTAAAAGGATTGTCTGGTTTGTCAGGATTCGGTCTGATAGCCTTAACCTCTGAGACATTGCCTGTATCTTCACGATGCGGCAGCAAAGGGTATTTTTTGTTTGTATCTGGATTGCCATACACCCGCACGCTGACCACCGAGCCATGCCCGGTGGAACCGAAAACTGCGCTTTCTGCGTCCCAGATTTGCTGCAAATTGCTGTACTGCGCGCCTAAATACGCACGCAGCCAGTAGCGTAACTGCCCCCGCACTGAAGCGGCGCGCAGTTCTGGCTCCGCTGTATTTGCGCCATTTAGGAACATGGGGCTAACCGCTCTAAGATAAAATTCGTTTATTGTCATAAATTCATCCTGTTTTCTTGAAGCGTATTGCTGGACTGCCTGATTCCGTGAAGGTTAAACGGGGCTGTTTCCAGAAAGGGTGTGCTGCTCCTCAATAGGATATACTGAAAGTGAATATTACTTAATTAAGTGTTCAGATACTTAAGGCTCAACCCCTAAATTTATTTATATTTCCCTACGATGCTCCCAGATGAATATTATGGACACCCCACGTTCCCTTCCATGATCGGACATGCCCGCGAAATCAAGTTTGCCCAAGACGGCATCGTTGAACGGTATCCCGGCGATCAAATCACCGACGATGAGGGCGCATACAACCGGGGCAATGACGCCGTTTGCACGCGCCTGAGTGAACGAGCGAACACTGCTACCATGACCAATCGCTGGTCTTGGTCATGGATAATGCTTCTTACCGCCATACGGCGGCGGTGCGTGCCTGCTTCAGTTTGGCTGAACAGCTTGAGCGCTTTTGGCGCTTCTTGAAGGACACGGTTTGCGCTGACACCCTCTTTCCTGATCTTTCTGGTTTAATGCAGCCCGTCGCCCAAGTCTTGCTTCAACAGAATGATTTCACCTACGCAACCCGCTTTACGTTTTCAAAACTTCAACTTTAACCTATCTTGGCTCTCTCAAACTTGAATGGTTACTTACCCGTAATTAACGTTATACTTGGCCTATCCAGTGGTTCTTACTTGTTTGCGTCCAATTTTAACTGAAATCCTTAGCCGGATATGGGGGGGTATGATTCCATTGCTTCGAGTCTCACGTCAGGTTAGCAAGCGATTATTACAATGGGGATTCATAGGATTCTTTTTGGCTTTAGCTGGCTCTCTTTTTATTCCAACCAGTTTTGCCGCACCCAATGATTTAACACTAACCCTGTTGAGCAGTTCGGAAGCTGATGTTGCGGGCAACCCGAACAATGTATTTATCGGTGAAGTGATGACCTACCAACTGGTTTATGAAGTACCAGAAGGCACAAGCACCAACGTGGCCATCACCGCTAATTTACCGGCGGGCTTACAGTATGTGACGGCTACTGCGACTTCAGTAGTCGCCAATAATAACGGCTGGACTGCGCCCATGAGCGTTACTGGCGGCGGCTCATCCGGCGCGGCGGTCTCCTTTAATTTTGGCACCATTATTAACACCGATGTGGATGCCAATGCCGAGACGATCACCATTCAGTTCAAGGTAATTGTCAATAACGTAGTCGGTAATCAATCAGGTACTACACTCAGTGTTAACGGTCAATTGAGAATTAATAGCGTACTGACGACCACCTCTGGCAGCGTGATCGTCACCATTATCGAACCTAATCTCAGCATTGTCTCCTATACGATCGCTTCTCCTGCCGGTCTGATAGCGACCTCATACCCTGCTACCGCCGCCGGAGACACCTATAACTATCGCATATCGTTCACCAATTCAGGCACCGCACCTGCCTACGATGTGGTTCTGTCGATCATCTTACCCCTTAGCTATGTGTTTGAAACTACAGGCGTGTATACCGTATCAGGCGCTCCTACTTGTGGTACTGCTTCACTGTCTGGCATATCTCCTGTGATTGTCACTTTCCCTTGCCTGAATCCGGGCGCGACCCTATCTGTACAGGTGAACGTTACCGTAAGCGGCACAGTTCAACCATTGGATTCATGGTTGAGCAGCGCTTCGCTGACGAATTATGCCTCCTTGCCAGATGAAAACGGATCGAACAATGATGTTCCGGGCGCTTATGGAACAGCCACCGGTGCGCGCACTGGCACGGATGGCTCAGGCGGCGTATTAAACAATTACGCCACGACCGTTACAAATTCACCGTCAGTGTTTGTGCCTGAAATCTTTATCACATTTGACAGCGCGACCAGCACCGCCGCCGAAGCCGGCAGCATCGGCAATCTCCTGCGCATCACGACTGCCAGCGGCAGCGCGACCAGCACCGCGGTGACCGTTGCCATCAGCGTGACCGGGGGCACCGCTGCCGCAGGCGACTATACACTGGGTGGCACCATCACGATTCCGTCTGGCACAGCCAACAACACCCTGTTCCCAGTTGGTAGTGGCTTCAGCGTTAATAACGATATCATTGTTGAACCCGACGAAACGGTCAATCTGCAATTGTCTGCGCCTTCCGCCAATGCAGTATTAGGCGCGCAAACAACTCATACCCATACGATTCAGAATGACGACACGACTACGTTGACAATTGGCGACAATACTATTGTCGAAGGGAATACCGGAACCAGCACCCTCAATTTTACTGTAACCAACAGCGAGGTAGTGCAAGGGGGATTCACGGTCGCTTACAGCCTGACCGATGGCACTGCGACGATTGCCAATAACGATTACGCAGCCGCCGGATCATCACTCACGTTTACTGGTACAGCGGGCGAAACACGCACTATTCCGGTCACCATCAACGGCGATCTGAATATTGAGGCGAATGAAACCTTTACTGCGGCTTTTGGCGCGATTTCGGGTACTACC
Organism: Anaerolineae bacterium; assembly: GCA_014879665.1. Lineage (GTDB taxonomy): Bacteria > Chloroflexota > Anaerolineae > Aggregatilineales > Phototrophicaceae > Flexifilum. The sequence goes on along the minus strand of JACSRP010000158.1, from coordinate 378 downwards.
ATCGGACAGGCGAGCTTTGTGCGCCCGGATACCGGCACTGGCACAATCAACAATGATGACGCCGCTGGTATTGCCGTAACGCCGACCACTATCGCCATTGCCGAAGGCGGCGCAACGGCGACCTTCGGCGTTGCCGCACAGGCGAACCCGGTCAGCCCGGTCAGCATTCCGGTTACGACCGATGGCGAATGCGCTGTCTCGGTGAATCCGGTGGTTCTGGCTGCCGGAAATGTTACGCCTGTGACAGTGACGGTCACATCAGTGGACGACCTCGACGTTGAAGGCACACATACCTGTGTGATTACGCTCGGCGACCCCACCAGCGCTGATGCCAACTACCATAATTTAAACGCGGTTGATGTGGCGGATGTAATTGCC
>JACSRP010000120.1 GCA_014879665.1 Anaerolineae bacterium | reverse complement strand
GGCCCAAATTCGACTTGATACTGCAAGAACTGCGGATGCAGCGCAGAGCCAATAACAGAAACCATTCCTGAAACAATGCTGCCCGGCACCGGTGATGTAATCGCAATCCGGATTGGCACTGGAGGCGGAACAACAGTGGGTATTGGCGTCGGGATTTGAACGATCACTGTTCGCACAATGGTCGTTGGCGGGAAAATGACCCATGGCGTGGGAAGCTGCGTTGGAATACGCACCGTTGCGCTGGTCGTCGGTGAAGATGTTGGCGTTTGCGAGGGCGTAAGCGTAGCTGTCGCCTGAGATTCAGCCCCCAGGTTACAAGCAGCCACAATCATTACAACAATGATGCCCAGTAGACTTACTAAGAAGCGATGATATCTCATTCTTGATTCTCCCACGCATAAAACGCCGGCGCGTCAATATTCCGGCAGTTCCCGCTGTAAAAGATTATCTCGAAAATGGGGAAACGATGCCCCCCATTTTCGGGGTACTAACTAAGATCGTAGCGGAATGGTAGTGTTTGCATAGGGTAATTTGACCCGTATGACCACCAATTGAGGCCAAAAACCGAACTGGTCGCGAATATTGTACTAACTCGCTTCGCCAGTTTTAGTCTAAACCAATTGGCTGAGGGCGGCCAATACAGTCGGCAGCAGTTGTTTCTTCCGGGAAACAATTTCTGGCGCATCCATACTGCCATCATCTAGATGTGTATATGGCAGAGCACTGATGTATCGAGTTATGCCTGCCGCAAGCAAACGACTGTTGCCATGGACGACATCCGTGATCATCAACAGCGCCATCGCCAATTTTTCGTCGTTAACCAAAGACTGTAGCCCGGCTAGAAGATCCGGAATGCGCACGCTAAGTTCTGCGAATGATGTTACTTCAGCCTGTGCAATACCAATACGTGAGCCACCGATATCATAATACTTAATATCGCTGTTCACGATTTCACTGACAGCCCGCGTCCCCAATCCAGCGCCCGCTGCTAGTAAATCGCTGCCAAGTTCAGCAATCGCAGCCATCATTTCATCATCTGTCGCCTGGTCAGGGGCAAGTTGAGCCATACGCGCAAGGCGCAAAGCGGCCTGTTCATCACGCTCGGTCACAGTTGGCGAGCGGAATACCAGTGTGTCTGAAAGGATGCCACAGAGCAGGATTGCGGCGATTTCTTTAGGAAATTCCCGTCCGGCATCATGCGCTTCTTCTGAAACCAACGTAGAACAGCTTCCAACGGGTTCGATCTGGAAGCGAATTGGCACCGAAGTCGGCAGCGTGCTCAAGCGGTGATGATCCAGCACCTCCATCACCTCTGCTTCCTCAAGGCCGGGAACTGCTTGCTGCAGTTCGTTATGATCAACCAGCACGACCTGACGACGAGAAGGCGAAAGCAGCGCCGATTTGCGGCAAAGCCCGGCATAGCGTCCGGCAGCATCTACAACCAGAAAGTCATCTTGCTCATTACGCAGCGCTTGCGGCACGACATCGCGCACGAAATCATCTGCATGTAAGACCAATGAGGTAGTATCCATGGCGGTAATCGCACGTCGATCAAATTCCTTAGCCAGCGCCAACACCGACGTTGAACTTAGCGCGTCCGCAAAAGTTGCAAACAGCCCTGCCCCACTCAGCAGCCCCACCGGCCTGCTAGTTTCGTCCAAAACAGGCACTGGTCTTCGCGTGCGGGCAATAAGCTGGCACGCTTCTAACAACGATTGCTCTTGATCTAGCGTAGGCACAACTTCGATCACATTTTCAACATGACTGCGAACATCCGTGATCAAAACGGGTGGTGTTACCCCGAAACGTTCAACCGCAAAGGACGTTTGCATGTTCAGGTTGCCACAACGCCCCGCGATGTAAGATTCCGGGCGAGTCTTGTTAAGCAACCACGCATAGCCAACAGCCGAGGCAATTGCATCCATGTCCGGGTTACGGTGGCCGATGACGAGAATAGGTTCTGCTGGTTTCATGGCTTATATGAATATTCTATTTCTGCGAACGGAATGTCGTTATCATACTTGGAGAAACGAAGAAATTCACGGGTGAAGGTTTCGGTGAACTGCCGCTAAGCCTCTACGTATGTTAAACTGAGCCAGCCGACAATGGTGACCACAAGCGAGGCGCCAAAATAACCAACCAATGCGTCTCGATCCGCTTAGAGGAAGCTTCCGATTGAAGAATGACGTAGAAATCGTCCCCTGACCATGACACGCGCACAATCACAGGCTATCAAGCAGCTAAAATCATTGACAGGACGTAAGCACGTTCACTTAATCGGGCGTGGTGCAGCCGGTATATTTGCTGTACTTCGGGCAGCAAATATTCTTGGGAAAGACATTCTGATTCCGGCAAACACCTGCTACATCGTCCTATGGGCAGTAGTCGCAAGCGGGAATTACCCGCGCCTTGCAGATATTGATCCCCTTACCAGCGCCGTGACTGTGAAAACACTGCGCGATTCATATACTCCGGCAACTGCCGCCATCATTCCATGCCACATGTATGGCATTTCCGCCCCGATGAACGCGATATGCGCGTGGGCAAAAGTACAGCATCTGCTGGTGATCGAAGATGCCGCGCTAGCCACCGGAAATTCAACTGACGGAATGCCCTGTGGCGCGTGGGGAGACGCCTCAATCTTTAGCTTCGGCCTTGGCAAGATCATAGACACAGAACTTGGCGGTGCAGTGCTCACCAATGACGCATCTCTGTCACAGGAGATCGGGCGAATCCTTCGGCAGCTGCCAATCTGGAACAAACAGCTTTACGGCCTCGCTCGCGCATGGAACGAGTTGTACTGGGCATTTCACCGACAAGAAAATATGACGGCACCGACCAGCCGGATATATGCCGATCTCTTTCAGCAGTTTCACGAGACGACGGCTTATCAAATCCCCGAAAGTTACTGGGATGACCTGCCAGAAGCCATTTCAGGGCTTCAGGAAAACCTCGCTCACCGGCGCAAAATAACAGGCATTTATGAGCAGCATCTCCAAAACACAAACATTCGGCTGTTGAAATTGCCCTCTGAAAACGCCTTGTGGCGATATCCCGTCTTTGTAGATTGCAGCATCCGCGAAGAAGTGCTTGACGCTTTATGGGAGCAGGGCTGCCATGATGTTACCTGCTGGTATCCTTCGCTTCAGGCCATGGCCGCGGCAATACTGCCTAACAGGGGGCAGCCCCCAACCCCGGAAGCAAACCGCCGGGGAGCCGAAGTGATCAACTTGCCCCTCTCGCAAAACACCCCGGAATCTGAAGCGCGGAAGATAGCCGGGGCATTATTGGACATGGCTGGTTCATAGATTTAGGAGAAGCAAGCGGCTTCTGCGCTCATTCAAGGCTTCTGGCGCTTAATCCCCTGCCCCCTGAACAACGACCTGTTGGGATTTACCAGATGTGAAATAGTTCAGCGCCTCGCTAATGATAATCAACAAGATGACCATACCCACGAGAAATGGCGGCATGATAACCAGGGTGCGGGTGGCTGCCAACAATCCAACAATGCTCGGAAGCAGCGCAATGCCAACACCCGCACCGGCCAATTGGAAGCCTATCGCATAAGAAGCGCGCTCTTCACCAAACATACGCGGTGTATTCAGCACAAACAGCGGAAATAAGGGCGCCTGCGAAAAGCCCAGAATTACGAGGCCGGCGATGCCAACTGTGATAGAGGGGTTCCACCAGAACAGGATACCCCCAAACAGCAGACCAGCAACGCAGCCGCGCTGTAAACCAACTGGCGAAAGTTTCGGCATAATAGCGCCAAAGAAAAGGCGCCCTATCGTGAAACTGCCCCAATAAAAACTAATCCAGAATCCGGCTAATTCCGGGGGCATATTCCGCACTTCAGTAAATAGGCTGTAACCCCAATTGCCGGGTAATATCTCAACACCTGCATAAACGGCAAAAAGTAAGATACTGAGCCATACCAACGGTGAGCGCAAGGTGTCTTTCAGCGCCCGCCGGCGGTTTATCGCTACGCCTGAAGATGCAATGGTGATCGGTGACAGCCAACGTTTTCTACTGATGATAAAAAGGCTAAGAAGCAGCATTGAACAACATGCAACGACAAGATAGCCAAACTGCCACCCGGCGCCCGTGACTGCCGCCGTCATGATCAACGGCGCAATCGTAATACCAATGCCAAAGCAAGCATGCAGCCAATTCATCTCCCGCGCGCTGTGATGCGCCGCCATGTACGCATTCAACCCGGCGTCTAAAAGCGCAGTACCAAACGCCCCTACAAAAGAGATAGCAATTACGAGACCCCATGACGGGACGAACGCAAAGCCAAGCCAACCAAAGGACATTAAAATGAGCGCAGCGATGAACATCCGGCCATAGCCAAGGCGAGATACCACAATACCACTGCCAAAACTTGCAATAAGATATCCGACGGTTGAAGCGCCAAGAATGACCGCCATCGCATCAATCGGCTGATTGAACGAGATTTGCATCGCCGGCCAGGCAACGCCCAATAAACCGCCACCGAGACCGAGGAGGATAAAACTAAGATAAGCGGAAATCGTGGTTAAGGTAAATGAGCCAGCCAGTCTTTTCACAATATTTCCTAAACTGTAGAAGTGCGCCGATTATACAGGAAGAATTAGCAGTTACTGACTGCGGACTGATATGGACTGATCGCTTGTGACCCGTTGACAACCGCTTCCGAACTATGTTAGGATGCTGGCATCTGAACGGGTCATGCAAAGGAGCGCAAATATGCAAGAAAAATTATCAGCCCGTGTGGTCACGGTGCGCTTGCCTTTGATGATTCTGGGCTAATCCTACGAAATAACCCCCTACCATCTTCAAAGACAAGCCGATCGGTTTCCGCTATCCAGCAAACAGGCTGGATGTTATGGATATTTGCTTGTCTCATTGAGGATGAAAACATCGTGTCTTACGACTCGTTTGAAGATCAGTACGACCATTACGAAGCTGAGTTCTATACAAAAAACAAAGACCGCTACCAGCGGCGTACTCGTAAACCGAAATCCCGGCATCAGCCTAAAATGGCTAATAAGGACATCATTGAAGCCATCACCGATGATTCGCCGGTGGAGTTGGGGTTAGAAACGACCTATCAACCGGGTCGCTTTGAAGAAGGTTGGCTCATGGAATCGCTGCGTCCACTCTTTGAGCAGGCGCTGATCATTGACGTGCTGGCGCGGTTAAAAGGTGGCAAGGAAGCCAGCGTTTATCGCTGCGAGGCGCATCCCGCTGTTGGCATACGTTTCATAGCGGCAAAAGTATATCGCCCGCGCATGTTCCGTAATCTACGCAATGATGGCATGTACCGCGAAGGGCGATCCATTCTGGGAGAAACCGGGAAGGCAATCAAGGAAACCGAACATCGCATTATGCGCGCGCTGAGTAAAAAGACCGGCTTTGGCGATCAGGTCGCGCATACTTCATGGTTGATGTATGAACTGACGACGCTGCGAACGCTATATGACGCAGGCGCATCCGTGCCTAGAGCTTATGGTTCGTCACTCAACGTAATCGGTATGGATTATATCGGCGATGAATATATGGCCGCCCCGCCCTTAAACAGTGTGACATTAGAAACCAGTGAACGCGACAGCCTGTTTGCACAAACGATTCACAATATCGAAATCATGCTGCGTCACGGGTTGATTCATGGCGATCTTTCTGCCTTCAACATACTCTACTGGGAAGGTCGTATTACCTTGATTGACTTTCCACAGGTCGTTTCGCTCAAAGGTAACAGCCGCGCCACCTCTATTTTGGAACGCGATGTTGAGCGCGTATGCGAGTATTTCGCCGGTCAAGGGGTGGTTTCCGCAGGAGGCATACCATGTGATCCGGTGGTAATCATGGCGCGACTACGTAAACGCTACTTTTCGCAGCAGCGCCTGAATACTGAAGCAGATTACAGCCGCTTTCAAACTGAAGATGAGTAGGTGGTGACTGTTTACGCTATAACAAGCTAACTATGCGCTTCTCATGGTCATAAAAGCCGTCGAGATCAATTTGCAGCAGCCCATTACGATGATCAAACAGCCAACCAAGCAGCGGTTGTACCAGCTCGTAATTCTCATAACCAGCCCGCTTCAGGTGGATTGCGACCATACCAGTCGCTTTTGCCAACGCCTGAAGTGGGATTTCACGATTAGGATCGTCGTGTTTTTGAAGTTCTTCTACCATATCGGCCACATCATCTTCAAATACGTCGTCTCCGGGGGTGTTGATTTCAAGTTCTGCAAGCAGCTTATCTTCATAATAGAGATCGCCAAAAGTCGGCTCACTCAAATCGGCATCTAGCGAATAGGCACTATTGATTGCGCTTAAACCTTGATCGATCTCGGCAAGCGTTGGCGGCTCACCATCCGTAAAAAGGAAGCGCAGAAAATTACTCATCCGAACACAACCTTTCCTGTAATTAACACTCATTAGTAACGTTGTCAGATTTTTTTCAGCAGAGCTGACAGGGTTGTTTCGTTGGCAACCCGTCAGGAAACAAATATTTCAGTCAATGTTAGACTAAAATCATGTCAAAAATAACGCCATCTACGTCTAACCCCCATCCGCAGGCACAAACCACACTATTCGGGCTGCAAAAGCAGCACGTAATATTGTTCGGAATTGGTGCTGGCATTATCACGTTTACTACTCTAGCGGCATCTATTATGCTATTTGTTCTGCTTGCACTTCCGGCTAACCGCATTCCTTCAGGTGTAACCATTGCCGGGGTTGATGTAGGGAATGTAAGCGCAGAAACGGCCACCGAAAAACTTCAGGAAACATTCGCAAATCAACAGGTAACGATGATTGATGCAGATCGCCAGTGGAGTATGTCGCTGGCCGATCTCGGCGTTACACCGGATATTCCATATATGGTTGCCGCTGCTGAATCTGCGACATCGAATAGCAGCCTGCAACCACAGTTCACGATTGACCTCAACAAAGCGCAGAATATGCTGATCACAATCAGTGAACAAGCCTACTTTGAGCCAACAGCATCTATGCCGGGGCGGGCAGTTGAAATCCCCGTTTTATTAGATCGTCTACGTTTAGATGTTTCCGGTGAATTAGCGGACGGCTCAATTACCCTACCGATGATCGAGCTGCCAGCGGTTGAAGTCGCCCCTATTTCCACATATGACGGCCCAACGACATCTCATATGGTCGCGTCTGGTGAGGAACTGGGGTTAATCGCGCGGATGTATAATGTCTCGCTTGAAGACCTCATTACGATCAACGGCATCAGCGACCCTAATCTGATTTTTGCCGGGCAAGAACTCACCATTCCAGCGTCCGGCGTCTATGAACCTTCAGCCGCAGAAGCACCGCCCGCCCCTACCGCAAATGGGCGCTCGATTCTTGTGTCCATTAGTCACCAGCGCATTTATGCCTACGAAAATGGTAATCTAGTCCATTCGCAGTTGGTTTCAACCGGATTGCCGCAAACACCAACCGTTCTTGGTGATTACGCGGTTTATGTAAAGTATGTGGCAACCGATATGCGCGGGCCGGACTATTACCTTCCTGACGTGCCTTACACGATGTATTTCTATCAAGGCTATGGCATTCATGGCACCTACTGGCACAACAATTTTGGCCGCCCAATGAGCCATGGATGCGTGAATCTACCTACGGAGCAGGCGCAATGGTTCTTTGATTTTGCCAGCGTTGGCACACCGGTACGGGTCATTGCCTAGGCCTGTAATGCCCCCTCATTCTAAAAACTTCGAGGGGGCATATTATTTTAAGCTAACTCATTATACTGAGCATGTATGCCGCACTCTTTTCCAATGCTTCAAGCATATTTGTAGCACAGCGGTCTAGCTCAACAATCGGCCAGTCAGCAGCCGTGGCGTGCGGAAGCAACGTCGGATAATTCATCACACCCTCACCCAGCGCCAGCATCGGATCGTCTTTCGTTGCCGGGCCATCTTTCGCGTGCAGCAGCTTAAGCCGCGATCCTAATGCCTCAAGCGCAGCCACCGGATCAGCCCCGCCCACTTTCGCCCAATAAATATCCAGTTCAATACCAATTGAAGGATCGAGCAGCCGCAGCATGACCTCCAGCGGAATTCCGTAATCATGGGCTTCGTACTCCCACCAGTGGTTGTGATACAACAGGGTGAGGCCGGCGGCCTGAACTTCTACATTCGCCTCATTCAGCTGCGCGCAATAACTTTCAACGCTGGACAATGTGGAAAATTCGTCGGGCGGGATGTAGGCGCAAACCACGTATTTCGCGCCCAACCCCACTGCAATTCCGATTACTTCAGAGCGTTGAGCAGCATCTAGAATCGGCGCATGAATAGACGGTACTGCCAGTCCTAACCGCTGAAACAACTGAACTGCGCTTTCGACACTAGCGCCATAATTGCCTGCTAGTTCAACACCGGTATAGCCTGCTGACGCCAGCCGTTCAACAGTGCCTACATAGTCGGCAATCAATTCCTCACGAACAGAATAAAGCTGTACTCCCAACTCGGCCATTTGTGGATCTATCCTTTCAAGTGAGCCATACAGCGAGCAAACGCTGTTACATGCGCTATTATCCAGATACGCAGGTATTTTACCTCGCACTCCGGTATTATTGGCACGATTTTGTTACTTTCCCAACGTGGAGCAACGAATGAATTCCCTGCCCTCACATATCCGCGAACATGAAACTATCTCCGGTATTTTTGTTGCCGATATACGCGCTTACAGCGACTCGCGCGGGACGTTTATGGAGTCGTTCCGCAATGAATGGTTTCCATGGATTAACTGGGAGAAGATACAGTCGAACTGCTCCATTAGTCAGGCGGGGGTTCTGCGAGGACTGCACTATCATTTTCATCAAATTGATTACTGGTTTGTGATACGCGGCAGAATACAGGTCGGGCTTGCTGATCTCAGGTCGTCATCGCCCACATTTCAACAGACCGCAACGTTAGAATTAAGTGAAGAAAATCGGCTCGGCTTATTCATTCCGACTGGTGTAGCACATGGCTTTCTGGCTCGAACCGACGCTACCCTAACCTATCTGGTGAACAATTACTATGATGGCGCCGACGAGAACGGCGTCGCATGGAATGACCCCGACTTTGCGGTTAGCTGGGATAGCAGCAGCCCGAATATCTCTGAGAGAGATATTAAAAACCCACGTTACAAAGACTTGCCTGTAGAGAAACGGCCCGGTTAGTCTGTTTCAAGTGTTTTACGTATCGCTTCAAATGCAGCATTGATCTGCGCCATTCGCAGCGTATATTTTTCTTTCTCCGCAGGATGAAGATCGGGGTGGTTTTCGCGTGCCAGCTTGCGATAGGCCACCTTGGCATCGCTAAGAGTGGCTTCTTTTGTCAGCCCGAGCAAATTGTAATGGCGTATCATCAACGACTGCACGCGGCGCGGCGGCCTGCGTTCCTCCCGATTCTGGCCGCGATAATGGCGGTAATCTGTGCCTGAACCTACATCGCTGTAATGACGCTCAAATTCTTCCCATGAATCAAAACCGAAGGCTTGCTCAGTCTCTTCAGCCGGTTGGCGTTTGCGGTTGCCGCTAAATGACCACTGCCTCCAAGAATATCGTTGTTCCGCCTCCTGTATTGGAGTCACCTTTTTCCAGAAAGTATCATTACCAAAGTCTGCTACGGCAAACCTCCCGGTGATGAACTGTGAGGTGAACACCATCATTTCAGCGCGCAAATTGTTTACATCTACCCGCGTACCATAGGCAACTCCCCGTTGATGCGCGCCCCAGCGCCAACCCAAATGGACCGGGCGAATCGTCACTTCACGGCCATCAAGCCAATAAGCATACAGCCGATGATGCGCCAGTGTATGCAGCGTCACCATCCATGCAGGCGGTTCAACTAGCGAACCATCTCCCGGCGCCATGCGGCCATCGAGAATAAACAGGGTGTAAAGGTGTCTATGCGTATTCCGCTCCAACAACTCGTTGATTTCTGGAACGCGAATAGCGCGATTGATGACGTAAATCGCTATATGTTTGCCATTCGTCAGCTCAACCTGTAAATCATTATCGCCATTCTCCCGCACAGCCTGGAGGATGCGATGCGTCTTCTTAAACTCCGATTCCAGAAAGTCAAGAACAAATCGTTTCAACGTAAACTCATTCACTCTCTACCAAATTTGCCGTTTTTGTGCTCAAAAGGGCAAAAACATCGCGTGATATTATCGTTTAGAGGCAGCGCCCATAAGCAGGCGCAGGGCGGTTTCCGCCAGCATCGCCGCACCACGCGGCAGCACGTTTTCATCAATATCAAACAGAGGGTTATGATGCGCGCGCTTCACTGCATCCTTCTTCGCGCCTAGCAAGAACATTGCGCCCGGCGCCTCGCGTGTCATATAGCTGAAATCTTCGCCACCAAGCGAAAGCTCCCTCTCAATCAGCGTATGCTGACCAAACATATCCACTACGGTTTCCCTAATCAATTCAGTGACTTTAGGATCGTTATAGGTTGATGGGCAACCCTTTACAATCTCCAATTTGAAATCGCCGCCCAGCGCCTTTGCCACGCCAAGCGCGCGCTCAACCTCAATAATAAGCTTTTCACGGGTCTGATCATCATAGCTTCGCAGCGTTCCCGACAATGTGACTTCATTCGGTATCACATTTTCACCGCCGGGCAAGCCCCCGTGAACCGTGCCAATCGTCACCACTGCCGGGCGACCGGGGTTGATGCGCCGGGCGCGAATGCCCTGAATCGCATTGATCACCTGCGCCAGCACATAGATCGGATCTACCCCTTGATCGGGATGCGCGCCATGCGCGCCCTGCCCAATAATGGTCGCAAAAAAGTTATCAACGTTTGCCGTCATAAATCCGGACGGTGCAAAAATTAAGCCGGACTCTAAGTCACTGTCAACATGCAGCGCAATGACGTGATCTACCCCTTGCAGCGCGCCGTCGTCAATCATGCGCTGGGCGCCACTTTTGCCTTCAGCATCATTTGTTTCTTCGCATGGCTGAAATAGAAAGCGAATTTCACCCGTGGGGCGATCTGGCATTTCCGTGAGGATTTTTGCCGCGCCAAGAAGCATTGCTGTATGGCCATCATGACCACAAGCATGCATCACGCCGGGGCTAGCCGAAGCATACGAAACATCATTCGCTTCTAGAATGGGCAGCGCATCCATATCGGCGCGAATGGCGACAATGGGCGTACCTTCGCCTAAATGCGCGACTACGCCGGTCTTGCCGACTCCAGTTGAAACCTCTAATCCCAATGCCCGCAGTTTATCTGCTACAAGTCCAGCAGTACGAAATTCCTGAAACCCCAGCTCCGGATGCTGGTGAATATCGCGGCGAACAGCGATCATTTCAGGTGCGACAGCGTGTGCTTTTTCCAGTAAGTTGGTCATATTACCAATCCTTTGACCGTGCCCTGCTGGTACGGTCTATTTATGGCTCAATCATGCTCATGTGAATCGGTTATTATACCTGAGAAGGTTCCAGCGCTCATGTCCCAATACGATCTTATTGTTATCGGCGCGGGCGCAGCAGGCAGCGCTGCCGCTTATCATGCCGCAGATCGCGGCCTCAAAGTGCTGCTGCTGGAACAGTTCGAATTTGATCATGGTAAAGGCAGTTCGCACGGGGCATCGCGCATCATTCGATTCTCCTATAATCGAGAGATATACGTGCGAATGGCGGCACTGGCTTTTTCCGGGTGGCGCTCACTGGAAGAAGTTTCCGGGCAAACCTTGATGCACCGCACTGGCGGAATCAATTTTGGCCCACGTGGGGAGCCACACTTTGAAGCCATGATTGATGGGCTTGCAGCTCAACAAATCCCATTTGAACTCATGGACGCGAAAGAAGGCGCGAAACGATTCCCACAGTTTCGCTTTGACAATGATTTCGAGGTGCTTTATCAGGCAGATGCCGCCCTGTTGGAAGCATCAAAATGTGTGCTGACCCATTTACGATTGGCCGAACAATCTGGCGCGTCGCTGATACAAAATGCAGCAGTGACATCCGTATCGGCATCTGAATCATCGGTCACCGTTATCGCAAGTGGCAGCACATATTCAGCAGATCGTTTAATCGTTGCTGCTGGCGCATGGTCAAACCATGTGCTGCGACATCTCAATCTTCAACTACCTCTACAACCCGTCCGCTGTCAGGAAAATTACTTTGAGTTCGAACATCTGCAAGCATATGAGATGGGCAGCTTCCCGGTGTTCATCGCACACCTGCTGTCAGATTACGGCTATCCATATATGCCATACGGCCTGCCAAGCGTGAACGGTTCAGGCGTAAAACTATCACTGCATGGCGGCCCACCTATTAATCCTGAATCGCCAGACCGTACCGCCGATCAAGCATTGGTGAGCACCATGATGGCCTTCGCAGCCCGATACCTTACCAGCCCCGTTATAAAGCTTCTTAGCTCAAGAGCTTGCCTGTATACCATGACGCCCGATGAAGATTTCATCATTGACTACCATCCCGAATATCACAACGTGGTCATTGGCGCTTGCTGCTCCGGGCATGCGTTTAAGTTTTCAAATCTGATCGGAGGCTTCCTCGTGGATATGGCGACAGAACAACTGCCAAAATTTGACCTTGATCCCTTCACATTAGATCGCTTCAGCTTACCGGACAGTAGGTAAATTATGCCCTCGCTGCCAAAATCAGATTTCTTACTGGATCCATCTGTTACGTTCCTCAATCATGGTTCGTTTGGTGCTTGCCCCCGTGAAGTTTTTGCCGCCTATCAGCAGTGGCAGCTTGAATTAGAGCGCCAGCCAGTTCTCTTTCTCGGCAGACGCATTGAAGATTTACTGCGGGAAGCAATGAAACCATTGGCGCAGTACGTAAACGCTGATGTAGAAGATATGGCCTTTGTGCCGAATGCGACCGCAGGCGTGAATCTTATTGCTCGCAGTCTAACCTTAACGCCAGACGATGAAATTCTCACCACCGAACATGAATACGGCGCATGCCGCTACGCATGGGAAGAAGTCTGCAAACATACCGGTTCCGCCTATAAGCAGCAAAAACACTCGCTGCCGCTGAGCACGCCTGAAACCTTCATTGATGAATTATGGCAGGGGGTAACTTCGCGGACGCGGGTGATATATCTCAGCCATATTTCCTCGCCCACAGCGTTAGTTTTCCCGGTTGAACAGGTTGTTCAGCGGGCGCGGGCAGAAGGCCTTATCACCGTCATTGATGGCGCGCACGCGCCCGCGCATATCCCACTTGACTTAACCGCGCTTGACGCAGATTTTTACACGGGAAACTGTCACAAATGGATGTGTGCGCCGAAGGGTTCGGCATTCCTCTATGCGAGAAAGACATATCAGGCAGCCATACAACCTGCATTCGTTAGTTGGGGCTATCACGATGCGCGGTTTGCCCAACGGGTAGAGATGCAAGGCACGCGCGATCCAGCCGCATCGCTCACAGTACCCGCCGCATTACACTATATCGAGACACACAATTGGGCAGCGATGCAAGCAGCATCACGCGCGCTCATCGAATCGGTATGGCACGAGCTTCATGCTATAACAGGGCAGCAGCCCATTGCACAACCCGGCTGGTTTGCCCAGATGGTGGCCGTTCCTCTGCCACCATCAACGGATACGAGCGTATTAAAAGCGCGCCTTTACGACGACTATCAAATCGAAATTCCAGTACATCGCTGGCTGGATATGCCGCTGATCAGAGTTGCCATACAAGGCTACAACACAGCCGAAGATGTAGAGAGCTTGTATACGGCGTTGGGTGAACTTCTAGAGAGTAATTGACAAACAGGGATGCACGTAAGGCACATCCACTAGAGATCATTGACAAAGCGGCGAACCCGCGTACTCATTCGCCGCTTTGCCTACTTATGCTAGTTCCCTTCACCTACAACAAATACAGCCGTTGTAAAGCCGGGCACCGTGAACATTCCACTTTCGCTTTCAAACGATGACTCCAGAACAACAGAATCTACTGAGTTAGCCTGAATTGGATGCAGGGTAAATGCAAGCCCGGCCAATGCTTCATCACCTAGAGTTTGCGCATCCGGAGAGCCATTGACGACCACGACAATTCCACTGTAATTCTCGTCAAGATTTTCGCCCACAGTGTCGCTAATACGCATGACAATCACGCCCGGAATTTGGTCGAGTCCCGTATTCAAGAACATCACCCGCTGCTGAATCTCTTCGCCCGTGTGCAGCCGGAATAACGGTGAACTCTGGCGAATTTGCAGCCATTCCATGAAGACTGCCGAGCTAAATGCGATTTCGTCGGGCAAAACGGCCAGATCAGGGTTTGCCAGAAGCGGCTGCATGATCGGCCAGCGCTCGCCGTTGTCTCCCTCAAGCGGCAGGCCATGCCCCCAGTTATTCGACTGCCCCGTCCAATCAATTGCGTTATACCAGTCCCCGCTGTTGTAGCTATTGCGATCCAGTGATTTCGAGCGCATCCATTCGTCACCAGCGTGGAAGAACGGCACGCCCTGGGAAAACATGGTGATGCTGTTGGCTAGATTCTGCATCCGCGCACGTATTCCGGCAGTCGCACTTAGGGGAGCTTTGAGCTGGATGGCGTCGAAAATAGTCTCGTTATCGTGCGCCGACACATAGACAATATTTTCCTGCGGATCGAGCGTATAACCGGCGGGTTGACCGTTGTAATCTACTTCTGCGCCGGTGACGGTATTCCCCTGCCCGTCCACCAGCACATAATTCGCCAGATTACCCGCCATTCCCAACCGAATAGTATCGGTCAGATGCGCCAGCAAAACCGACAGCTCATCCTCAGGGCGAGTTTCAACTTCATTCGGATAGGTCAGCAGCCCGTTGACGAAGCCCTGTTCCTGCCAGCCCCCAAAAGGCGATCCGCCGCGCGCGGCATCGCGCAGGCGATCATTGAAGGTGCCTATGCCCGTCCCTGCCATATTCAGCTGGGTGGCGTTGATGCCGCGGGCGTTGCCGGCAACTTCGCCAAAATCCCAACCTTCGCCATACACAAAAATCTGACTTCCGTCTACGCCATCTTCCTCAAAAGTTAGGCTGTTCAGCGTGTCACGTACTTCAATCATGTTATCGCGCATATGATGCCCCATGAGGTCAAAGCGGAATCCGGTCACGCCGTATTCCGCTGCCCAAACGCGCAGCGAGTCGAGCATCAGCCGCTGCATCATAGCGTGCTCGGTGGCTGTATTCTGGCAGCAGGTAGAGGTTTCGACACGGCCATCTGCGTTTAAGCGGTGGTAATAACCGGGCACAACGCGATCTAGCACAGAACGATCATTCTGCCCGCTGGAATTGGTATGGTTGTAAACTACATCCATGACCACGTTTAGCCCGGCATTGTTCAACGCGGCCACCATCTCCCGAAATTCAAGGATGCGCTGCGTTCCCTCAGGGTTGGTGGAATAGCTGCCTTCAGGCGCGGTGTAATGAAACGGGTCATAACCCCAGTTAAAGGCATCCAGATCTCGAATTTCACCAACAATGGCCTGCTGCTCTTCGCTATCTGGCGGCAGAGCCTCCAGTTCAGCGCGATCAGGCTCCTGACGCTCAGCAGCATTTTCGTTGATGGTGGCGATGTCAAATGATGGCAGTAAGTGAATGTGGGTCAAGCCGGCATCGGCCAGCGCGCTCAAATGCTGCATACCATCCGAGTCAGGGATAGTAAACGCCGCGAAGGTACCGCGCAAGGTTTCAGGCACAGTCTGATCGTCGGCGCTGAAATCACGAACGTGCAATTCATAAAGCACAATATCTTCGGGCACTTCGACCACAGGGCGATTGCGATCTGACCAGCCATCAGGGATCAGCGTAGGATCGTTTAGCTGAACGATCTGGCTGCGGGTGCTGTTCTGGCTCAAACTGTAAGAATACGGATCAGTCACCAGATTTGTGACGATAGTTCCAGCATCCGGCGCATAAACCGTCACCTCAAAGAGGTAATATTGCCCGTTCCAATCAGGGTTGCCTTCGGCTGACCAGACACCGGTTGCATCGTCACGAGTCATATCCACGATTTGCGCTTCTGCGTCAGCATCGGAACTCTCAAACATTTGCAGGCGTACATTTTGCGCAGTTGGCGCCCAAACAGACATATTTAGCGTATCGTCCGCCCAATTCACACCCAACGGCACATCGTTGGCATATAAATCGTCCAGCACACCCCAAATTTGCACGCCGGTTGCATCTCCAAGCTGAGAATCGTTGTTGTAAGTAACCGACAGCGCAATCTGCCCCCGCAAAATTTCCGGCACCAGTGGCAAATCTTCTTCACTTACCTTCAGGGCAATATAATCAGCAAGCTGCGGGCTGGATACCAATACATCTTCCGGCAGCCCGGCACGATCCACTGTTAATTCGATGCTCTCGCCGCCAATAATGCCTTCATCGGTCAATTGAAGTTCGGCAGTCGGGCTGTAATGCAAGCGATATGTCGCCCCGGGAATACGCGAAATCGCCCACGCCAACGTGTCCTCCGCAGCCCAGACAGCACGGGAAAGATAAAGGTTTCCTACAGACGGGGCAGATGCGCCGCCAACGGATATCGTCATCACATGGGTTGATGAATCATAGGTGAAGATTGTTTCAGTGCCATCATCAGGCACCGTAAAACCAATATTAGCGCCACCCTGCGCGCCGCCATCACCATAATTCAAATCCCAGCTTTCGTTGTAGGCAACCTTGGCTTCGTAATACCCGGCAGGAATTGCTGAGGACGAATAAGTATAAATGCCGTCGCCATCAGGGTCTTGCAGCAGCGTTTGTAAGCACCACGGCGCCCAGTCTTCCGCACAACCAATCTCGCTCTGATAGCTTCCCGGCACATTGGCGATGATGCCGTTAATGCTGTCCGTGACCCAGTGCGTATTGTGATCATAAATAAAGCGCACGGATGCATCTTCGCCCATAACCAGCGGGATATTGGCACCACCGCCCTCAGCGTTCGCGCCATAGTTCTCATCCCAACTTCCGTTGAGCGCAACCTTGTATTCATAATTTCCGGCTGGTAGATCAAATTCGTTTGACCACAGCCCATCTTCTTCGTCAAAAATCAACGCAGTAAGATCGCATTCTGGCATCCAATCATTCTCGCAGCCTAAAACCGATTGAATAGTGCCTGCGATTACGACCAGATCGGGCGCAGTTGAATCCTGCCCTACCGTAAATCCGGCCAGCAGCAGCGAAAACACAAGTGTGCTTAACAACACGCTCAACCGCGCGTGAGGTTTCATAAGACGCTCCCATCCTATCTAAATAGTCATGCTTAGATACGTTTTGACACCATGGCTAACGTTATACCATTTGCAAGATTGCACTCAAAAACACTCAGGCGTTATGCCCAATGCCCATCGCCATCGTTTCGCATCTACGCAGAGTCTTTCAAAAGACTATAGAAGCTTCCAACTATGAAATAGGCGGCAAGGTAATGTCGAAATATAAAAGGCGGAACGCGCTGTTCCGCCCTTTTGCGTCATTCCAAATCTGATGTGATTCGCCCCAAACCCCTATGCAGGGCGGTCTGGCTCTCCAATTTCGGCCATGCTGAACCATGAGCGACCATAAATATAGGTCAAATGTGCCAGACGCGGCCAATATGGCTCTTCAAAATCAGATTCGCGGCAGCGGTAGCCCCAGTTGCCAGCTTCTCGCCCAGGTAAATTCATTCGCGCTTCACCGTCAAGCCCCAGCACGTCCTGCACCGGAACAATAAATGTATTGCCAACGGATGACTCGCCAAGGCGGATTAATTCCCAGTTTATTTCTGACGGCATACGGTCAACGTATTGACGCACATGATCGCGCATGTCCGGCGCAGCTTCACTAATCCACCAGCCTTTCGTTGTGTTGTTATCGTGTGTTCCCGTGTAAACAACGCAGTTTTGAGTATAGTTATGCGGCAGGAATGGCTCGTCCCCTGCGTAGTCCCCCCATGCGAATTGCAGCACCTTCATTCCCGGCAGGCGGTAT
>JACSRP010000101.1 GCA_014879665.1 Anaerolineae bacterium | reverse complement strand
TTCCGCCGCGCGCTGAGCATGTCCATTGACCGTCAGGCGATCATTGACAACATTCTTCTGGGTGGGCAGGAAGCCGCTGGCTTCTTCACCTATCCCGGCCTGAATGCAGCCCCGCAGCAGGAAGATTTCCCGGATTCCGCGATTCACTACGATGTCGCAGCGGCGCAGGCTGAATTTGCGCTGGCGCTGGAAGAACTGGGCGCCGCCTCTGCAGATGATCTCGGCCAGTTGAGCTTCGTGTTCAACGACACCGCGACCCACACTGCGATTGCACAGGCGATTCAGCAGATGTGGTCAGAAGCTCTCGGCTTCAATGTGACCCTCGAAGCCCGTGAATCCACCGGTTACTTCGCTGGTCTGAGCGAAGACGCCCCGACCATCTACCGCGCGGGCTGGTGCCAAGACTACTCTGATGCCAACAACTTCTTGTACGACGTGTTCTTCAGCGCCTCCAGCCAGAACGACACCGGTTTCGTGAACGACGCTTACGATGCTCTGGTGGCAGAAGCTCGCGTTGAAAGCGACACCGCCGTTCGCGTTGACCTGTACTCGCAGGCCGAGCAGATTCTGGTGAACGAACAGGCCGCGATTGCGCCGATTTACTTCTATAACCTTCAGCTTCTGGTGAAGTCAGGCGTGGAACGCGCGCCGTCCGTCACCGGTAACGAAGCCTATTATCTGTGGAGCCGCAGCAGCTAATCTACGGGTAACTGGCGCAGCTATTTAGCGCAACACAGGGACACAGCATTTGCTGTGTCCCTCTTGTTCATGAAGGGCAAACTGGCGCATGGCAAAATTTGTTTTTCGCCGCTTTTTGTGGATGTTTCTTGTCCTCTTTTTAGTCTCAATTATTACCTTTGGCCTCATGCATGCGGTCCCCGGCGGCCCGTTTTCGCGTGAGAAACCGCTGCCCGCGGCGACAGTGGCCCTTCTAAACGCCAAGTATCATTTGGATGAACCCCTCCATATTCAATATCTTTATTACATTACCGATATCATCGTCCCGCGGGTTACGCTGGAGCGTACGCCGCCCTCGCAATCTGAAAATTATTTGATTGATATTGATTTGCCAGATATTTTCGGCGATGAAGCGCGCTTTAAGTGGGTGAATTTTGGCCCGACGTATGGATCGCGCAGTCGTTCAGTGAATGACATTTTCCGCGAGAATTTGCCCGTTTCCATTCAGCTTGGCATCGCGGCGCTCAGCCTCTCTCTGGCAATAGGGCTGCCTTTAGGCGTATTCACGGCGCTTAAGCGCAATACGTTCTGGGATTACGGCGGCATGAGCGTTGCCATCATCGGCGTGTCAGTGCCGGTTATCATTTCAGCGCCGCTGCTGCAATACTTATTCGGGGTACAGTGGAGACTTTTTCCTGTGACCGGGTGGGGCACTCCGGCGAACGTGGTTTTGCCAGCTTTTGCGTTGGGGTTTGTGAATGCGGCGTTGATCGCCCGCCTTACCCGCGCCAGCCTGCTTCAGGTGTTGAATGAAGATTTCATCCGCACCGCCCGCGCAAAGGGTTTGGCGGAGCGCCGGGTTATTTCCCTGCACGCTCTAAAAAACAGCTTAATTCCGGTGGTGACGGTCATTGGCCCGCTGGCAGCCGCGCTGCTGACGGGCACGTTTGTGGTTGAAACCGTTTTTGGTATTCCGGGGATGGGGCGTTATTTTATCTCCAGCATTCGCGCGCGCGATTATCCGGTGATCATGGGTACGGTGCTGCTGTATGCGGCAGTGCTGGTCATGGCAAATCTGATCGTCGATCTGCTTTATGCTTGGATTGACCCGCGTATTCGTCTTGAATAAATTTGGTAGTAGGTTTTGAGCGATAGGATTGAGAAGTATGACCGTTGCAGATCAACCTGCTAACAACACTAATGTAGCGAAACTGGAGCGTAAGTATCAGGGGGAAAGCCTCTGGGCAGATTCATGGAGGCGGCTGCGCCGCAACCGGCTGGCGGTGTTGGGCGGGCTGGTTATTCTCGTTGCTATATTCGTTGCAATCTTTGCCAGCGTTATCGCGCCATTCTCTTATGATCAGCAGGTGCTAACCAGCGCAAATTCTGCGCCGCAGTGGGTTATCAACCTGTTCCCAACCATGAAGGCGCAGGGCGAACCCGGCGGTTACGTCAAGGTTTCTGAAATGTATCTTCTGGGCGCGGATAACCTTGGCCGCGACTTGTTCAGCCGCATCATCTACGGCGCGCGAATTTCGCTGTCGGTGGCCTTCATCGGCCCGTTATTCAGCATAATGGTGGGAATGGCGGTTGGCTTAGTTGCCGGTTATGCGGGGGGCAGAACCGATAACTTCCTGATGCGCTTTGTGGACCTGATGTATGCTTTTCCAACCACGCTGTTCGTAATCCTGTTGTTAGCGATATTCAGAGGCGGGGCTTCAGAGGCGGCTCCGGGATCGTTTGTTTACAACATGAGCTTGCTTGATCGGCAAATGGGCGGCTTGCTGTTCGTGTTCATCGGTATCGGGCTGACCTCGTGGATGGGGATGGCGCGTTTGGTGCGTGGTCAGGTGCTTTCGGTGCGTGAAAAAGAATACATCGAGGCTGCAAAGTCGCTTGGCTCGGAAAACCGAACTGTTGTTTTGCGGCATATCCTGCCGAATATTCTCGGCCCGATCATCATTGCTGAAACGCTCACGATCCCTACGTATATCTCTTACGAAGCTTTCCTCAGTTTTATCGGATTGGGCGTGAACCCGCCAACGCCAAGCTGGGGTTCGATGATCAGCGAAGGCTCGCAGCGTATCACCTCTTATCCTAATCAAGCGTTGTTCCCGGCATTGGCGCTGTTTATGATCATGTTCGCCTTCAACTTCCTTGGTGACGGCTTGCGGGATGCGCTTGACCCACGTATGCGCGGGTCGGACTAGGCCACATTACTCTATTTGCTATTCAAAAGATTTTTCATGCTGCGACGATTGGCAAACCTGCTGACCGGAGGCTATGGGGCGCTGCTGTGCGCGTATCTGCTGCTGCGATTCTGGCGCGGGGAACGATCTAATTATGTTGATTTCTTAAATCATGTGATGCCCGGCCTAGCGATGCCGGTACTGCCGCTGTTCTTGTTGGCGCTCGTTCGCGGAGATCGTGCGCGAATGCTGTTGTTTTTGCCGGGAATGCTCACGCTGTTGGCGCAGTACGACACCCGGAATAGGGCGACGGCTTCACCTGCAATTGTGACTGAAAAATTACGACAGCCCATTACGCTGCTGACCTTCAATTTACAGGGGCAGCGGATCAACATAGCGCGGCTGCTGAAGTTGACTGTGGCATTTGAGCCGGATATCTTGTGTTTTCAGGAATTGACCGCGCCGGTGGCCGAAGCGCTGACGGCTGCCCTGCATGAGCAGTACCCCTATGAGCAGGTTAGCACGCAGGGCGTCACGATTCATGGCGTTGGCAGCTACAGCCGTTTTCCGCTGCGCGATTGCGAACTGATCAAAGGCGATCACGGGCATTTACGGGCGACGGTGGTGATGGGTGCAAACGGACGCGAATTTGCGCTGTACAACGTGCATCCTTCGCCGCCCGGCGGCCTGCGCAATCTGCGCGGGTTTCAGCCA
>JACSRP010000096.1 GCA_014879665.1 Anaerolineae bacterium | reverse complement strand
GACGATGAAAACCACAATAACAACGAGAACGAGTATCATGGCATACTCCACCAACCCCTGACCACGCGGGCTGCCGCGTTCATTGAGGCTGGCTGCAAGTAAACGCAACCATACCTCAATATGTCTCCACATAATGCCTCCTTGAAACAACTTCAATGTGTAGACAACTAGTCTTTGAGTGACTATCTCAACTCTATCACAAGTCAACGTTAAGAATACGAAAGATATTCTAACAAAGTTAAAGATTTTGTCTGTAATATCCATTGTGGCTAAAGGATGTTAGCGAAGATTACCCGCCGCCCAATTCCCACAATACAATTTCAGGCGGGCATAAAAAGCGGGCGCGGGGCGCACCTAAGCCTTCCATGCCCACGCCGCGGGTGGTGTGCAGCGCCATTGCGCCAACCTGATAGCGCCCCATCACGAAGCGGCGGCCATAATAGCTGGCGGAAAGCATCGCGCCCAGAAACGGCAGGCGAATTTGCCCGCCATGCGTATGCCCGCAAAGATACAGGTCGAAGCCCAATGCCGCCGCTTCCGGCGCGAGGTCTGGCGAATGTGACAGCAGAATTTTGAAGCCATCTATCGGGAAATTGCCGGCGAGGCTGGCGAGTGCGCGGCGATCTTCGTCTATATCATGGGTGGTGACCATGCCCGCAAGATGCAGCTTTCCGGCAGGCGTATCCAACTCCGCCCACCGGTTCGCCAGCAGCGTAATTTGCGAAATGCCGCGCACCAGCGCCGTGACCAGCGCCAGCGGCTCAACTGTTGGCGTTCCGCTGACGCAGTACACCCCCAGCGGCGCTTCCCACCCACTGATAATCTGGCGAATCTCGCCGTGCGTGCGCTCATCCCGGTTATAAGAGAGATTGACGAAATCGCCGGTGAAAACGATGATGTCCGGCTGAAGCTGCTGGATCAGCCGGTTCAGCCGGCGCTCGCGTTCGGTGATATGCTCAACGTGAATATCGCCAATATGCAGCAGGCGAATGGCCGCTGTATTCCTGACAGGGCTGCCAGCCGCCGGTTGGCCGTCTGAAAAGCCGATCTTTTCACGGGTGACGCTCAGGCGGAATGGTTCGATCCACGTCGCGTAGATGGCGACAGCCGTGATGATTGTGATCAGGGCGATCAACAGCCATAAAGGGGCGGCAAAAATTGCCAGTATCAGGGCTAGCGCGGTGAACGCCAGCATCAGGGCTAAGGCGGGCGGCTTATCCGGCCCGAAGCTGCGCCCGGCGCGGGGCAGTAACCACAGCGCCAGCCAGTTTAAACTGCCACCCCCAAAGACCACAGCGCCAGCCGCAGCCGCGCCAGCCGTATCGTGAAATGCACCCCATGCCAGCGCCGTGACCAACCCGTTCACCAGCATCAACCCGAATACCAGCGGGGATGGCAGCTGCTGAAGCGTGTTGGAACGCACCAGCGCCTTATGCAGCATACTGGATTCCAATGCAAACGCAGGCTGGTTGGCAGGTGCGCCCATCTACGATTGGTATTCGTTGTAAAACACGTCGCTTGCACCGTTAGGCGGCGGGGCGGCAATTTGCAGGCGGATGGTGAAGGTGCTGCCTTCGCCCAGAACACTGCTCACCGTCAGTTCTCCATCATGAAGATCAACGATCTGACGGGCGATGCTCAATCCTAATCCGGTGCCGGAAACGTGGCTGACCACGCGGTAGAAGGGTTGGAAAATGTAGCTGACGTGTTCAGGAGAGATGCCGATGCCGGTATCCTGCACCTGAATGATGGCCTGCTGCGCGGCGAGGTTTTCGGTGACCACCAGACGAACTGTTCCCCCTGAAAGCGTATAGTTAATGGCATTGGTCAGCAGGTTGGTAATCACCTGTGCCATCCGTTCAGGATCGGCCTGAACATATACGGGCAGCGCGGGATAATCGTAGATCAGCGTAATGCCTTTACGGTCAGCTTCAGGCTTTTGCACATCAAAGATCTGCTGTAGGTGGCCGTTCAATTGCAGCGGGCGGGTGCGCAGCGGAATCACCCCGCGCTCAAGCCGCGAAATATCCAGCAGGTCTTCAACCAACCGCTTCATGCGCTCAGTCACTTCATCCA
Source organism: Anaerolineae bacterium (assembly GCA_014879665.1). Lineage (GTDB taxonomy): Bacteria > Chloroflexota > Anaerolineae > Aggregatilineales > Phototrophicaceae > Flexifilum. Next base: position 16,077 of record JACSRP010000096.1, on the reverse strand, counting down.
GTACATTCAGGTGTTGATCCAGATGTTCAGGACGGCGGCGCAGTAAATAAAGGCGGGTTTTCAGGTTGGTGATCGGCGTGCGTAATTCATGGCTGGCATAGGCCACGAGGTTTGTCTGCTGCTGCTGTAACATTTTTTCTTTGCTAATATCGCGCACGGTGGACACGGCGCGCAGCGGGCCGCTTGATGAGCCGATCAGTGAAACCGAGAGGCTGGCAAAGAAGGTGGTGCCGTCTTTGCGTTGAATTTCGGTCTCACCGTGCCAACTCCCCTCACTGCCCAGCCGCTGGATTACGGTATTCAGCGACCCTCTGGTTATTTCGCCCCCCTTGTTAATCATCAAAACAGACTGGTTGATCAGCTCTTCTGTGCTGTAACCGGTCAAGTCGCTCAGGGTCTGATTCACATAGCGTATCGTTTCATCTTCAGAGTAAACGATGCCGTCGCCCGTGGAGTCTAAAATTGCGGCAATCCGCTGGCGCTCAAGCTCCAGTTCCGAGGTGCGCTGCTTGACCTGTGTTTGCAGGTCGTCGGCATGGTCTGCCACTTTCCGATACAGGCGCGCATTGCGCAGCGCGATGGCGACCTGATCGGCAAAAGCCTGCAATATCGAGGCGTGTTTCTCGGTGAAGCTGTGTTTTCTATCGCTGGCGAGATTTAGAAAACCGATGGTGCTGCCTTCAAGCTGAATGGGCGCTCCAAGCATGGATTGCATCCAGTTTGTGCGGTCAAAATCCGTCCAACCGGGGTAGTTTGGCACATCGCCCACGATTAGGGGTTTACCGGTGTTCATCATGTCCTGAAAAGTAGACATCTCGTAGATCGGAAACAGGTGCTGATCTATGCCACTGTTGCTATGCCAATGTTCATCATACCCGCGCGAACGAGCCACCCGTGCCGCCTGTCCTTCAATCAGCATCACATCTACTGAGTCTGACGGGATGACTGTTTGCAACTGCTCAAGGATGCGATCCAGTATCACATCAATCTCCAGCGTACTGGAAATGGCGGAAGCCGAGGAGCGCAGGCTTTCGGCCAAACGGCGCTGCTCTGCTTCGGCTATCTGAGCTTCTTTCACGGCGGTAAAATTGATGGAGAGTCCGCTCATGATCCATTGGTCGCCGTGCTGTATCAGCGTGGCGATATCGCGTATCCATATAATGCGGTCATCGGCGGTGGTCAGGCGGTATTCCTGCTGGAAACCATTTCGGCCTTGTTGAACAGCTTCGAGGCGGGTAGCCGCGGCACGTTCACGATCATCTGGATGGATGCGCGATAACCACAGCGTTGGCTCGCTGCAGAAGCGTTCTGGTGAATATCCGATCAGGGTCTCCACTTGCGGACTCATGAACTCGACATCCAGCGTCATGGCATTGGCGACCCAGACCACGCCATCCACCGAATTGACCAGCGTTTCGTAGCGCATTTGCTGCCTGTGCAGCGCTTCTTCCGCCTGTTTGCGCGCGGTAATCTCGAAGAAGCTGGTAATGATTACGGGAGCACCTTCCATCATTGTGCGGGTAAGGGCAATATTCACCCAAAACGCGCTGCCATCTTTGCGGATGGCCTGCACCTCAATATCCTGAAAATGGTCGCCCTGCTTGAGCAGCTTCACCAGACGGCGGCGTTCATGCAGAGGAAGGTAATGCAGGGACATGGGCCGCCCGATAAATTCTTCGCTGGTATAACCCAGCATTTCCAGCGCGTTGTGATTTGCCAGCATGATCACGTTGTCGGTTTCACGCAGCAGGACGATGCCCATCACGTTGGATTCAATAATGGTTCGCAGCCTTGTTTCGCTGCTGGCTAGCGCCTGCTGCGCTGTTTTACGTTGATGAATATCTTGCGCCGCGCCATAAACAGCATTGAGTTTTCCGGTGACCGGATCAAATTCGCCGTGCGCGTAAATTCGCAGCCAATACGGCTTTTTCTGACGGTTTTGAATACGCACTTCGAAATTGATGCGTTGATCGGTTTGAATGCGTTCGAGTTGTTCGACAATCACCCCCATATCGTCGGGATGAATAATCGAAAAGAGAGGCACCACAGAGTCCGGCATTAATTCTTCGGTGCCGCCAAGTGTTTTATAGAGGGTGCCAGCCGTCCACTCAGTGATGAACTGCCCGTCCGGCATCATTCGCAGCTTAAAAACAAAGTCGCTAACTAATTCGGTGATCTCGTGGTAACGGGCTTCACGTTCATTGCGGTCTTTTTCCGCCAGCCGCCGCGCCTCACGATCCACCCCGTTGACAATGGCAAAGGTGATCACTAGGCTGGCGATGAAAATCATGATCAGCACGCTGAACAGGGAACTGGTGATGGGATTATTGCTGATTCGCACGACGACCATAAAGACCATGGTGAGGAAGAACAGCGCGTAGGCGTACTTTCGCTGTAACACGTGCTGCGCCACCAGCAAGGCCAGAAGTGGATACTGTACCAGCGCAACCACCAGCAAAACCGAAATTTGCTGCTGCAATCCGAAGTAAGCTAACGGTGCGGTCAGCCAGAGGACGGCCACCAGCAGCCATTTTCCGACCGTGTAATTTCCCCTGCGGTAGAGGATGTAACAGATGACCAGCCCGATCAGCGTGGGCATGAGAATATGGCCGCGCGCGCTTTCAGCATACAGCAGCACCGCTTCAAAAAGAGTGCCGATGATCAGCGTGAGGATCAGCGTGAGTTTGCCGCGCACACGCGCCAGCATGATCTCATCTGCCGTATCATTACGGGGATCAACTAGCCATTGTAAGAAACGCAGCCCCACAAACGGCCGGGGTTGATTATTTGATACCGGGTTCGATTTCATAAATCTGAAAAAACACTCTATTTGAGTGACGTTATGCTATACTAATCGTATGCAAAGTTTAATTTCAACATCGTAATGATTTTCCGCCAATTTTTTCAACACCTTCACCCCTTCCGCCTGCCGGGGGCCGTCTGGCGCTGGTTCACCAATTGGCGCCGCCGCCGTCATAAAGACCTCGACTACATTTTGCTCAACCTGCCATCAAACATGCCCGCGCTTCCCGAATCACGTGATTTCATTCAGCGCCGGTTGTTTGGCAAGCCGCCCCTCAGCTTATGGGAATTGAAGCTGGCTTTTGAGCGGTTAGCCGCCGATCCACGGCCTAAAGGGATCGTGATTTCGCTGCATGGGTTGGAAATGTCGCTGGCTGACTTGCAAACCCTGCGCGGGATGCTGCAATTTTTGCGAGAGCGGGGCAAGCGAGTGATTGCGCATGCCCAATTATACGATACCGCGCAGTATTATCTAGCCAGCGCCGCCGATGAAATTTTACTTCAGCCTTCGGGTGATTTCATGGTGACCGGCATGGCTGCGGAAGCCTACTTCCTCAAGGATGCGCTGGCACAGGCTGGCGTGACCGTAGACGTGATCGCCATCACCCCGTATAAAGGCGCATTCGATCAATTTTCGCTGAACGAGATTTCGCCGGAAGGCCGCGCGCAGTTGGAATGGCTGCTGGATTCCCGCTATCAGCAAATTGTACGGGGCATTGCTGAAGGCCGGGGACTCGGCAGTGAGGCCGTACAGGCGATGATCGATCACTCTCCACAGATTGACACGGCGGCGCTGGCCGCGAAATATGTGGATGCGCTGGCTTATGAAAATGAGCTGCCTGCGCACCTGAGCGTGAAGCGGCTGGTAGATTGGCAAGAAGCGCAGCGCAAGCTGTTCAAACCGCCGCCCAAACCTTACAACGAAAAATATGTGGCGCTGCTGCGCGTAGAAGGCATGATGGTTTCTGGCGAAAGCGGCGGCGCGCCCGGCGATATTCCGATCCCGATCCCAGTGCCGTTTCTAGGCGAAGATCGCAGCGGAGACATCACCGTTGTGCAGCAGATTCGCGCAATTATGCAAGATGACTCGGCGGCGGCGGTAGTGCTGTACATTGACAGCGGCGGCGGCGCAGTTTCGGCGGCCTCGGCGATGGGGCAGGCGCTGGATGAACTTGCGAGAACGCGCCCGCTGGTGGCCTATATGAACGGCGTGGCTGCATCCGGCGGCTACTGGGTGGCGGCTTCGTCGCAGCATATTTACGCGCAGCCGGGCACGATCACCGGCTCGATTGGCGTAGTCATGGCTAAGCCGGTGGCTGGCGGCCTGCTGGAAAAATTTCAGATTAACGCGGCGCACTTCAAGCGCGGCGCAAACGCCGATATTTACGATGTGACGAAGCCATTTAATGAGGCGCAGCGGTTGCAAATGCGCGCCTCCATTGATGATATTTATCGCCGTTTTGTGGAACGGGTGGCAGCGGCGCGCAAGCTGTCGTTTGAAGCGGTAGATGCCATTTCCGGCGGGCGGGTGTGGACGGGCGAACAGGCGCTGGAAAACGGGCTGGTGGATGCGCTTGGTGGCCTTGAAACGGCAGTTGCCAAAGCCCGCGAACTGGCGAATTTGCCAGCGTATGCGCCGGTGATCTTCTGGGAAGAAGGCGACCCGCTGCCGCCGCAGATAGTGGAAGCGGCGCAAAAGGCCGCGCGAAACGCGAACCCGGCGGTGTGGATCGGCTACCTATGGGAAAACGCGATGCACGTTGCCAGCAGCCGCGCGCAGGCGATCATGCCCTTCAGGCTGCAATAACGCGGCTCGCACTTGATAGAAGCGCTTCCCATTTTGTACAATGGGCGTGATAGTGGGGGATCGTCCAACGGTAGGACTACGGACTTTGGATCCGTCAATCCTGGTTCGAATCCAGGTCCCCCAGCAGAATTGGGGCTGATTCGAACATGCTCCATCAAAACCGGCAGCGTAAAAGCTGCCGGTTTTTGTTTCCGTATCCTTCCGCCTGCTTTGCTGCTTGACCGCGCGAATTTCGCTGGGCAGGAAGCGCAGAAGGTGAATCAGGTCAGGGATTGATGGTCATCGCTTGAATGAGGCCATCTTCAACGACGGCTTCCAGATGATATGATGCCCCGCCGCCTGTATTAGATACCCATTGAACAGTGTTTCCGTTGACCACCACATCGCTAATTTCAATCTGTGAGTGGCCGGGGTTGAAGCTAAGCACCTCTGTTTTGCCTTGAAAAACGCTGCCATCGGGCAGGGTTAAGCTGGCCTCTTCTGCCCACAGCGCGTTCTGAGATTCCGTGTCGTGGGCATTATTGAATTGATAGAAAAGCCGGATTATGCTTTCAGGGTCTTCGGCGGTCTGCATTTCACCACCCGGCGCCGGTAATACCCCTAACTGCGTTAACAAACTCAGGTTATCCCACAGCAGCCATTCTTCAACGGATAGATGATCTTCGTTGAAGCGATGCGTAGACTCGATCACGTAGCGAACGGTTTGTCCGGTTGGGGGAATTTCGCCCGTAGGGGTCATCAGTGGGTTTGTGAATGTACCCTCAAAAATGAAGCGCCCAAAGACGTAATCGCCCGATGCGATCAGCAGTTCTTCGGTCATGGTTACGTCTGGCATGGCCGCCACAATGCCGGAAATGGTGGCGATAGATGCTTCCAGATTGCCTTCACCGTTGGGAGTATGGGCAGCAAACCCGGACGCATACAATTCTCTCAATACTTCAGGATTTCCCCCTTCAAAACCTTCACGGACGATTCTCAAATAAACATCACGGTTGATCTCTTCCGGGCTTTGTTGGGCAATAACCATCGTGGCATAGCCCATGACGCACATCAGTACCAGCAGCCAGCTTGATAATTTCCCGATCTTTGAAAGGCGCATGTGATTCTTCCCCTGTTTTGATGCGTTACTGTCATCGTAGCGGGAATCCCCATGGGAATCATCCCCCCCCTGGGGGGGGTTTTGGGGGGATTCTGAAATAGAATTGGCAATTTCTTCATCTCGAACCTACGGTGAGCGCTTGCAAAATTAGAAAGTCCTACCCCCGTCAGGTTAAACCGTCAGCGCGGCCATCCTATTGTCGAGACGTTGGTTTATAATCGGCCTATCTGAAATTTCGATCAAATAGATACAGCAGAGCAGATAAAAGTCGTTGCAAGCCGCCGCAGTACCCCTTTTATCTGCTCTTAAGTGAGAACCGATGAAAAGACCGAATCTGAAAGGCCTGTCTGGCTGCCTGTTAGTGATTATTCTGATTGCGCTTTGCGGGGGAACCCTCACCTTTGCCATGGACGCCATGTGTTATGCCGGGCTAACCCAGCGCATGCCCATCTATCCCGGCGCGGAAGTTGTCAGTGAAGAACATAATATGTTCCGTCAATTCGGCATGGGCAACACCACCCTCACCCTATTCACGCCCGACGATCCCGAAACCGTGCGTTCATGGTATGCCGTGCGTAACGGCGCGTGGCTGCGGCAGAGCTTACAAAGCACCGATGCTGGCTCGCGCATGCTGCGAACCTTCTCGCAGTATCAATTTGACGTGACCGAAGCGCCATCCGGCCAAGGCTCACAGGTGATTCTATTTGGCACCTGTGTAAACTAACCTATATCATGGATTACAGATGACCACACCTAGCTTCATTGAACGCCTCGCCCACCCTGAACCCATCCTTGCCGATGGCGCGATGGGTACGCTGCTGACCAATAACGGCATCCCTCTGGAAGCCACGATTGAAGGGCTAAACTTATCACATCCGGAGACGGTCAAGGCGCTGCACCGTGCCTATTTAGAGGCCGGCGCGGAACTAATCGAAACCAATACCTTCGGCGCGAACCGCTATAAGCTGGCAGATTACGGGCTTGAAGATCAAGTTTCGGAGGTCAATTTTGCAGGCGCGCGAATTGCCCGTGAAGCGGTGGAAGCATCGGGCAGGGCGGCCTATATCGCCGGAAGCATTGGCCCCTTGGGTGCTGGCTTACAGCCCTATGGCAGAATCCGCGCGGAAAACGCCGCTGCCGCCTTCAGCGAACAAATTGCCGGGCTGCTGGCCGGCGGCGTAGATGCGCTGCTTTTTGAGACCTTCACCGATCTTTCTGAACTGAAGCTGGCAATTGAGGCCGCGCACCAAACTGCGCCGGCGCTGCCAATCATCGCTGAAATGACCTTTGGCCGCGATGACCGTACCATTTACGGCTACCTGCCGGGGCGTATCGCCCGCGAACTAAACGACGCGGGCGCAGTCGTGATCGGCGTGAACTGCTCTGGCGGCCCCGCGCAGATCGCCCGTGTGCTCACCGCCATGCGCGAGGCGGCGCCAGAGGCGAAGTTTTCAGCCATGCCCAACGCCGGCTATCCCCAGAATGTGGGCGGGCGCACCATGTATACCGCCAGCGCCGACTATTTTGGCGATTACGCGCGCACCTTTCGCAGGCTGGGCGCGGCCATCATCGGCGGGTGCTGCGGCACTACACCCGCGCATATCGCCGCCATGCATGGCGCGCTGGAAAGCCCAGAAACAACCGACGAGCGCATCGCCGTCATTCGCCCCCGCGAAGATGATGAGCGCATTTCGCAAGCGCCAGATCGCCCCTCCGAACTGTCGCATCGTCTGGCTACCGGCCAATTCGTGATCAGCGTGGAGATGAACCCGCCGCGCGGTCACAATTTCGAGAAACTGCTGGCTTCAGCAAAGACGCTGGTAGACGCCGGCGCCACCGTACTCAATATCACCGACAGCCCAACCTCACGCATGCGCTCCAGCCCGTGGGCCGCCTGCCACGCCATCGAGCAGGAAGTGAGCATCGAAACCATCCTCCATTTCCCCACTCGCGGCCGTAATATGCTGCGGATTCAGGGCGATTTGCTCGGCGCGCATGCGTTGGGGCTGCGGAATATTTTCGTCTGCATGGGCGATCCTACCCGCATTGGCGATTACCCGACCGCCATGGACAATTACGACATCGTCCCTTCCGGCCTGATCAAGTTAGCCAAGCAGCGGCTGAATGAGGGCGCGGATCAAGCCGGCAACAGCATCGGCCAGCCCACCAGCTTCACCGTCGGCTGCGCGCTGAATATGATCGCGGATGATCTGGACAAAGAAATTGACGTGCTGCGTAAGAAAATCACCAATGGCGCCGATTTCGCGCTGGCGCAGGCCGTGTTTGACCCCGCCAGAGCCGAACGTTTCCTGCTGCGCTATGAGGAATTGGAAGGCCACCCGCTAGAACTGCCAGTGTTAATCGGCATCCTGCCGCTGTACAGCCTGCGCCATGCGCGGTTTTTGCATAACGAAGTGCCGGGCATCGTCATTCCCGAAGCCATTTTGAAGCGCATCGAAGATGCCGGTGAAGACGCCCCGCAGGAAGGTGTGCGCGTGGCGCAAGCGCTGCTGCGCGACCTCAAAGACCTTGCGCGCGGCGCCTATATCATCCCCAGCTTCGGGCATTATAGTTTGGCGGCGCAGGTGGTTGATGCGGTAGGCGTCACGCGGTAAGCAGCGCGGCTCTGCGATAGAGCATCTCTACGGGAAAAAGGCGCATGTGTAGGGGCGCGGCATGCCGCATCCGCCGCGCAAACATTCGCCTAGCTTCAACCCCTCTCCTCAGCCGCACACAGAGAGGGGTTGAAGGGTGAGGGGTCTCTACTCCACCTCTGAATCATTCACCAGCGTCTCAACATCTTGCAGCGCCAGTTCCAGCGCCTTTTTGATGCCCCGTAAATGGCTGGCCTGTTTCGGATGCGTACTCAGCGCCAGCCGATCATTGGCTTCGCTCCACATCGCCAGCCAGCGCCCGGCCATTTCCCGCAGCGCCGCATCTATCTGGCTGTCTATTGCCGCGTCTAAATCTTCATTGTCCGCCTGTGCCTGCGCCGCTAACGCATCGTCTTCGTCGTCAGCGGTAGAAATTTCATAGACTCGCGGTATCAAGATCGTGTCCGCGCCAATTTCCTTCAAGCGCTCAGAAGCGCCGTGAAATGCGGCCTTGGTCAGCCGTGCTTCCGCCAGCAGGCGATCCAATCGCAGCACCCCTTCCTGATACGGGCGCAGCGTGCTGACCTGCTCATCGGCTAATAAATTCGCCTGCGTGCGCCCGCGCGCAATACTCGGGGCAGATTCGCGGACGGCTTTCGTTCGTTCGCGGTACATCCCCCTAATTTCTTTGATCGCCTCGTTGCTTTCTTTCTTAAGCGCCTGCAATGTTTTACGATAATCCTCGGCATACTCCTCGCCAAGAACGGCCTCGTCCATATCCACGTAGCCGTCTTCCTGTACGCCATTAATTAAGGCAGCATATTCATCAGCCAGCGTATTTGCTTCATGTAAAATTTCATCGGCGCCGCGCATATTTCAGCCTCCAGTTTAAGTCATCTATATTGTAGCGGGTTGGAATAATCTTTTCACACGAACACTCTATGCTTCCACTATACTCATTTCAATTCATCAAACTCCATGATACGCTACTCATAATTATTGCTTCACCGCTAGTCATGTTGATGCGAAAATCATCAACACTTTTCGTAAGCGCAGTTGTATTCTCTCCGCGCCGCCAGCCTGCCACCCGTTATCGCGCAGGCCGCGGCTAATAAGGGGCCGTTCTCATGTTGACTGCTGATTTTATTTCCCGCATCATCGGGATGCTTGTGTTCGCCATCATCGGGGCGCGTTTAGGCGTAGAAATTGCCGCCACTTTGCGCCTCAGCGAACTGGTCGTCTCGTTCTTTTTCGGGCTGCTTGGCATCCTCTTTGGCTTGATCCTAACGCCGCTGCTGACCGTGCGCCCGGTGCGCCGCCTCAGCCGCGCCATCAACGAACAGCCCATTGAAGTGCTGTTCACCACCATCCTCGGCCTCTTGTTGGGGCTGCTGCTGGCGCTGCTGCTGGCCTACCCCCTCTCTCTATTGCCTCTGTCCATTGGCGTTTGGTCACCGGCCATCTTCGCGCTGCTGCTGGCCTATGTGTTCACCTCGCTGTTCCGCAATCGCTCGCGGGAAGTATGGGCGTTCATGAACGAATGGTTCGGCATCGGCTCCAAGGCGCTCGCTGCTGCTAGCGGCACTTCCTCGTCTCAATACCTGCTGGACACCAGCATCTTGATTGATGGCCGCATCGTGGATATCGCCCGCACCGGCTTCATCGGCGGGGCTTTAGTCGTGCCGCGCTTCGTGATCAGCGAGCTGCACCGCGTGGCCGATTCTTCAGACCCGCAGCGCCGGAATCGGGGGCGCCGCGGCCTTGCCAAACTGAACGAATTACAGCGCGATCCAACGCTGGCTTTCCGCATCATTGATGACGATGTGGAAGGAGTGAATGACGTTGACGATAAACTCATCGCGCTCGGCATCCTGCTCAAAGCGCCCATTTTGACCATAGATTTTCCGATGAATCAGGTGGCCAAAGCGCAGGGCGTAGAAGTGCTGAACATCAACGCGCTAGCCAATGCCGTACGCAGCGCCTATATTCCGGGCGAAATCTTCCCGCTGCGCGTATTACAGGAAGGCCGCGAGCAGGATCAGGGTGTCGGTTATCTTGAAGATGGCACAATGGTGATCGTGGAACACGGCAAGCAGTATCTAGACCGCACCATCTACGTAGAAGTGACCAAGCTGATCAACAAAGAAGCCGGGCGCATCATCTTCGCCAAACCCAACGATCAGAAAATAAGCTGACGGTTCAAGCGGCGGGCGAAAATTACGCCCGCCCATAAATTTCCCAACCGCCGGCATCGTAAACCTGCCGCCAGCCCTCATTCGCCAGCATCTGCCGGAAAGCGTCCGCGCCACCAGCCATGCTTTCCCGTTCAGCTTCACCGAAGATCAGCCATCGCGGCGGATCGCCGCATAATTCCGGCGCCGCCTCTAAACAGCCCCCCGCGAACAGATTTCGGCGTTCCTCATCGGTGAGTCCGCCGCCGAAAAACTGCGCGATCAACGCTTCCTTGCGGGCTGCTTCCAGCGTCTCCGGCCCATGCCCGATGAACGCGCGCAAATGCGTATAAACCGGTATCGCATTCCCCGTCTCAAAAGAAGCCAGCGCCACCTCGCCCGGCGCTGAATGTTGATTCAGCCATTCCAGCGCCGCCACTTCCGCCGCAGGGCGAAACACCGGCATCTGAGGATGCAGCACCGTGTTCAGCGTGCCAACCAGCAGCAGTGCCGCCGGAATTGCCGCCGCCGCCACCCATCCCCACGCCATCATGCGCCGCCGCCAATGCGCCCCTGCCCACGCCATCAGCCCTACCGCCGCCAGTATCGCCAGCGGCACGATAACCCCTTCCAGCATCCGCCGCTGCACGTTGATCGGCACATAGACCAGCGCAAACGCCGCCACCGGCCACGCGATCAGCAGCAGCCAGCGGGCATCGTGTTTGCCCTCTCGCCACGCATGAACCGCGCCCTTAACCGCCGGGATCGCCAGCAGAATATAGGCGGCCAGATAGACCAGCGGCGGCGGCGAAGGCAGTTGATTTTGCGCCGACCACAGCGCGAACACCTGATTTTGCTGAAAAGTTATTCCGTAATAGATGAACAGCGGCAGCGTGACTAATCCCGCAGCCACACAGCGCAGAAACAACGCTCTTGGAAAGCGCCGGTTTCGCAGCCAGACGAGCAGCCCCCACATGCCCAGCAGCACGTAAATCACGCCGAAGTAAAACGGCACGCTCATGCCGGTGATCGCCCAGCAGATGCCCGCCAGCAGCGCATAGGGCATCCAACCGCGCGTCTCAGCCCGGCGCTGTGCCGCAAATAACGCCAGAAAGCCGGCCAGCATCGCCGCCCGCGCCAGCGCCAGATGCGGCAGCCCCAGCAGGATCAGGAAGCTAAAGCCTTCGGGAATGTAAAACTCGGCGGGCAGCCCCCCGCCCAGGAAAGGCAGCAGCCAGCCCACGCCGCCGCCGATACTCGCCAGCACAAACGCCGCGAATCGGGCATTTCCCGCGCTCAAAAACGCGCTGATGAAGCGCCATAACGCCCATAGATACAGCGCGTCAAACGCCAGCCGCATGATCTGCCACGCGATCAGCAGCGCCGGAGTTTGCGCTGGATCGGTTTCAGGCACGATGCGGCCAACAATCTGCCCCGGCAAGATGTACGGCCAGAAAACCAGCGCCGCGCCTTCGTGGGGTTCAGTGGTGTAAAACAGCGAGAAATTCCACCCGCCGCGCCCGCCAAGCCGCATCTTGCCGAGGTAGGAATTGCCGTCATCCACGCCAAACAGCGAGCCGCTGAAGCGCCATTGACTCCCCTCCCCCGCGAACCCGATCAGGTAAGGCAGTGTCGTCAGCGCCAGCAGCGCCAGCGCGAAAATCAGCGCGCGAAAATCACGCCGTGAGGGCATATTGGTACGGGAAGAGTCGTGCTATACAGAAAATCATAGAGACAAGGCATGCCTTGCCCATTTTCAAAACCCCCGACGGCTTGCTCACCGCACCCGCACCCATCTGCCGCTGTCGCCGCCGCTGAAACGAATGATGGCGCCGTCGGCAGTATCCGCGAAGAATGGGCTGTTCCAGCCGAGCGTATTCTCAAACTGAATGGTGCGGTCACCCAGCGCGATATCCATCACCGGCCAGCCGATCAGGCTGTTCCACGTGCCGCCAATGCCAAGGGTGTTATAGTATGCCCAGTTGAACATCTGCTGCGGAATCGGGCCGCCGTTGGGCGCTGGCGAAGTGTTGATGGTATGCCCATCCCACCCGTTGATCAGGCAAACATACAGGTTTTCTGTATCCTGCGCCGCGCAAACCCGATTCAAGCCGTTGGCGTTGATATAGATCATGAATCCGCGCTCGAAACGTTGGAACGCGCCCTGCCCGATGGCCCCAACAGCCGCGGGGCAGCCGGTGCCGGGCGGCGCAAATTGATCGCCAAAGAACCAGCCTGCGGGGCAGGTGATGCCGATCACCAGCGGGCGCGAGATGGTAATGATGCTATTTGTGCTAACGATCAGGCGGAAAATGGCCTGCTGGCCGGATGCCGTAGACTGTGCCAGCATCGAATACTGGCCGTTCGGCGGCACCGCGATAGATTGATAAATGATATTGCCCGAAGGATCAATTTGTTCCAAACGCGCTATCTGTCCGTCGCTTGACCAGCCGAGCAAAACTGGCGTGTTCGCCATTGCAAAGTTCTGACTCGCGTTGAAGCTGAAGATCGTCGGCGCGGGCAGGGCGGTAAATGTTGGCGAAACCCCGCCGAAAGGCGTCAGCGTATGCTGCTGAATAGTTGGGCGCGGGGTTCTGGTTGGCAGCGGCGTTGGCGTGTCTGACGGCGTCGGGGTATCAGATGGCGTCAGCGTTGGAAATGTTGTTTCCGTCGGCGTCAGCGTCAGGGAAGGTGTCAGCGTAAACGTTGGCGTGTCAGTGAATGTCGGTGTAAACGTTAAGGTATGCGTATTTGAAGGCGTCAGCGTGAAGCTGGGCGTTAGCGTTGGCGTGAAGCTGGGCGTGTGGGTAAATGTCCAGCTGGGGAACGGCGTGCGGGTTGGAGAACTGCTTGGCGGTATATCTGTAGGGGGCGGCAAGATCATCTGCGTGGGAATTTCAATATCCTGTGGGCGGCGTTCCTGGCAAGCGCCAACCGCCGCGGCCAGCACCAATGCCAGCAGCACAAAGATGATACGGCGTCCACAATCCCCGTTCATGCGACTGCCTCCAGTATTACGAAGGGCTGCACTAATTTGCCTGCTCATTATAGGCATGTGGCTGGCGGGTTGCCAAACCGCGCCGCCAACGCTTGTTCCCACCACCCCCGCGCCGGCCATTACAGCCGCGCCCGCTGTAGGGCTGGCGACGGTATCCCCGCGTCAGGTTGCCACCCGCATCACGCCTGATCCCACCCGAACATCTACCCCCTGGCCCACGCCCCTGCCGGTCACGCTAACCATCACCAGAATCGCGGTCACGGAAGGCAGTATATTCCCTGTCGAAATTCCCGCCGCACAAACCCCGGATGCCAATGCATCGCCCTTTCATATGCCGCAGCCAGGCGCAGGTGATGAAATCATCGGCTATTCAGGCGCGGGCAGGCCAATTTTCGCGCGGCGTTTCGGAAGCGGCGAGCGCATTATCCTGCTGGTTGGCGGCGTGCATGGCGGCTGGGAAGCCAATACTGTCGCGCTGGTTGAAGCCTTGATGGCTCATTTCGCCGCAAATCTAGCAGATATTGATCCGTCGGTCAGCCTGATCTTCATCCCCGTACTTAATCCCGATGGGCTGCCCTTTGGCCGCACCCCCGCCGGACGATTCAATAACAGCGGCGTGGACTTGAATCGCAACTGGGGCTGCGATTGGTCAGCAGAAGCCTACTGGCGCGAACAGCGCGTGAACCCCGGTGATGCGCCGTTTAGCGAGCCGGAGACGCGGGCGCTGGCGGAGTATATCGAGCGCGTACAGCCGGCCATCGCCCTGTTCTATCACAGCGCGGCCAGCGGCGTGTATGCGGGGGATTGTGATCAGGGCTTTGCCAGCAGCGACACCATGGCTGAAATTTATGGTGAGGCCGCGGGTTATCGCACCGGCGCGCCGTTCACCGCCTATCCGGTTAGCGGAACTGCCTCAAATTGGGCGGATGGATTGGGCATCGCCGCGGCAGATGTGGAACTGCGATCATGGAATGATCCCGAAACAGCCCGCAATTTACGCGGCATCATGGCCGTGATGGCGTGGGCATCCCCTTAAAGCCCCCACATTGCCTGTCGCTCAAACCGAATTTACAGGCATAGGGTTTCTTTTCCCCCTCAGCCGTGTATGGTGATGTGGGGAACAGGGGATGAGGTTTCACTACCCGTTATTCAAAAAGTCTCTGATCGTCTCGTGGAAGCGTTCCGGCTCATCCATCATCGGGAAATGGCCGCTGTTCTCAAACCATGCGATCTGCGCTTCCGGCGCACATTCTTTCAGTACTTTCGCCTGACCGGGGTTCACAATCGCGTCTCTTTTGCCGTACACGCCCAGAATCGGCATTTGCAGCGTGCCTACATCCCCGCGCAAATCGGTTTCGCGCAGGGTGGTGATGCTTTCAATGAACGGCTGAAGGTCTAGCTTGGAAACGTCATCCGTCAGCATTTTACCAAGCGTGCGGCCATCTTTAGCCAGGAAATAGCTGTAGCCGCGCAGAAATGGCCGGAATCCTGCCTGAAATACGTTATACATCGGGGGCGCGCTGTTGCCTAGCTTAATCCACTGGCGGTTGGCGGCTATTTTCAACAGCGGGCTGAGCGATTTGCCCTCAATCGGCGAGCCGACCACGATCACCTTGACCACTTTTTGAGGCTGCGCCAGCGCCACATTCAGCGAAACGGTGCCGCCCATCGAATGCCCGACCAGCGGCGCCTTAGCGATACCCATGCGATCCATAAAGCTGCCGACCATCGCGGTGAAATTGTTCACCGAAAACTCGCCCGCCTGATCCCCTGAATCGCCAAAGCCCAGAAAATCTATAGCATACAGGCGAAAATCGCGCCCCAATATTTCAATGGTATCGCGCCAGACGGCCCATGAATTCATCCATCCGTGCAGCAGCACGACAGGACGCCCACGCCCATATGCTTCGTAGTGAATGACACCTTGTTCTGTGACGAGAGTTGCCAAAAGGTGCGCTCCGGGCGCCGCCTAGCTGGATTTTTCCATCTCTTCAAGGATGGAATAGAGGAGTTCAAGGAGCACGTTTTTCACGCTTTCCTTGTCGTTGGCGACGCATGGTAATAGTTTAACACCATCTTCGATGCGAAGCGCAATTCTAAGATCGTCTATCGTCCATGCGTCTTTGAGGTCCTGCTTATTGGCCGCCACCACAAACGGCGTTGGCGCATAAGCCCTGAAGGTTTCGAGGATACTCTTCGCCTCACGGAAGGTTTCCGGCTTGGTGCTGTCTACCATCACGATGAAGCCCAGCATCCCTTCTGCCAGAATTTCCCACATGAAATCGAAGCGGCGCTGGCCGGGCGTGCCGAACAGATACAGCACCAGATCGTCATCAACAGTAATGCGCCCGAAGTCCATCGCAACCGTGGTTTCGCTCTTCACTTTAGACTCGGCCTCAGAAGAGATCGAGCGTTCAGTTTTCACCACGTCAATTTCGCTGATCGAGCTGATGAATTCGGTCTTACCGGAGCTGAACGGCCCCGTCACCACCATTTTGACCTGCTGCATACGAATCGCTCTCTTTGCCTGACTACTACCGGCAAGAACCGGGCGTGATTATAACCACAAATTAACCGTTGCTACGAAGCCGGTTGATAATACGTTC
>JACSRP010000023.1 GCA_014879665.1 Anaerolineae bacterium | reverse complement strand
CCAAAATCATACAGAGTTTCAGACATAGATCGCTTCCTTCAGGCATCTACCTCAAGCGTGGCGAGATGATCGGCGGAGAGCATAACGCCTAACTGCTGAAGCGCCAGAAAAGCCGCGCCCACGACAGGCGGCGCGATCAGTGGGGCTAAATAAGCGCCGGGTAGGCGTACTTGCAGCGCCGCCGTTAGCAATTTACGGGTGAGGGTGCTGTTTTCGACCACACTTCCGGCGGCGGCGATGGGAATATCGCCGGAAAGGCTGAGATTATGCGCCACCGCGCAGATCATGGTGCAAAGTTCATCGCAACCCTGCCCCACGATAGCATAAGCCACTGGATCAGTTTCGGCCACTTGCAGCACCAGCGGGGCAAGCGCGGCGATCTTGCCGATATTGAGCGAGGGATGATACGCCCAGTGCATCAAATCGGTAATACGGTGCAGACCGGCGGCATGCAGCAGCGGTTCAGTGAGCGCAGTTTGCGGCGCGCGGCCATCATAGGCGCGAATCACCGCGATGCAGCCCTGCAAGCCCAGATAAAAGCCGCTGCCAGCATCATCGAAAATGAAGCCCCAGCCGCCGCTGCGCCAGGAATCACCCGCCGCACTGCGCCCGTAACAGGATGAGCCAGTGCCAACGATCAGGCCGATGCCGGGCACGCCACCCAGCCCACCCGCCAGCGCGATCCGCACATCGTAATCAATGCCAATGGGGATATTTTTACGCAGGCCAATGCGGTCAATCATCGCGGCAATCACGGCGATGTCGTCGTCAGAGGCGATGCCGCCCATGCCTGCGAATACTGTGTCAACTGCCGCCAGCCCGCCGCAGGAGCGCGCGGCTGCTTCCGCAGCCAACCGGATATTTTCAGCGCCAACCACTGCATCCACCGCGTCAGGCTTGGATGCGCCAGCGCTGCCAAAACCAACTATGCCACCCTGTTCATCAAGAATCAGGCAGCGGGTACGGGTGCCACCGCCATCAATGCCTAAAGCCAGCGTCATAACTGCTCACCTGCTGCTAAACGAAACAAGGCTGATTGTAACCGGAACATTTCATCTTGATCCATAGGGGGGATTGCACTACACTTATCGTACCCGGAGATCGCCAAACACCGTCGCTTTGCGGCGGTGTTTTCAATACGGTCACTTTCGATTATTCAAACCGTCAGGCTGCATACGAACGGCCCTAAAGCGGCGTTCGCTGGCACGAGGAGATACAAGCAATGCCCGCCGATGATAGCGTTAAGCAAAAGAACGCCAAGACCAACGCGGTTGAGCCGGAATCGGAAATCGAGGAAGCGACCGACGAAATTCGCGGCCTGACGGCTGGCAAGGGACGCCCGACGCCCAGCCGCCGCCAGATTGAAGAAGAACTGGATGAGCCTCAAGGCAACGCCATCACCCGTTTTATACGCGGGATGGTTGAATACTTTCAGGGCGTACGTTCGGAAGTGGACAAAGTGGTCTGGCCGACGCGGCCTGAAACCCGCCGTCTGTCTACCGTAGTGCTGATTGTGCTGATCATCTCCGCCATCGTCCTCGGGGCAATTAGCGGCGGATTCAGCGAAATCTTCCGGTTGGGGCTGCAAAACCCGGTGGTACTGCTGGCCTTCATGTTCCTCGGGGCTGGCGCGTTGTATTTGATCGGGCGCTTCGTTTTCGGCGCTTCGCAGGAAAGCCGCTACTAGTTCATCAGGGAGGGCGGCATGCCTAAAAAAGACAAGCGCGAAGAGATCGATCAGACCGATTACGATCCGATACCGATTGATCTTGAAAACATGACCAGTGTTTCGGATACCCCCGAAGAATATCTGGATGATGACTCAATGATGACCCGTATCAAGCCCTCGAATGAGCGGCTGTGGTATGTGGTTCATTGTTACAGCGGTCAGGAAAAAAAGGTGCAGCATGCGGTTGAGCAGCGCATCGAAACGATGGGCATGCGCGATAAGATTTACGACGTAATCATCCCCACCGAAGAAGAAATTGAAGTCAAGGATGGCAAGCGTCGTACGGTTGAAAAGCGGGTGTTTCCCGGCTACATCCTCGTAGAAATGAAGATGGACGAAGACTCGTGGTACGTGGTGCGGAATACGCCCGGCGTCACTGGCTTCGTGGGCATGGGCACCGAACCTACCGCGCTGCGTCCTGAAGAGGTGAAGACGATCATTGATCGTATGTCTGAAGGCGCGCCGAAGGTGAAGGTCAACTTCAAGATCGGCCAGAAGGTACGCATCATTGACGGGCCATTCAACGACTTCATCGGCACGGTGGCGGCGCTAGACCCTGACAAGTTAAAGGTGCGAGTGATGGTCAACTTCTTCGGGCGCGACACCCCCGTTGAACTGGACTTCCTTGAAGTGGAGAAGGCTTCGAATCAGTAAAGGCTTCATTTCCTCCCGAACAAGGCATGCCTTATCCCTACGTAAACAGGGAATATGGCGTTTGTAGGGCGAGACCTATCTCGTCCGTTTTTGTGAAATGTGCGGCGCATGTTCGCACCCAACATAGTTCATCAACATGGCAGCGCAGCGTCTGTGCCGCCGTGATTGTGAAATAACGGTCTTAGTTAGCAGTAAGCAGGGGCATTACAATGGCGAAGAAAATCAAGGCAGTGGTCACACTGCAACTTCCAGCGGGGAAGGCAAACCCCGCCCCGCCAGTCGGCCCGGCGCTCGCGCAGCACGGCATTAACCTGATGGGTTTTTGCAAGGAATACAACGCGCGCACGTCCACCCGTATTGGTGAAATTGTGCCGGCGGAAATCACCATTTTCAGCGATGGTTCCTTCCGGTTTGAACTGAAAAGCCCGCCGACAACCTTCCTCATTTTGAAGGCGGCAGGCATTGATCGAGGCTCTGCACGCCCGAACGCAGAAAAGGTCGGCAAGATCAACCGCAAGCAGGTGCGCGAGATCGCCGATGTGAAACTGAAAGACATGAACACCTCGAACATCGAGGCAATCATGAAGCAAATTGAAGGCACTGCCCGTAATATGGGCGTGGAAGTTGTGGATTAATTTCAGTCATGAGTAATGGGTAATGAGTAATCGAGTCTTGAACTCATCACCCATTACTCGAAACTCTTCACTCATCACGATCTTTTAGTATGTGGCAGGGCGAAAGACGCGCGCCCGTTAGCGACCACAGGAGAAAAAACAATGGCACATGGAAAGCGGTATCTGGCCGCGGAGAAGCTTATCACCCCTGATAAGGCTTATCCGCTGGCAGAAGCGGTAGAAATCGTAAAGCAGATTGCAACCGCAAAATTTGATGAAACCGTCGAGCTGCACTTCCGCCTCGGCATTGACCCCCGGCACAGCGACCAGCAGGTACGAAGCACCGTGCTGCTGCCGCATGGGCTGGGCAAGACGGTGCGCGTGCTGGTTTTCGCTGAAGGCGAAGATGCCCGCGCCGCCGAAGCCGCTGGCGCTGATCTCATCGGTGACGATGAGATGATCAACCGCATCCAGAAGGAAAACTTTCTGGACTTTGAAGCGACGCTGGCCGTGCCCAGCATGATGTCGAAGGTTGGCCGTCTGGGCCGTATCCTCGGCACGCGCGGCTTGATGCCAAACCCCAAGACCGGCACTGTGGTACCCGCTGATGAGCTGGCCCGCGCAGTGCAGGAATTGAAGGCTGGTCGTGTGGAATTCCGCAACGATAAGAGCGGCAATCTGCACATTCC
>JACSRP010000025.1 GCA_014879665.1 Anaerolineae bacterium | reverse complement strand
CCGAAGTTCAGATTTCCATCGAGGGAGCTTTTTAAGATGACGGATGCACTTGTAAGCGCGCAGTTTGTACTGGATAACCTGAATACCGGTTTGTTCCGTCTGGCAGAAGTGGACGTAGACACCGCCCAGTATGCCGCCAGCCACATCCCCGGCGCAGTTGCCTTCAACTGGCAGTCTCAGCTTCAAGACGGTGTCGCGCGGGACATCATCTCCAAGGAAAATTTTGAAGTCCTGTTGAGCGAGAATGGCATCGGCAGCGATACCTGGGTCATCCTCTACGGGGATAACAACAACTGGTTCGCCGCCTACGCTTTCTGGTTGTTCAAATATTACGGTCATGAAAAAGTGAGCCTGCTCAACGGCGGCCGCAAAAAATGGCTCGCCGACGACCTGCCCACCACTGAAGACGTGCCCACCTATCCCGCCGCCGCCTATCACGTCACCACCGTGAACACAGACCTTCGCGCCGACCGTGATTTCGTGCGCCAGCGTCTCCAACAAGACAGCTTCGCGCTGGTAGACGTGCGCTCTCCGGCAGAGTACGTTGGCGACATCATCGCCCCGCCCGGCATGTCCGAAACCGCGCAGCGCGCCGGCCACATCCCCGGCGCCCGCAACATTCCTTGGGCGCAGGCCGCTGCCGAAGATGGCACCTTCAAGAGCAAAGAGGAACTTCAGGCGCTATACGGGAACAAAGGCGTCAATGGCAGCGCCGCCGAAATCGTCTCCTACTGCCGCATCGGTGAGCGTTCCAGCCACTCGTGGTTCGCGCTCAAATACATTCTCGGCTACGACAACGTTCGCAATTACGATGGTTCATGGACGGAATGGGGAAACCTGATCGGCGCACCCATCCATAAGGGCGAACAGCCGTAGTCTCAAGCAGGAAATCATCCCGGTTCCCTTCATCCTGAAGGGAACCGATAGGGGTGATGGCTTTTTAACAATCTGTCCTATACCTGACCCGAACAAGGCCGCATCACAGCGCGCCTCAACAACCAGAAATGAGGAATGAACATGTCTGAATCAAACGGAAACGGCACCGGCCACCGCAAGCAAAGTTTTGAAACGCTCGCCCTGCACGCAGGCTATACCCCTGACCCGACCACCGGCTCGCGCGCAGTGCCAATCTATCAAACCACATCGTTCCAGTTCCGCGATACCGACCATGCCGCCGCATTATTCGCGCTGGCCGAACCGGGAAATATCTACACCCGCATCATGAACCCCACCACCGCCGTCTTTGAAGAACGCATCGCCGCGCTGGAGGGAGGCATCGGCGCGCTGGCAACCGCGTCCGGCCAGTTTGCCGAAACCCTGGCCATCCTCACTATCGCCAATGCTGGCGACGAGATCATCAGCACCTCGGCGCTCTACGGCGGCAGCTACACCCTGCTTTCGCAAAGCCTGCGCCGTCTGGGCATCACCACCCATTTCGTTCAAGGAACTGATCCCGCCGATTTCGAGAAGCTGATCAACGAAAAGACCAGGGCCATCTATCTCGAAACCCTCGGCAACCCCAAACTGGAAATCCCCGACTTTGAAGGCATCACCGCATTAGCCAGGTCATACGGCATTCCCGTCATCCTCGACAACACCTTCGCCACCCCGTACCTGTTTCAGCCGTTTAAGTGGGGCGTGAATATTAGCCTGCACTCCACCACCAAATGGATCGGCGGGCATGGTCTTAGCATCGGCGGCGTCTTGATTGATGGCGGCAACTTCGACTGGAAAGCCAGCAATCGTCACCCCGGCATCGTTGAGCCAGAGCCAGCCTATCATGGCGCGGTGCTTGCCGACGTGCTCGGCGCCGCTGCCTTCATCGGTCGCGCCCGCGTCGTCGGCCTCCGCGATTTCGGCGGCAGCCAATCACCCTTCAACTCATTCCTGAATATCATCGGTCTGGAAACGCTGGCGCTGCGCGTTCAGCGCCACGTCGCCAACGCGCAAGCCGTTGCCGAATATCTGGAACAGCATCCCTCCGTTGAATGGGTCAATTATCCCGGCCTCCCCAGCCATGTCAGCTACGAACGCGCTAAGAAATATCTACCCAAAGGCGCGGGCGCAGTCCTCGGCTTCGGCATCAAGGGCGGCAAGCAGGCAGGCCGCGCCTTCATTGACAACCTCAAGGTGTTCTCGCATCTAGCCAATGTCGGAGATGCCCGTTCGTTGGCCATTCACCCGGCATCCACCACTCACAGCCAGTTGGGCGAAGCGGCGCAGGCCGCTGCCGGCGTCACCGAAGATTACATTCGCCTGTCTATCGGCATTGAAGAAATCAATGACATCCTCTGGGATCTGGATCAGGCGCTTACCATTTCGCAGGGCGTAAAAGTTCACGCGGTCTAGGGCATATATCGGGTGGGAGCAGGGAACACCTGCTCCCCCGAATTGAGTAGAACATGAGCAAAAATCATCATTCCAACGGAAAACGCTACGTTTCCGCGCTCGACGAAAATAATCTACTGCCCTACAGCCGGCCACAGTATGGCACAGTAGGCATTGTCCAGCGCCAGTCGGTGCATATTCATGAGGCGCTCAACCTGCGTTCCGGCGCGGTGTTGGATGGCTTTACCATTGCCTACGAAACCTACGGAACGCTCAATCATGATCGCTCCAACACCATCATGATCTTTCATGCGCTTTCCGGAGATGCCCATGTTGCCGGTTATTACACCGATGATCCAGCCGAACGTCCCGGTTGGTGGGATGAAGCCGTTGGCCCCGGCAAAATGTTCGATACCGACCGCTTCTTCGTCATTTGCAGCAACGTTCTCGGCGGCTGCCGGGGCAGCACCGGCCCGTCATCGCTATCACCTGATGGCCGCCCTTATGCGCTGAACTTCCCCGTACTTACCGTAGCCGATATGGTTGAAGCGCAGCGTTACCTACTCGACTATCTGGGCATAGATCGCTTATTTGCCGCCGCCGGTGGCAGCATGGGCGCGATGCAAGCCCTGCAATGGTCGGTACAGTATCCGCATCGCGTGGAAAATGTACTGTTCATCGCCAGCACCGCCCGTTCTTCCGCGCAAAATATCGCCTTTAACGAAATCGGGCGGCAGGCCATCTATGCTGATCCCCGCTGGAATCATGGCGACTATTACGACAAAGAAGAGCCAACCAGCGGTTTGGCCGTCGCCCGCATGATCGGGCATATCACCTACATGAGCGAACACTCGCTAGAAAATAGGTTCGGACGCAAATTGCAGGATCATCATTCCCTGCCCTATCGCTTCGATGTGCCAGAATTTCAGGTCGAAAGCTATCTGCGCTATCAGGGTGAAAAATTCGTCACCCGCTTTGATGCCAACACCTACCTGTACATCACCAAGGCGCTGGATTATTTCAATATCGTCGATGGCTACAGTTCGATGCCGGAAGCGTTAGCGCAGTCTCAGGCGCAGTTTCTAGTCATCAGTTTTTCGAGCGATTGGCTCTACACCCCGCATCAGTCGCAAGAACTGGTAGATGCGCTCACCGCCGCCGGCAAAGAGGTCGAGTATCATCACGTCAACGCCGCCTTAGGCCACGACTCCTTTCTGGTTGAGGTAGACACCTTGACGGCGCTGGTCGGCGGTTATCTGGAAAAAACATGGGGCGAAGCCCGCCAATTACAGTGTGTCGCTTCATGACAGTTTATTAAATCTGGCGTGTGAACCTGACGGCCGGGTAGCGCTCTGCAAAAGCGCGTAAACGGGTTCGACTCCC
>JACSRP010000146.1 GCA_014879665.1 Anaerolineae bacterium | reverse complement strand
GACATGATTGCGCTGGTTGGCGCCTCTACACGCGAAGGTGTTTCCCGCGCGCTGATGCAGGCGGGCGCCGTGCGCGTCATCCATACAACGGTTGGAGAGGCGGGCTAATGCTGGTATTTGTCAAACTCGGCGGCTCACTTATCACCGATAAGCGTGTTCATCGCTCCGTACGCCATGAGGCGCTTCAACGAATTTCCGGGGAAATTGCGAGGGCAAGCGCTGACAATCCAGAATTGAAACTCATTGTCGGTCACGGCAGCGGATCCTTCGGGCATTTCGCGGCGAACACGCATCAAACGGCCAAAGGGGTACATAGCCCGAAGGAGTGGCGCGGTTTCGCTGAGGTAGCATTTGAAGCAGCCGAACTTGACCAGATCGTCATCGCAAGCTTACGAAGCGCAGGCCTGCCAGTCATGGCGTTTCAACCCTCGGCATCTGCAAAAAGCCATGCTGGCAAAGTGGTTTGGATGGACACCCGCCCGATTCAACTGGCGCTGGAAAACGGGCTTATCCCCCTCGTTTACGGCGATGTGGGATTTGACGAGATACAAGGCGGCGCAATCCTCTCCACTGAGGCCATTTTCTTCTATCTTGCGCCTCTATTGCGCCCAGACCACATCATTCTATTGGGTGAAGTTGATGGCGTCCTTGATGCGGGTGGGCGCGTGATTCCAAATATCACACCCGCTAATCTGCTGGAGATTGAAGCCGCGCTAGGAGGTTCGAGCGGAATTGATGTAACGGGCGGGATGGAGACAAAAGTTAAAGATATGCTGGCATTGGCAGCGATTCTTCCATCCCTTGCTATTCATATCGCCAACGGAAGCCGTCCCGGCTTACTGGCAAAACTTCTTTCTGGCAGCTTTAGCGACGCAACGACACTGCGTGGCGATTAAGCAGGGGAACGCCCTGCCCTACCGGCGGCAGCATTCACAAGCAATATCATCATAGTCAGCGCCATGCCCGGCGCGAGCACCGCCCATGGCGCAGCGCGCATATCAAAGCGCCCTTCAGACATCATCGCGCCCAAATCCGGCACGCCGGGTTCACCGGCAAGCCCCAAAAATTGCAAGGCGGCGTTACTGAGGATGCAGTAAGCGAATATCACCACGCCATAGCTGGCGATCAGCGGCGTTATATTCGGCAAAATATGCACCAACCACAAACGCATTGGCGCAGCACCGGATGACCTTGCTGCCATTACATACGGCCTCGCTCGAAGCTCAAGGAGGCCAGCACGCACAACAAATGCAGACGGCGCAAGATAAGCTAATCCCGCAGCAACGGTAACTTGAAGAAACCCCGCCCCTGAAATTGTAATGATCACCAGCGCAAGCAAAAGCGGGGGGATTGCCAGCAGCGCGTTCAAAAATGCGCGGATACTATCGTCAACAATTGCCCTTGAAGCCAGCGCAATCATGGCTACTGCTGTGCCAACCGTTAAAGCGAGTGCCGCTGCCGCTGCCGCCGCAAGTGCTGTTCGCTGCATTCCAACGAGAACCCGGCTGAACACGTCTCGCCCTAGCATGTCTGTACCAAATGGATATGCCAGTGACGGCGGGTGTTCAGATGGCGCCACCGAATACATCGGGTTATGAGGCGCAAAGAAACCCGGCAGCAGCAAAAGGAGCGCCACCGCAATCGCCGCCCACCTGCCCCGCAGTTTACTCCGCCAGTCGAACACGGGGATCAATCCACGGATATAGCATTTCGATCAGGAAGTTAGCGATGACCAGTATGACGGCTACCCAGACCACAATACCCTGAACGACCGGGTAATCCTGCCGCAATACAGCATCCATAAGCGTGCGGCCAAGCCCGGGGCGAGAGAAGAGAATTTCAGTCATCACCACACCACCCGCTAGAAACCCGATCTGAAGAACAGCTGATGCCGCCACCGGCACCAACCCCGGTCGCAGAATATGGCGTCTAGCAATTAACCTCTCCGGCAAACCTCTGGCGCGTGCATGCATTATGAATGGTTCCGCCGCAACCATCGCAACCTGCCCTTGCGTTACCCTACCAATACTTCCAGCAACACTCAAACCAAGCACCAGCGCAGGCAGCAAAATCGGCATAAAAACGAGCTGTTCCCTAAGCGGGACGATATAAGTCAATGTGTAGAGTGCCACGATACCCAGCCAGTAGGTAGGCATTGCCAGTAAAAGCGCGATGATCACCCGGAAAGGCAGGAAATTTCGGTGGTCAGGCAGCCCACCAAGCAAACCAAGGATCAAACCCGCTGGCAGCCCGATTAACATTGCAGCGAAAGCGAGTTGAATGGTGGCAAATGCCTGTTGGGCAATAATTTCGGAAACGGGCAGTCCGGTCAAAAGCGAGACGCCGGAATCACCGCGAAACAGCCCGGCCATGTAGATGGCATATTGATGAAGAACAGGCTGGTTTAATCCAAGCGCGGCCTCTCTGCCGGCGATTGCGCTTTCACCTGCCCCGCTTTCAAGCAGTATCGTCCGAACTGCATTGCCGGGCATCACCCGGAGCAGAAAGAAACTGACGCTGGCCGCTAGCAGGACAGTGATGATGCCCGTAATGGCGCGTTGAACGGCCCGCACTAGGGAGTCGCCGGGTTTAACTCAAGGTTGGGGAGAACCGGGTAGAAACCATAGGCATCGAATGCAAGCCCGCCGATGGTAGCACGATACCCGTTCAAATTGACATAATCACGTATCGGCAAAACTAATGCGCGATCCATTATCAAAGTCTGTGCCTGTGCATAAAGACTCTGGCGCACCTGTGCATCAATTTGCCGCTCAGCTTCGGAGAGCAAGTTGTCGAGGATTGTATCTGAGTAGCCCGTATAGTTATTCACCCCGTTGGTAGTGTAATAACGTGATAGAAATGCCGGATCAACCCCAAATTCATAATACGCCCCGAGGTTGTATTCGCCACTGGCGAAAGCTTCGAGCAAAGTGGATCGACTAGGGACCTGCTGAAGCACCGCTCGCACACCGATATCACGCCATTGTTCCTGTAGGAATTGCGAAACCTGCGGTATCAGCCCCCATGGCGGCACTAACACCGTAATTTCCAGATCAACTCCCGCAAAATCCACGTAGCCGTTGCCGTCACTGTCGGCAAATCCCGCATTCGCCAGCAGCATTCGCGCCTGATTGGCATCGTAGGCATATCGCCCGGTCACTTCCGGCGTATAAAAGGCGGTGTTTGCAGAGAGGGGACCCCATGCAACTGGCGAAAAACGCTGATATACACTATCAATAATCGCTTCCCGATTAGCGCCAAATAGCAACGCTTGCCGCACACGCTCATCATCGGTTGGGAAACGAGTCGTATTCATAAAGAATTGAAGTGGCTGTCCCGGAATGCTGGCAGGCAGCAGGCCAATATCCGGGTTGGCGCTCAAATCTCGCGCGTCCGAGGGAAGCAATTCACCCATCACTTGCACTTCATTCCCCTGTAAGGCCAACGCTCTTGCAGGCGGATCTTCATAGAAGCGAAATAATATCTCATCCGGGGCATTTGCCAGCGCATCCTGATAAAAGTCTGGCCCCCATGCGTAATCCGGACTGCGGGCAATGGTCAGATGATCGCCGGGAATATAGTCAACAAAACGGTAGGGGCCAGTGCCAACCTGATGAAATTGATAGCGCTCGCTTGAGGTTGCAGCCAGCGCGGTAGGACTGGCCATGCCCAGAAAAACCTGACTGAGCGAATCGAGCAGTGGGCTATAAGGTTCAGTCAGTTTGAGACGAATGGTATAATCATCGACGATTTCGTAAGTATCAAACGGCCCGAGCATAAATATTGCCTTTTGCGAGGCAGTATCAGGATCAGTAATACGATCCAAATTTACGGCAACCGCCTGCGCATTAAAGGCTGTACCATCATGAAAATGTACGTCATTACGCAGGATAAATTCGTAGACTAAACCGTCGCTAGAGACCGTCCAGTCAGTCGCTAGCCCCGGTATAAAGGCTTTCGTAACCGGATCGCGATATATCAATGTGTCATAAACCGAACGCAAAGGTATGCCCAGTTCAGAGGCTGCGTTCACATGCGGATCAAATCCTGTGGGTTGCAGCGTTAGGCCGTATACAATCTGGCGCGATGTATTCTGCGTTTGCGATCGTGAACCAGAACCGCACGCCGCCAGAACAACGGCGGCCACAAGAAGAAAGCCGATTCTGACAATCATTCAGCGGAGTCTCGTTGAAGGTGGAACGGAATGAGGCAAGTATAGCCAAAGTGATTAAACGAGATAAGAGGCAATGTCAATACGCTCACGTACTATAAATCCTGAAGAGATCGAACAGGAACGGTATCCATTCCGGCGAGTGTGGCCCAGTATCATCGCTGAAATGGCAGCTCTCTTCGGAATTTGTGCTGCTGTATATTTTGCTACACGACTCCTCAATATAGAACTTACGGGGGTATCTTTACTTGCCGTTGAGTTCGCTCTAATCGCTGCGCCAATTGTGCTGTGGGTAATATTTTCACTCATGAGAGAACGCGCTGCGGATATTCCCCGTTCGCGCCTTCTTATTGTAATGATCGTCTCTCTGCTCGCAGCCAATGCGATCACCGTGCCGCTAAGCAATGCCTTATTTCAAACCTCGGCATGGCTCCCCCACGAAGCCTCTATACAGCGAATAATTGGTTATGCATTTACGCTTGGCGCGGCACAAGCGGTCACTCAGTACATGGTGGTCTATTACACAACTTACCCTCGCGCTCTACGAGTGCGCGCAGACACTATAGCCTATTTTTCAACCGCTTCTGTCGGCTATGCCGCTGTTCTGAATCTTCACTTTATACTGGATTCTGGAACCATACTCGATGTATTAGCATTAACCGTGTTCGCTAATCAGGCAATTAGCCTAGCCATGAGTTTCCTGCTGGCATTCGGGCTAGGAGAAGTACGCTTTGCCAGCCCGACTCCCTTCCTCATGGCGGTGATGGCGGCCCTTTCCGCGTTGGTCTACGGGGTCATTACCACACTGCGCAGCGGGCTGGTGAACGGAGGGTTTTCCCTTGCGGGTGGAGCCGCATCGCCGCTGTTCGGTTTTGTTTTTACCGCAGTGGTACTGGTCGCTGTTGGAATAGTGATCGCATTCTTCTTTAGAACTGCGGAGCGGCGCGAAGAAGAAGCCGCTCTTGCCCAATCACCCTAGCGAAATTAGCCTATGTCAACAACGATAATTGAAGTGGGTGAAGCGCCGGTTGAACTGACCCTACGCCAGAAATGGAGTCATTATTTCGTCATCATCTATGCGATTCTGGCGATCATCATCGGCGTGAACCTACGCGATTCGGCAGTATTTGCTACCGTCCCCTATTCCAACCCGCAGGTTGGCATTACCGCATTTTATCCCCACCGGTGGATGATTGACAGCAGTGGCGATTATGTCTTCCGCGTACGTGATATGGCACAGACAGGTTTCAAGACTGCGATGCAGGTTAACATTATCCCGGTCAATTCTGATATGACTACGCGAAACATCCTTGAGACGCTGATCCTGAATCGCTCGCAAACAGATTCAACCTTCAGGGTGCTGTCTCAAGAGCCGATACAATTAGCAGATAACACAGAAGCTACGCGCATGACCTCTACCTTCGTCGCCAGCAACGAAGATCCATTTCTGGAAAGTATCCCAACCGTTGTTGAGCGTATGGATGTGATCGCTGTACAGGGCGGGCAAGCGATCATTATTTCCTTTCTATCAGATGCCCTGACTTTCGAACAAAACTATCCGAAATTTGAGCAATTTCTAAATGATGTTGACTTCTAAAGCACGATTATTCGCCACTTCATGGCTTATGCTCGTCGTCCTACTGATCACTAGCGGAGTACCGGCAGCAGCGCAGACTAGTCTCGACGTTGAGCGTATACAGCGCGCTACCGTGTTGGTAATGCAAACACGTATCATCGGCAGTTCGCCAATTATTACCTGTGTGGGCAGCGGGACTATTGTCAGCCGCGATGGACTCATTCTAACCAACGCCCATCATAGTTTGAGTGGCGCAAATTGTTCCGGTGACACCCTGATCATCTCGCTGAACATCCGCCCCGGAGAACCGCCGGTTGCCCGTTATCAAGCAGAAGTTGTACAGGCAAATCCCGGCCTCGATCTGGCGCTGCTCCGGATCACCCGTCAAGTGGATGGACGCCTTATTGATCGCGCATCACTTGCCCTGCCCTTCGTCGAGATTGGCGATTCAGCAGGCGTCGGCTTAGACGACACTATCACCGTGGTTGGCTATCCCGGCATCGGCAACGATCCAATCGTGTTTGAGCGCGGCACGATCAGCGGCTTCGCCGCCGAACCCAGCGGTGGAGACAGATCGTGGATCAAAACCAGCGCTTCAATTACCGGGACGATGTCGGGTGGCGGCGCGTACAATCAAAATGGGCTTCTCATCGGCATCCCAACGACTGCGCCGCTCACGCCAAACCCGGCTACGGGCAATTGTATTTCGGTGCAGGACAGCAACGCTGATGGATTGATCAATACCAACGATGTTTGTATTCCCACCGGCGGGTTTATAAACCTGCTACGCCCGTCAGCCTTCGTGCGTCCTTTACTACAAGCGGCACAGCTTGACATTTCCATCAGTTTCCCCCTCGAAAGGGTTATATCTACAACCGCGACAATCCCCACGGCAAGGCCGCGTTTCCGCTATCTCGGTTTTTCGCCCTCTGTAAACCCAGCTGGCATGCCAACCACCATTATTCGCAGCCTACCAACAGGCAGCAACAGCCTCTATCTATTCTTCGACTATGAAAACATGACGCCCGAAACCGTTTACGAGCTGCGCGTCAATACGAACGGCATACCTAACCCCAATTTCTCGGTCTCGCCCGTCCGTTGGAGCGGCGGCAGCCGCGGGTTATGGTATGTTGGCAGCAGCGGCCAGCCATTTCCGAATGGAAATTATGAATTTACGCTGTTCATTGACGGCATCGCTGGTGACAGCGCGCGGCTTGTGATTGGCGGTGGGCCTGATGAGGGGGCTGCCTTCAGCGACATTGTATTTGGGCTGCTGGACAGCGCGGGAAATGTAACCGGCACAGGCTTTGTGTTGCCAACAGGAAACACCGCCAGCGCCCGATTTCTATACCGGAATATGACGCCGGGTGGATCATGGGCGGCCATCTGGTATTACGAAGGTCAGGAAGTACAGCGCACAGATGATGGCACGGTCTGGGCGGAAAGTGACGGCGCGAGCGGCACCAAAACAATCTCGATTCAATCGGTAAACGGGCTGCTGCCCGGCAGTTATCGCCTTGAGTTATATATTGAAGGGCGGCTTGCCGCAGTTTCCGATTTCACGCTGGCCGGCGGGCAGGATGGCTCATTTGCCCGTATTTTTAACAATACCCATTTCACTACAGCATCCACGGTACAGGAAGCGCTTAGCGCTGCGCCAATCTCTTCCTTCTCAGCAGGCACATCACCAATCTTTGCCATGTTCAACTGGCAGTTGATTGGACCGGGGACACTCTGGCGCATCGAATGGTCGGTTGACAACCAATTATTCTTCTCGCAAACGCAGCCGTGGAGCGGCGCCCCCACCGGTAGTAATTTTTTGATGCAGATTGCCAGCCCCGCAGGTCTGCCCGATGGCACTTATCGCCTTGATCTCTTTGTGGGGCAAATTCAATTCGATACGGCTCAATTCAGAGTGGGTATCGGTCAATTACCGATTGACCGCTTTGCCAGCGCTGAAGGAATTGCGCTGCGCGGGCAAGTGCTAAATTCAGTTTCAAGAGACGGAATACAGGGTGTTTCGGTAATGCTGATCAGTGAAGATTATTCGGTCGCCGACTTTACCCGTGACTGGAATCAAGCTCAGCTTATTGCTACAGCAACCACAGATAGAAACGGTCGTTTTGAAGTGAATGTGCCGTTACAACGGGGAGCTTTGTATAGCATCGTGCTGCTGGCAGAGGGTTTCCTTCCAATTACCGCGGACGGTGTGGAAATTACGGATGAGAACCATCCCGACAATTCACCGATTGATATTACGCTGGAGCTAACGCCCGAATAACGATGACCGACAAGATTCGCCTCGATGTTTTGCTGACCGATTCAGGGCTTGCCCCAAGCCGTGAAAAAGCGCGCGCCTACATTATGGCTGGTGAAGTGCTGGTCAATGGCAAAATGATTGACAAAGCGGGAACGCTGGTCAAAGCCGATGCCGAGATTTCCCTTAAAAGCCGCAGTCGCTTCGTAAGCAGGGGCGGCGAAAAGTTAGAAGCAGCATTTGAATCATTCCCGATCTCGGTAGAAAACAAATTGTGCGCGGATGTTGGTGCCAGCACCGGCGGATTCACTGATTGTATGCTTCAACATGGTGCGGCTAAAGTCTATGCGATTGACGTAGGCTACGGGCAAATCGCCCTCCCCCTTCGGAATGACCCCCGTGTTGTATTGTATGAGCGCACCAATGCCCGTTATCTGGAAGCCCTGCCGGAAAAGGTCAGCTTTGCGACAATTGATGCCTCATTTATCTCACTGACCATTCTGCTGCCTGCTGTGCAGAAGTGGCTGAGTACTGGCCATGATGTCATAGCGCTAATCAAGCCACAGTTTGAAGCTGGAAAAGGTGACGTTGGCAAAGGCGGCGTAGTACGTGACCCTAAAATTCATAGGCGGGTGCTGTATCACGTCTGTGAATTTGCGCAGGCTATCGGTTTCCAGATGAATGGCTTAATTATTTCTCCGTTAAAAGGGCCTGCTGGAAATATCGAGTTTTTAGCGTGGTTCTCTTCCATTCCCGTTGAACATCCAAACACATTGGAACATCTGGTAGAGGCCGTCGTTCAGTTTCACTAAACCCTTTGTTATACTGAATAGTCCTATGCGCCGCATAAAGGTTGGCATTGATGGATCGCGATCACATTCGCAATTTTTGCATTATCGCCCATATTGATCACGGCAAGAGTACGCTGGCTGACCGCCTGCTGCAAATCACGAATACGGTCAGCGCCCGTGAAATGCAGGAACAATTGTTGGACAGCATGGATCTAGAACGCGAGCGCGGCGTGACCATTAAGGCCAGCGCCGTCCGCATGAATTACACGTCCAGAAACGGCAAAGACTACGAAATTAATCTAATTGATACCCCTGGACACGTAGACTTCGCCTATGAGGTTAGCCGCGCGCTGCAAGCCTGTGAGGGGGCAATTCTTGTGGTGGATGCTAGCCAGGGTATTGAAGCGCAAACGCTGGCAAACGTCTATCTGGCGCTGGAGCAGAACCTAGAAATCATTCCTGTGCTCAACAAGATTGATCTTCCAGCGGCGCGAACGGATGAGGTGGCACAAGAGATCGAGAATCTTCTGGGTACGCCTGCCGAAGATATTCTCCGAATTTCCGCAAAATCTGGCATCGGCGTACAAGATGTGCTTGAGGTCGTGATCGAACGTGTTCCCCCGCCAAAAGGTGATTTAGAGGCGCCTTTACGCGCGTTAGTCTTTGACTCGCACTACGACTCCTATAAGGGCGTGGTTGCCTATGTACGGGTCATTGACGGCAAACTTGACCGCCGATCCATGTTAAAGCTGATGGCTACGCAGGCGCAGTTTGAGCCTGTAGAGATTGGTATCTTTCACCCACAAATGATCACCACCGACTCGCTCACGGCTGGTGAGGTGGGCTATGTGGCAACTGGCTTCAAGACGGTGCGGGAATGCCGCGTCGGCGACACCATTACGCAAGCTGTCGGCGGCGCAAAAGAAATCCTGCCGGGCTACAAGCAGATCAAGCCGATGGTATTTGCCGGCATTTATCCGGTCAATAATGATGATTACGGTCAGCTTCGCGATGCGTTAGACAAGCTGCAGCTCAACGATGCCTCACTGGTCTTTGAGCCGGAAAGCTCACAGGCGCTGAATTTCGGTTTCCGCGTCGGGTTTCTGGGACTATTTCACATGGAAATCGTTCAGGAACGTCTGGAACGCGAATATGAACTTGACATTCTGGCAACCGCGCCAAGCGTAGAATATCAACTTAAAACCAAAGCTGGTGAAGAATTTACGATTGACAGCCCCGCCGAGATGCCTGATGACCCTAGCTTGTTGGAAGAAATTCGTGAGCCGTGGATGACGATTCAAATCTTCACGCCTGAGGAATATATCGGCGCGCTCATGGAGATGGTTCTCAAGAAGCGCGGCGAATACGTGAACATGGAATATCTGGATAAAAGCCGCGTCATGCTCACCTATCGCATTCCGCTTTCAGAATTGATCGTGGACTTCTATGACCGCCTGAAAAGCACCACCAAAGGCTATGCCAGCCTTGATTATTCGTTTGACAGTTATCGCCCCGAAGACCTGGTTAAATTGGATATCATGGTCAATGGGGAACCAGTAGATGCTCTAGCGATTATCGTTCACCGCGATGATGCTTATCACAAAGGTCAACGACTGGTCAGTAGGCTAAAGGATCTCATCCCGCGCCAGATGTTTGCCGTGCCAATTCAAGCAGCCATCGGCAAGAAGGTGATCTCACGTGCAGATGTGAAGGCGGTGCGTAAAGATGTGCTGGCGAAATGCTACGGCGGCGACATTACCCGTAAGAAAAAACTGCTTGAGAAGCAGAAAAAAGGGAAGCGCCGCATGAAAATGATCGGCTCTGTAGAGGTGCCGCAGGAAGCATTTATGGCGCTGCTCAGTCTGGATGATGAATAAAAAGAGACCCCTTTCTTCGCGGAAAGGGGTCTCTTTTTCGTTGGCACAGCTATCGTAGAAACAAGCCTAACGAGCAAACTCAGTCAGATAGTCGCGCAGCGCCTTCTCGAAATCTAACTTACCCCGCGTCACCTGTTCCGCTGAAATTACCGCCCAGCTTTCATCTCGGAAGATGAGATGATTCTCAATTAATTTCCAGCAATCAGGGTATTTGCCAGAATCGGCTTTGAGGATTGGAGTCATGCCCTTGTTTTCGAAGGCGGCGCACAATCCAGCATCCTGTAGGGTTACGGCATCTATCATCAATTCACCGTGATTCAACGCCGCCGCATATTCTGCGGAGGCGAATGCGCCATCCAGAATAGTGACGCTGCCTGATGCCGTTGCAAATGCTAGCGCGCGCTCCAGCGCAACAATACCGGCGCCCCCAAGCGTTAGATAGGCGGTAAAATTCAGCAGATAGCCGCTGACCAGCCCGCTGCTGGCCGCAATGATCGCCTTACTATAGGGGAGCAAGGGATCATCAAAACGCTGACTTTCCGGAGGCAGGCGCTCTAACATTGGCGCAATCGAAAGGATCGTCCTGCTTTTCGATTCATTTAATCGCGATACAAGCCGCTTAGACAGCATCATTCTCTCGCATCATCCGCCACAGCGTCGAGAGTGCCCACGTGCCGATAAATTGTTTTGCAGATTCACTTGCTCCGGCGAAACCGTAGGAGCGTGAAGCCAACCTGCCGCCAAAACTTACAGCCAAAGCACTTTGAGCGACGCTGTCAGCATGATCGCCGGACGCATTCTCCCGACCTAGCACAACAATACGCGCGGCGTTACCTTCATTAACGCCTTCACTGCTTAACTGCTCAACCATCTTGCGTAAATCGCCGCTGGTAATCTCATTTAGCATCTCTATGTTTGCTAATGTATCCGTCCCATCCACCCGATCAATCCCCAATTCAAAGTTATATATAGCCTGCTCCGGGGCGATCAGCTGGCTTACGAGCGGCGGCACGTTAATCTCCAGAATATTCAACGTAAGCCCTCTCGCCATAAGGTCTGAAGCAACAGCAGATTCGAGGCGATCTTCATCTACGCCAAAAAGGTAGTCCCCTACCCGACTGCGAATGATGCGTTCTACCTCGGCGATACTAGCATCTATTTCTTCAGTAACATCACCCTTTGCAGTGATACGAATATCTACCTGCCCGGAATGTGCTGCTAACCCGACGGTTGGATTGCTAGCTTCAAGCAAATCGCGGCCAATGGCTTCATCCAATAAACTCTCGCCAATACCCGCCGCCTTCAAGACACGCGCTTTAATAACCGCGCCGCCTAGCAGGTATTTTTCGCGTAAATAAGAGGCCACCCGTTCCGTAAACAGGAACTTCATTTCGCGGGGAACGCCGGGCAGCGAGATCACCACCTTATCACCCATTTCAACGACGAAACATGGGGCGGTGCCAACCGGGTTATCAATGACCAGCGCGCCTTCGGGAACAAAAGCTTGCTGGCGATTATTGGCCGTCATTTTGACCCGGAACCCTTCAAACCTCTCCGCAATTCGATCCAATAGTTCCTGGCTGAATTCAAGAGGCCGTCCGGTTGCTAAGGCCACCGCATCACGGGTCATATCATCCACGGTGGGGCCAAGGCCGCCGCAGGTGATGACGACCTGCGAGCGTTCCAACGCAAGTTCGAGCGCACGGGCAATTCGTGCACGGTTATCACCAACAGAAGTCATATAGTAAACATTCACTCCAAGATCACGAAGCGCGCGCGCCATAAACACCGAATTGGTATCAGTAATTTCGCCCAATAACAACTCGGTTCCAATGGCGATAATTTCAGCATTTATCTCTTTCATTTCGGCTCACTAAAAATTTGCAATCGGGCAAGCCCGAATTATAATCAAGCGGACAGCACGATTAAAATGGTCGCAATTAATTTATGCAAACTACACAAGATTTATAAAATTGGTGCGAGACTACATTGGCACATGGAGGATGACACGTGGCAACCATCTCGTTTAGGCATGTGTGGAAGCGGTACAGCGGAAATACAGTTGCAGTAAAAGATCTAAATATTGAAGTGCAGGACAAAGAATTTCTAGTGCTGGTAGGGCCATCCGGCTGCGGCAAATCAACCACGCTGCGCATGCTTGCGGGTTTGGAAGAAATTTCGGAAGGCGAAATTCTGATCGGGGATCGCATTGTTAATAATGTTGCGCCGAAAGACCGTGACATCGCAATGGTATTCCAGAGCTACGCGCTCTACCCGCATATGACCGTATACGACAATATGGCTTTCGGTTTGCGCCTGCGCAAGACCCCGAAACAGGTTATTGATCAGCGTGTGCGCGAAGCCGCCGAAAACCTCGGCATCGGCCACCTGCTAGATCGTCGCCCCCGCCAGCTTTCGGGTGGTCAACGCCAGCGCGTGGCTGTAGGACGCGCTATTGTGCGTGACCCGGAAGTTTTCTTGATGGACGAGCCGCTTTCTAACCTCGATGCGAAGCTTCGCGTGGAGGCACGTTCTTTCATCAGTAAGCTTCATCAACGTCTGGGCACAACGTTCGTTTATGTGACCCATGACCAGACCGAAGCAATGACGATGGGAACCCGTATTGCAGTGATGAGTGCCGGCGAGCTTCAGCAAATCGATTCGCCATACAACCTGTACCATAACCCGCGCAACCTGTTTGTGGCCGGTTTCATCGGCAGCCCGTCTATGAACTTCTTTGACGGTAAATTGAGCGAAGTTGATGGCCGCATGTCCGTAGAAGTACTCAATCATCAGCTTAGCATTCCTGCGCATATCGCAACGCAGTTTAAGGGCGGCGTGGGTAAGCGCGTGATTATCGGCATCAGACCAGAAGATATTCACGATGCCAATTTCCAGCCGCAGGGTATCACTCCGGCACTAATGGAATCAGGCGTTGAAGTGGTTGAGCAGATGGGAAATGAAATCATTCTCTATCTAGAAGAAGCTGGTAAATCTTTCATCTCCAGAACAGATCCCCGCACGCAGGCCGCCGTCGGCCATCGCTTAAATCTTGCGCTCAATATGGACAATGTCCATCTGTTCGATGCCGATACGGAACTGTCACTGGCGTATGAGTACAAGCAAAGTAAATCGGACGCTCCGGCGCTGGCGAGGGCGTAATCTCCGAGCTTTTGTAAGAACTTCCACTATAAAGCCGTCCAGAATTGAATTCTGGGCGGCTTTTATATATTCTCGTTTCCTCGCTGTCCGGTCACTCTATTTTGTAAAAGCACAGTCTGGATAATCTAGA
Source organism: Anaerolineae bacterium (assembly GCA_014879665.1). GTDB lineage: Bacteria > Chloroflexota > Anaerolineae > Aggregatilineales > Phototrophicaceae > Flexifilum. Next base: position 4,626 of record JACSRP010000146.1, on the reverse strand, counting down.
AAAGGAAATGCGCGTGAAAGTAACCGCGTATGCAAACAGCACAGTTTTTGAGCAGTTGAAACCCGTCTGGAACGACCTTCTGCAGCGCAGCATTAGCAACTTAATTTTCCTAAGTTGGGAATGGCAATCTATCTGGTGGAATGCCTATCAAGCCGGTGATTTGTGGGTACTCACGGTTACTGATGAGCAAGATAAAATCATCGCTATCGCGCCATGGTTCGTCCAAAATCGCAGTGATGGGCGGGTGGTTCGGACGATTGGCTGCGTTGATGTGACCGACTATGTGGATATCATCGTGGAAGCCGATAAAGCATCGCAGGTATATGCCGTGCTTGCTGCCTATATCCGCGATCATAACACCCACTTTGATTGGATGAACCTGTGTAATATCCCTGAGTCATCTCCAACATACAGTCAATTTCCTGATGCACTGCGAAAGGTAGGGCTTGATGCCGATTTGATTTTGCAGGAGGTATGCCCGGTGATTCACCTTCCCAATGACTGGGAGGCTTATCTGGGCATGCTAGACAAGAAAAACAGGCATGAGCTGCGACGCAAAGTCCGTCGTGCTGAAAGTGAAAGTAATCTGGAGTATTACATTCTGGGGGCTGAGCATAACTTCGAGAGCGAAGTAGATGTTTTTCTGAACCTGATGCGCGCCAGCCAACCCGCAAAAGCAGAGTTTCTGGCAGTGCCAGAAAACGAGGCCTTCTTCCGGTCAATCTTACATGCAACCTTCGAGAAAAGGTGGCTGCGCTTGAGCTTCCTGAAAGTGGACGGCGTTCCCGCGGCAGCCTACTGTGATTTTGACTACAACGGTGAAATTCTGGTCTACAACTCGGGGCTTGATCCAGATGTGAAGTCGCACCTGAGTACAGGGATCGTGCTGCTGGTCTATAATATACAGGCAGCCATCAAAACCGGGCACCGGCTTTATGATTTTCTACGCGGGAACGAAACCTACAAATACCGGATGGGCGCACAGGACACATGTGTCTATAAAATGGTAACCCGCAAGCGAGAAGCGGTGACCGTGGCCTAGAAAACAACGCGCCAGCTTATAAAGCTGGCGCTGCTATTTAGCCACCGTAAGAGTCAGGAATATTGGGAATGGTTGTGGTAATAAACGGCTCATTTTCCTGAACTGCAAGCGCCGTGTATTCGTCTACGACCACCTGCCCCCTATAGTACAACACGTTATTGAAACCATCATATTTATAGCGACGGTTCACCCACCCATACCGCGGGTGTTGGAACATCACGTTAAGGATGACGGTCTCGTCTGCAGGAAGTACCACATCACTCACAAGCCATACCGGCGCGAATTGATCAAGATGCGGACGCACCTTCTCTCCAAGCTTCTCGAATAATGCTGCCTTGTTCATCAGTTAAATTCCCTGCATCACCGCTACATTGACTATATTGTAACTTTTGTTGGCCTATTCTCACAAGGCCGCCGGTCAGCGAACCCGCGCTTTTCTTTGTTGAGCAAGCCGCTATAATCCGTTTTCGCAAACCACATTGATTAATTCACACAATTATGAGCATAAGTTTTGATCACAGTCGCTATCTGTCGCCGTTTTCATGGCGCTATGGCAGCGAAGAAATGCGCGCTATATGGAGCGAGATCCATAAACGCCAGTTATGGCGGCGAATCTGGATCGAGATTGCCCGCGCTCAACAGCCCGCAGGCTTAGTAACTGCTGCTCAGGTGACCGATCTTCAGGCACATGCCGGGCAGATTGACATCGGCCGCGCTGAAGCCATCGAAGCCGAAATTCAGCATGATTTGATGGCTGAAGTCAAAGTATTCGCTGAACAATGTCCCGTAGGCGGCAGTATTATCCATCTGGGCGCAACCAGTGCCGATATTGAAGACAATGCAGACGCTCTGCGCCTCCGCGACAGCCTGCGACTACTGCTTCCAAAATTAGAGCGTGTTTTAGAATGTTTCGCCGGATTGATGGTCACCTATGCTAACCAACCAGCGATTGCATTTACCCATCTTCAACCGGCAGAACCAACCACCACAGGCTATCGTTTCGCACTCTACGCGCAAGACCTGTTAGAAGATTATCAATCGCTAAAATCAATCACAGAGTCTATCCGGGGTAAAGGGTTCAAGGGGGCTGTTGGATCGCGCGCTTCGTACACGGATCTTTTTGAAGGCACTTCAGTTACGCCACAGCAGTTTGAAGATCAGGTAATGAATGCGCTGGAACTGCCGCCCTACCCCATTACGGGACAAACCTACCCGCGAAAACAGGACTACACCGTACTCGCAGCATTAGGCGGGCTTGCTGGCAGCCTGTATAAATTCGCCTTTGATTTGCGGCTATTGCAATCTCCCGTCATTGGCGAGTGGCAAGAAGGCTTTGGCGCTAAACAGATCGGTTCGTCGGCAATGCCGTTCAAAAGAAACCCGATCAACGCCGAAAAAATGGATAGCCTTGCCCGCTTCGTCGCCAGCTTAACGCAAACTGCATGGGGAAACGCCGCCCATTCGCTGTTGGAGCGCACGCTGGACGACTCCGCTAATCGTCGTGAAATTCTGCCATCCGCGCTCCTAGCCTGTGATGAACTGTTGATTATATGCGAACGCATCCTCAAACGATTGAGCGTAAATGCGTCTGCTGTTGCCCGAAATCTCGCTCGATATGGGCTTTTCTCGGCTACTGAGCGGGTCATGATGGCAGCCGTTAAAAATGGCGCAGACAGGCAGGAAATACATGAGGTTTTGCGGCAGTTGAGCATGCAAGCGTGGGAAGCTGTCACCAACGGTCATGAGAATCCGCTGGCGGCGCTGGTTGCAGAAGATGCGGCGCTTGATAAATATCTTACACCGGCAGCGCGTATGAGCCTGATGGAGGCCAGCAGCCACGTAGGCGATACACCTGAACGGACACGGGCCTTTGCCGCGCACATACGAAAGACCATAGGATAAAACCAATATGCCACGCGCACTCTTTAGCGCTCATGATAAGACCGGTCTAGCAGAATTTGCCCGCCAGCTGATCAGCCTTGGCTGGGACATCGTCGCCAGCGGCGGCACGCAGCGCGCATTAAGTGATGCAGGATTACCTGTAACACCCATCGAACAGATCACAGGATTTGACGAACTGCTCGGCGGCAGAGTGAAAACATTGCACCCGGCCATACATGCCGGAATTCTGGCGCGCGATCGTGAAGAAGATCTACAGGAACTGCGGGACAAAGGCTATGCGCCAATTTCACTGGTGGTATGCAATCTGTATCCTTTCCAGCAGACTATCGCCCGCGCAAGCATTACACTTCAGGAGGCCGTCGAACAAATAGATATAGGCGGTGTAACGTTAATCCGCTCCGGCGCAAAAAACTTCATGCGAACGATTGTGATCTGCGATCCCAAAGATTATCAGAGCGTAACCGATGAACTGGTGGAATTCGGTACAACCAGCCTTGCTTTACGCCGCGAACTGGCGGTGAAAGCATTCGCCCACGCTCGCGATTATGACACCGCAATCCATGCCTTTCTCGCACAAGATACAGGTATGCCGGTGACTGCAACAGAGCTGCCCCAACAGCTTTCGCTTGGCATGAAACTTCTTGAAACGCTGCGTTATGGGGAAAACCCCCATCAGATGGCGGCCTATTACAGCCGGAAACCTGCCAATGGCCCGCTTGGCGGCACAGTATTGGGCGGAAAACAGCTTTCTTATAACAACATCATGGATCTGGACGCAGCATGGCGCGCAGCTTGCTCATTTGTGCAGCCCGTGGTTGTCATCGTCAAACATATGAATCCGTGCGGCATCTCCACGGGCCCATCCCTCGCCGATGCATTTCCTGCGGCACTCGAATCTGATCCGGTGTCAGCATTTGGCGGCGTCATCGCAGTCAATCGTCCTGTCACCGAAGATTTCGTCACTGCGCTCGGCGGCCTGTTCATTGAGGCGATTGCCGCGCCGCGATTTGATGAAACCGCGATCAATTTACTGGCCTCATCCAGAAAATCATGCCGGCTCGTGCAAATCCCCTCAGTTTACGATGGTACTGAATGGGAAATTCGCAGCGTACATCGCGGTTTTCTAATTCAGCAGCCCGACATGGGAGACCCGGAACACACGCAGTTTCAAACCGTGACCCGGCGACAGCCAACATCCGCCGAAGTGGAGATGCTGCGTTTTGCATGGAAAGCGGTTCAACACGTTAAATCGAACGCCATCGTCTTTGCGCAGGAACAGAAAACAATTGGTATCGGTGGCGGGCTGCCCAGCCGGGTGGATGCTGTCAAAGTTGCTATTGAAAAAGCTGGCGAACGGGCAAAAGGCGCAGTCATGTCCTCAGATGCTTTCTTCCCATTCCCGGATGGCGTTGAGGTGGCTGCTGCTGCTGGCATTACCGCAGTGATTCAACCGGGCGGCTCAATTCGTGATGCAGAAGTCATTCGCGCGGCTGATGAAGCCGGATTGGCGATGGTATTCACCGGAGCAAGGCATTTCCGGCACTAGTGCCTGCCAATGTGTTCTCGCCCTTGTCGCTCAGTCGGGGCTTTGCTATATTTACAGCATGTTGCCACCTTAGCTCAACGGCAGAGCAAACGCTTCGTAAGCGTTAGGTTTTGGGTTCAAATCCCAAAGGTGGCTC
>JACSRP010000064.1 GCA_014879665.1 Anaerolineae bacterium | reverse complement strand
AGCTGTTGGAGCGATGTTTGACGAACGCATCAAGTTCGCGAAAAGTGCCGGGATCGAGCAAAATATCCAGCCGTTCGCGGGCGGTATTCCGTCCGGCGTCGTGCTGGCGTTTGATTCGTTCTTCACCGCCGCCCAAACGCCCCTGACTGCGACGCTCGCGAAGCTCTTCAATTTTGGGGTCAAGACCCATTTTTTATCCTTATCGCAGGCCTGCTGAATAGTGCTGTGAGGCTGATTATAACGCGATTGTAGCCTAATTCATGATCGCGAAAACGTCAACAAGTGAGGAATTTCATGCGACCCAACCGGTTGATCGAATTGTGGCGCTCAAACCAGACCATCATTAACGGATGGCTGAACATCCCCAACGCGCTCACCGCCGAAATTTTAGCTCATGAAGAATTCGATTCGCTGCTGGTGGATATGCAGCACGGCCTAATTGGCTTTGAAACCGCCGTGACGATGCTGCAAGCCATCTCTACGACGAACACCATCCCCTTGATTAGGGTGCCGTGGAATGATCCGGGGTTGTTGATGCGCGCGTTAGATGCAGGCGCTTACGGCGTGATTTGCCCGATGATCAACACTCGCGCGCAAGCAGAGGCATTCGTAAGCGCCTGCCGCTATCCGCCGCTAGGCACGCGCAGTTATGGCCCGGCGCGAGCACTGCTGTATGGCGGCGAAGATTATGTACAGTATGCCAACGATACCGTGCTGACCATTGCGTTGATTGAAACCAGCGAGGCGATTGCGAATCTCGAAGAAATTGCGTCGGTTTCAGGCTTGAGCGGGCTGTACGTGGGGCCATCCGATTTGAGCCTCAGCCTTGGCGTGGCTAAACGCGCTGATTTCGAAGATCCACGTATGATCACTGCCGTGGATCGCGTATTGGAAACTGCGGCGAAATACAACTTGATGACGGGCGTTCATGCCGGAAACGTGGAGAATGCGATTAAGCTGGCGGAGCGCGGTTTTAATCTGGTAACACCGTTCACTGACATGGCTGTTTTGCAGATAAAGACGCGGGAATTGGTCGCACAGATGCGCGGCGGAGTGAAGCGATAGGCCGCAGATCGGGCTGCCTTAATATTCAGATTTAATCAGCCGGCATATCCGGCATATAATGAAGTAAGAAGGAGATGATAGGAGACTATTCTATGGGTTTCATCAAATCGCACTGGCGCGCACTGTTGATCAGCCTAGGTGCATTCGCCGCAGTTTTCGCATTCACGGCGTATCTATTCATCAATGGCTACATGGCGGGCTTCATGGTTGATGAGCAGTGGATTTCCCGCGATGAATACTGGGATCGTGCTTACTATCCTGAAAAGTATGATAACCGATTTTTAAGCTGTTATAGCCATTGGAACGGGCTGTTTATGGTCAACCACTGCTTCACCAATGACGCTGATCTGAACACTTTTATGGACAGTGTAGACGCATAGCCGTTAAACAATATTTGAATCGAATCAAAAAGGGCGTTCTGCTATGCATGAACGCCCTTTTTATGTTTCAAGCCTGTGGCGGTTTAGTTCAAATGCGGCTGAATCTGGCTCAGGATGCGATCTTTCGCCTGATAGCCGGTAATCCGCACCACCGGTTGGCCGCCCTTGAATAGAATCAGTGTCGGAATGCTCATAATGCCAAACTGGATAGGCACATCAGGGTTGGCATCGGTATCCATCGCCACGACCTTGAGCTTGCCAGCCTGTTCGTGGGCAATCTGCTCAACAATCGGCGCGATCATCTTGCAGGGGCTGCACCATTCAGCCCAGAAATCAACCAACACCGGCTGGCTGGAATTCAACACATCATTTTGAAACGTATTTGCTGTAACTTCGCTTAATTTCGCCGCCATGAGCGCTGCCTGCTCCTCGCATTATGCTTTGACGTTACTTGCTACACATGGTATATTACCATTGAAGATTAGCTCAAAACATCACCCAATTCATCGGGGTAAAACCTAATTTTCGGGTTGTTTTGAGAACTGTGAACAATGACAACAGACGAAGCGGCACTCCCCAGTCTTACCCGCCGGCAAGAAGAAATTCTCGGCCTGATCATCAGAGCTTATTCACAAACGCCTGAACCGGTTAGCTCAAAATATCTGTTCGATTCTTTCGTGCTGCACGTTAGCAGCGCTACGATTCGTAACGAAATGATGGTGCTGGAAGAGCTAGGCATGATCGCCGCCCCTCACACTTCGGCGGGACGTATTCCCACCGAAAGTGGCTACCGTTATTTTGTGCAGCATCTTTTGAAATCCAGCGATTTGAGCAGGGATGACGAATCGCGCATCAACGCGCGCCTGCAAAATGCGCCGATTGCTACTGAAGCGTGGATGTACGCAGTGGCCGCCGCGCTTTCCCGTGCCACCCAAACCGCCGCGCTGGTCACGCCCCCTGCCACGGAAACCAGTCGTTTCAAGCATCTGGAATTGATCTCGATTCAGGGGCGCTTGGCGCTGCTGGTACTGGTGCTGAATCAAGGGGCTGTGGTTCAACAGATGCTCACGCTGGCCGAGCCGGTGCCGCAGCCACGCCTAAGCGAGTGCGCCAATGCGATCAATGCCGTTTGCCCGGATGCCACCGCTGATGAGGTGCGTACCCGCTGCGCAACCCTTCCGGTGCTGGAGCGTGAAATTGCTGAATTATGCCGTGATAGTATGTCCCGGCAGGGTTCTGAACTGGCGCGGCAGGTGTATCGCGATGGCCTCAGCGATCTGGTCACCTCGTTCAATCACAGCCGGGGCGCGCAGCAGGCGGTGCGCGTGATCGAAGAACGCGCGTTCCTTAGCGACATTTTGAACGATGTACTGTTCTCGAAGAATCGGGATGTGCAGGTGCTGATCGCCGGCAATGGGCGCTGGGAAGAATTAAGCCATCTCACGATGATCCTCGGGCGATACGGCATTCCCGGCCAAGCTAGCGGCGCAGTAGGAGTACTCGGCCCAACTAACCTGAATTATGGGCGCGCCATCGGCGCAGTGAACTATATTTCCGGAGTCATGAGTTCCATGCTCACTACTGCTATGGAGACAAACGCCGCCGATGCCGCAGGTAATGCTCAAACACCCGGCGCGGAAGAATAAGTTCTAGATGCCCATGCGAGAAGGCGATGGCAGTGTTTCTTGAGGCAGTTTGGCCTTCACCTCCCCTGCTTCCGGCGGCAAGTTATGGATGCCGATGTAACGCACCAACGTGATCAGTTCGGTCTGATCGCGAATGCAACCGGTCAATTCCTTCAACAAGCGAAAGTTCACATCAGGGCGTGCGGCGATCAAAATGATGAATTGATCCCGGGAAAGCGCATACAACAGCGAATCTTCCAGCGCGCTAATGGTCACCGGATGCGGCTTCAAGTCAATCAAGCTCAATTCACCAAAGGTACTGCCGGTTGCATACAGCGCGACGATAATTTCATGACCATGAATATCGGTCACCCGCGCAGAGAAACTTCCATTCACAACGATGAAAAGATGGCCATCATACTGCCCCTGAATTTCGATATTCTGGCCTTTAGGCACTGCAACCTGATCGAGTAACAAGCTCAGATCATCAAGTTCAGCGGGTACCAGCGAATTAAACAGCAGTGTCTTTTTCAGCACCTGCCGCCGCTTCAATAATTCTTCATTTGTCAGGGCGTGCTGGCGTTCACCCATATTCACCAGAGCGCGCATGAACGGTTCAGAAGTCATCCCCAGTTCTTTACTGAGCGCAATCCATGACGTATCTTCAGACGAGGGAAGTATCAGCCGTACAATCATGCGCAGGTAAATGCCCATCTCCCGGTTCAACGCTGCAAGTTTATGGGTGATCTCAACGTCTCGATCATGGATGTTCTTGTAAAATTCACCCTTCGCTTGCAGCGCAATTTTGCGCGTGAGCACCGCCTTTTCGCCACGCAGCCGCACATACTCATTCAGCAGCTGCCGCTGGTGTTCATCAAGGCCAATTTTTTGTTTGGCGAGCAATTCAGCAAACAGGCGGGGGTTAGCTTCCGCCATTCGTTCTCCTGCAGGTGCGCCTTCTCGCTGCATCTGCGCTTCTATCCAATCTCGCTCAGCATTCATCGCCAGAGTGACCACGAACAGCAGAATGGCAAAGGCGGATAAGCCGAAGACGATGGCAAGCGCCACCATCGGGATACCTTCAACATGGGAAACAATCTGGTTATAAAGGCCATGTATGGCGAAGGCCACGACGAGCGCAAGCGTCGTTCGCATCTGCACAATATGCCGACTGCGATAGTAGTTACTGCCTAAAGTTGCGCCAACCAGCCCTGTTGTGAAGCCGTGCATCAAATTCGTTGAGAGCACCCGCGCCAGCGCAGTTTCCAACGCCGTGCCGGGCGAGGCGGTGGTGATGTAAATTAAATTCTCTGCAATCGAAAAGCCGATCCCGATGGCAAAACCATAGGCAGCGCCATCTACAGCGGAACGGATATAAAGGCCGCGTGCCAGAACAATCAAACAGGCGGCTTTGAGCAGCTCTTCGATAACCGGGGCGATAAAAGTGACGATCTGCTTGAGGGTGAAAACGTGATTATTAACGAGGAAAGTGAACAAGAGGTACGCCATAAAAAATACGGCGATTCCCCAGAAAAACGTAATGATCAGCAAATTTCGTCTTTTCCGGGCGCGTAAATCTATGGAGGCTATCAGGTACAGGAAAAGCAGCGGCACTAGTACCGCCAATAACGTTGGAATGACCATTTGCGCAAAAACCCGGTCTTGATTGGTTACAATTATGGCACACGTTTGACAGATAAATTAAAAGATCAGGCGAAAAAAGTGTGAAAAATAAACTGAACTCAATGCGATTACTGGAACAGCACAAAATTCCCTACGAAGTCGTAGAATTTCCGGACGAGCTGCGCGATGCAGAAGAAATTGCAGACGCGCTAGGCTGCCCGCCGGATATTGTTTACAAAACACTGGTGGTTGAGCCGGAATCTGGCGGCAAGCCGGCATTGGTGATGCTCGCCGCGCATCGCCAGCTCGATCTGAAGAAAGTGGCAGCGGCAGTTGGCGTCAAAAAGGTGCACATGGCCGCCCATAAAGATGCGGAAGCGCTTACAGGGTTGAAGGTTGGTGGCATTGGCGCGCTGGCGCTTACCCATAAAAACTGGATGGTGCTGCTGGATCAGCCAGCGATGAGCTACCAGTATATTCTGGTCAGCGGCGGCCAGCGCGGGGTTGATCTGCGCGTGCCGGTGCAATCGCTGCTGCAAGTGACCCGCGCGCGTATTGCTGAAGTGAGCCGCGCCGCCTTAAATGATGATGAGTGACCTGAAAGCCAACCATATTCGTGAGCTGGCATTAAGTCATGGATTTAACCGCATTGGCATCATCCGCGCCGAACCCTCGCCTACGCTAGAAGCGTATGAGCGCTGGGTGGCCGCCGGGATGTTCGCGGGTATGGGCTATATGGCGCGCCCGGATCGGTTGGCGCGGCGGCGCGATTTGAACGTCGTGATGCCGGGCATCCGATCCATGATCGTGGTGGCAGTGGATTATCGCAGTCTGCTGCCGGAGGCGATCCTGAATGATCCAGCGCGAGGGCGCATTGCCACTTATGCGTGGGGCAAGGATTATCATGAGATCATCGGGGATCGGCTGAAAATACTGGCGGAACAGATCGCCGCTGAAACCGGCAGCGCAGCCCGCTGGTACACCGATACCGGGGCGATCCTTGAGCGCAGCCACGCGCAGGCAGCGGGGCTAGGGTTTGCGGGCAAAAACACGATGCTGATCCACCCGCGTTATGGCAGCATGTTCTTTCTGGGTGAAGTGCTGCTCAATCAAGAGATAGACACTTACGATCCACCTTTTCACAGCCAGAATATGTGCGGCACCTGCACCCGCTGTATGCGCGCCTGCCCAACCAACGCTTTTCCGAAGCCGTTCGTGCTGGACGCGCGCCTGTGCATCAGCTATTGGACGATTGAGCATAAAGGGGAAATTGCCCCTGAATTACGCGGTAAATTCGGGAATTGGATTTTTGGATGCGATATTTGTAATGATGTTTGTCCATTTCAGCGTTTCGCGCCGATCACTCATGAATCGGCATTTATGCCGGTAGATGTTGATCGTGCCGCGCCGCCGCTGGCATCGGTGTTGGCGTTGGATGATGAAGGCTTCAAAAGGCGCTATGCCAATTCGCCATTGGAACGCACCGGGGTCGAAAGGCTGGTACGAAATGCCTGCGTCGCCGCTGGAAATTCTGGCGATAAGTTACTAATTCCGCTGCTGGAAAAATTGCGGACACGAGGAAGCGCCCTGATTCAACCCCATGCTGAATGGGCACTAGGACGGCTAACTTAAACGAATCGGGCAAAATCGGGGGATGTTATCCGGATTACCCTGCCTGAGGATGCGTGATTTGCGGGCGATAGCGCACGCGATGAATGCGATTCACCTGCACCCGTTCTAATTCACCCCGCGCTTCCATGTCCAACTTCACCGAAAAGGTATACCACTGTACCGGTCCTTTGAAATCTGCCGGCAGCTGGGCTTTCACCCCTTCAAACAGATCGATGATCGAAGCCGGGCCGCGTTCTTTCACCGTGGCGATGATGGCATCATGAACCAACTTATACTTGGCGCGATCGATATCTGCTGCACCGCCTATAACTGGAAACACTGCCGCGATATTGTTCATCATTTAACTTGCCAGTTTATATACTGAACACATGTTCTAATTGTATCACAGGTTTATATAGCAATGCAAGCAGATCATGCTGCGCTAGGCCAAATTTCATGATGTGGGCAGCACATGCAGCTTCCGCCCGGTCATTCTATTAGAGTTATCGCCAGATTCGCCACGAGACGCTAAAATCTCTGCCTAAATCAATCAGTATTCAAATATCGAAAGGTATATAACATGGCTGAAATTGTGGTTTTGGCCTTTGAGAATATCAACACAGCAGAAGAAGCGCGGAAAAGCCTGGATGCCCTCGAAAGTGGTTCAGTCGTTGGCTTGACCGATCTGGTAGTGGTTGAGCGCGACGAAAAAGGGAAAGTCAAGTTAAATCAGGCGCGCCGCCACGCCGGGGCCAGGGTGGTGGGCGGTACCTTCTGGGGCATGTTAATCGGCTTCCTGTTTCTCGTCCCGGCGCTGGGTGCAATTGCTGGCGCAGTGGTTGGCGCGGCAATCAGCTTTTTCCACGACTTCGGTATTCCGGATGAGTTCATCAAGGAAGTGGGCGACGCCTTACATCCCAATTCTTCGGCGCTGTTCATGTGGGTTTCCAGCAATACCGATCCCGGACAGATTCTTGCCCGATTGAAGGATTATGAAGGGCGCATCATTCGCACCTCGCTTTCTAGCGCCCAGGAAGAGCGCCTGAAACTGATGTACGGGGAAAGCGACACGTAAGAATCGCAGCATCTACTTTGTCTAAAGAAGGCGATCCGCCTGGATCGCCGCTTTTGTTTTCGATGTTATCCACCGAAAACAAGAATTCGGATAACATAACATTTCCCTAACTTGGAGGAGACTGGTATACTTATCCTTAGTTTCTGGGGTGTAATTCGTCTCCGTCTCTGTATAAGGCTGCATCTATGGTTGAACGTCCAGAGCATCCACCACGCCACGAAATGATGACGTGGCCGGATGTAGATAAGCTGATTGATATTCTTTTGCCACAACTGCGCAGCGTGGGTAGTTTCGGCGGCATGGTGATGATCACCCGCGGCGGGGTGATCCCCGGTGGGCTACTGGCGGAGTCGTTGAAAATCGAGCATCTGCTTACAGCAGCGGTAGACTTTCCAGCGACGGCCAACCTTGCGGGGCTGATGGCGTGGCCGTCATTCCTGCAATTTCCAGACAGCGCCCTGCTGGAAGGCAGAACCGTGTTAATCATTGATGACGTGTGGGGAAGTGGCCGCACCAGCACAGCGGTACGCGAGCGAGTACTTAGCTCAGGGGCAACGCCTTATACCTGTGTGCTTCATTTCAACCCTTATCGCTCGCTCTTCAAAAAGCTGAAGCCCAATTTTTATGGCGCGGTCACAGATGCTTACGTGATCTACCCGTGGGAATCGGATCGCGGAACGCGCGGTATGCGTATGTTTTCGCCGGAACCAGAGGCGAATTAGGAAGTCTTTTGGGTTTTTGCGAGAATCAAATACTTGATCCGTTATAATATCATGTATGTTATGCTGGCTGTCATAGTCAGGCGGTAGTGAAGCGTTAATTTCACACAGCAGGTGAAGTTCGCCATATGTTTATTTCATATAAGCTGTGGCAGTATGGTTTTACACTCTATCCGAAGGCGGTTTAGTATATGGCAACGTCCCAATCTGATCTGGATAAACAAGCACTTCATGACGAGTTCCAGGCACTTCTGGAAGCATCAGCAGGCTACGATCAACCTCAGCGCGGCGAGATTCGTAACGCTGAAATCCTGCAAATTGATGAGCGCGAGATTATTGTCGATCTAGGCGCAAAATATGATGGCATCGTACCGATTGCCGATCTTGAGCGGCTAGATCCGGAAGTACGCGCGCGCCTGAAAGTAGGCGACAATGTTCCGGTTTATGTGCTGAACCGCGACCCGAACGACAACCTAACCGTTTCCATCAATATGGGCATGCAGCAGTATGACTGGGAAAAAGCCCGTGAACTGCTGAAGACCGAAGATGTCGTCACGGTGGAAGTAAAGGGTCACAATCGTGGTGGTATTCTGGTGCAGTGGAACCGGCTCGAAGGCTTCATCCCCAGTTCACACCTGATTTCAACCACCAGCAGCGGCAGCCGTGATACATGGGATGATCTCATTAGCCACAAGCTGACGGTGAAGGTGATCGAAGTTGATCAAAGCCGCCGCCGCTTGATTTTCAGCGAGCGCGAAGCCCAGCGCGAACAACGCGCGCTTCACAAAGCCCGTTTGCTGGCTGAACTCAAAGAAGGCGATGTGGTTCAGGGCAAAGTTACTGGCCTGCGCGACTTCGGCGCATTCGTCAATCTTGGCGGCGCAGACGGCCTGATTCACGTGAGCGAGTTAGCATGGCACCGCGTGGATCACCCACGTGACGTGCTGCGCGTTGGCGAAGATATTGAAGTTTATGTCCTCAGCCTTGACCGGGAAACCAACCGTATTGCGCTTAGCCGCAAACGCCTGCTGCCTGATCCATGGGAAAGCGCCGGCGAAAAGTATCATGAAGGCCAGTTAGTCGAAGGCACTGTTACGAATGTTGTTGATTTCGGCGCATTTGTGGCGCTGGACGACGGGTTAGAAGGGCTGCTGCATCTCAGCGAAATGGGCAATGGTTCCCTGAAAGAGCCGCACTCTTACGTGAAGAAGGGTGACCGCCTCAGCCTGCGTATCAGCCATCTTGAGCCGGAAAAGCGCCGTGTGGGTTTCACCCAGCGCTGGGGCACAGATGCCGCTGGCCCGATTGACGCTTCTGCCGAAGCGCCAGCCGCCGCGGAAGAAGTCACTGGAGAAATACCTGCCGATGAGGTCATCGCCGCTGAAACGGTTGTTGAAGAAGTTAACGAAACCGCAGAAGCCGCAGAAGCCGTCATCGAAACGGTTGTTGAAGAAGAAGCAGCAGACGAAGCCGCAGAAGCCGTCATTGAAACAGTTGTTGAAGAAGCAGCAGCAGACGAAGCCGCTGCGGAAACAGTGGAAGATGCACCCACCACTGTAATCAAGCTCAGCGATCTAAAAGCGGCTGAAGAAGCTGCCACCGACGACGAGAAAGACTCCTAGGTTTCATCCTCTGATCATAAAATTAAAGGGGTGAGCATAAATGTTCACCCCTTTTTGATTCCTGCGCGTGTTTGCAGGCAAAAATCGGCGGTTCTCTGTGCTGGCAAATTACTCAAACAGTGCCGATTCAGGGACGGGCACACCCTCAAAATTAGCGAAGGTGATATTTGTGAAGCGCAGCCCCAGCCGCTGCTGCACGCGCTTAAAAATAGTGGTATAGCTGGAAGGCATGCGCAGGGCATCCCCAAGGCCAGCTGCCACGATCACCTGCTCTATCGCGCTTTCATCACCCTCTACTTCAACGAAGCGGCCAACCGGAAGCTCATCAAGCGTGACTTCAGCACCATACAGCGTATAGGTGGTGCGATACTTCTCGTATACCATGTAGGGGGTGTAGCCCAGCTTGCGCAGGATGGTATCCATCGCCTCAAAATCGCTGATTTCAACTTCCGCTTCAAAGCGACTGGACACGCCAGAGTTTGTTTTCTCTGTTTCTGGTAAATCTTCTTTATAGGTCAACCGTACTCGCGTATCCTGCCGTAAGCGCAGCACCACCGCACTTGCACTCAAACTGCCATCGGCGCGGTCATAGCGAAGGTTGCGCTCAAAGACGCGCGGCGCTTTCAACGCAGCGCCCGCGGCGATCAAGCGCATTTCAGCAGCTTGAAGGTCTGGCACATGCAGCTTGATTTCGGTTTCGATATTATCGCCCATAGGTTAAATTCACCCTCGATTCGCACACTCAAACTGGTTGATCGCTGAACTTTCTACAGTCTCCTTGCCTGATTATCGCTGTTGGCGGCTATAATCTGTTCTCATGATTCGTAACGAACTTGTTCTTCCTCATGCTCGCCGTCGCAGCGGGCGCTTAATCCGTATATTGCGGGTCATCTGGCATGATACTTCAGCGCTGATCGCTGAATTTCGCGTCCCGATCATCGTTTTCCTTATCGCCACTTTTGGCGGCGGTTGGCTGTATGGAGAATTATACGCCGCCGCACGTGGTGAACGCATCCCTTATATTGAACTGCCCTACGATATGGTGCACCTGATGACGCTTCAGGGCATTCCTGAAGTGCCGGTTCCGCCAGAACCCCAGCTTTTGATCTTCTGGTACATCATGCCGCTGATCGGCCTGTTTGTCATCGGGCGCGGCGTGGTTGATTTTGTGCAAACATTTTTTAACCGCGGTGAACGCCGCCGCGCATGGGAGGAAGCTGTGGCCGCTACTTACAGGCAGCATGTAATCGTGCTTGGCGTCGGCCACGTGGGCTTGCGCGTGGTGCGAACGCTGGCAGAAATGAATTTCGAAATCGTGGCGATTGACCTGAAAGCAGCCCCCGGAGTTGAGGATGAGTTAAACCGTATGGGCGTGCCGGTAATTATCGCCGATGGCCGCTCATCCGAAACGCTGAAAAAGGCCGGTTTACCCTATGCAGAATCGCTAGTGGTATGTACTAGCAACGACCAACTCAATCTTGAAGTTACCATGCGAGCACGGGATATGAACCCAAATTTGCGCATTGTAGTGCGCTCATGGGATTCTAAATTTGCCGCGCAGTTAAAGAAATATCTGGGGGTGGAGGCGGTCTTAAGCGCCTCTGATCTGGCAGCCCCCGCCTTTGCCGGTGCTGCCATTGGCGTAGAAATTGCCCAATCCTTCACCATGCACGGCGTGCTTTACAGCATGATCCGCCTGAAAGTGGCTGTAGGATCGTCCCTTGCCGGCAAAAGCATAGGCGATATTCAGAATCAGCAGAAGATGGACATTGTGCTTCACAGCCGCAACGAGAACCCGGAAGTGCATCCGGATGGAGGCATTGTTGTGCAGCCAGGTGATACGCTGGTGATTTTCGCGCCGCACTCCAAAATTGTAGACATCGCCAGCCGCAACCGCCATAGATGAGCAATCATCCCAGCTTTTCGATAATTTCCCTTGCCGTTTCTTCTGGTGTTTTACCCTGCGTATAAACGACTATCTTTCCCAACTTGTGATTAGAGGGATGCTTCACAAAATGCTCATTCAGGGAGAGCAATTCTGGACTGACTGTCCCTACTTCGTGTTGAAGCAGCTGCTCAAATCGCGCATTCAAGATCGCAATAGAGGCTTCGAGATCAGGCGATGGCATGATCAAAACTACATATGGATTTGGCGCTAGTGCCGCCTGAACACGCTCAAAAAGAGCATCGTCTTCGTAAACAGAATGCCCCGCCCCAAAATCAATGACACAATTTGAATGGGTTGCGATCACCCGCTCCACCGCATACGCTTCATACGGCTTCCAATACCGCAGCAGCGCGATCATCCCTTCAGTATCGGCAATTTCCTTTGCCATCACAGTATCGTAGCCAATTTCCTTGTAGTAATCCCAGCGCAGTTCATCCAGCTCAACCTGTGGAATACCCAACTGTTCAGCCAGCACTTTGCCAACTGTGCTTTTGCCAGCACAAACCGGGCCGATCAGAACAATCGTGACAGGGTTATCCATATAGAGTCTCCGTTGGTATGCGAAAACGCGGGTACATAGCAAGATTCCAGAGAGTTTGCACCTCTAAATACGGTGAATGAGGGGATGTTGTTCAAACAACGCACAGAGAATGAAGCGAAGCATATTTCAAAAGAAAGGGCGCACCGCAGTGCGCCCCCACACATTCGAACGGTGCTCAATCCTCTGGTTTACAGCCGTTCAGCCACACTTTTCGCCTGAGTGAACAGCAGCAGATAATCTGGCCCACCGGCTTTGCTATCGGTGCCGCTCATATTGAACCCGCCGAACGGATGCACGCCGACCATTGCGCCAGTGCATTTACGGTTGAAATACAGGTTGCCAACATGGTAATCCTGCCGCGCCTGCTCCAAACGATCACGGCGACTGGTAAAGACCGCGCCAGTTAGCCCGTATTCAGTGTTGTTAGCGATCGCTAACGCCTGCTCAAAGTCTTTAGCGCGGATCAAGGTCAGCACCGGCCCGAAGATTTCTTCCTGCGCGATGCGCGCATCCGGCGGCACATCGCCAAAGACCGTCGGTTGGATGAAATAGCCACCTTCGGGAGTCTCCACTGGCGAACCTCCGCACAGCAGCTTGCCTTCCTGCGTGCCTAATTCGATATAGCCGAGAATCTTATGCACGGCATCTTTATCAATCACTGGCCCCTGATTCACATTCGGGCCAGCATCCGGCGCGCCAACGTTTAGCTTCTGCGTCAACTCAACAACACGTTCGGCGACCCGATCATAAACCTCATCAACGATGATCGCGCGCGAACCTGCGGAGCATTTTTGCCCCTGAAAACCAAACGCGCCATCTACAATGCCCTGCGCCGCGGCGGCCAAATTGGCAGTTTCATCCACCACCACCGCATCTTTGCCACCCATCTCCAGAATCGAACGCTTCAGCCATTTCTGGCCGGGCTGCACTTTGGCGGCATTTTCGTAAATCTTCACGCCCACTTCACGCGATCCAGTGAAGCTGATGAAGCGCGTTTGCGGGTGTTCCACCATACGCGCGCCAATGATATCTCCAGGGCCGGTCAGGAAATTCAAGACGCCATCCGGCAGGCCGCTGTTCCAGAACAATTCACAAACTTTATAGGCGATCCACGGGCTTTGTTCAGCGGGTTTGAATACAGCAGTATTGCCGGTGACCAGCGTTGAGGCGACCATGCCAGCAGGGATCGCATTAGGGAAGTTCCATGGGGGGATAATCACGCCCACGCCCAGCGGAATGTAGTAAAAGCCGAGCTGTTCGTCAGGAAATTCGGCCATCTGCGCGCTGCTATCAGCAATACGCACCGCCTGCCGCGCGTAATATTCTAAGAAGTCAATCGCCTCCGAAGTATCGGCGTCAGCTTCATTCCACGGTTTGCCCGCTTCCAGCACCATGACCGCGCTGAACTCATGTTTACGGCGGCGCATTTCGGCAGCAGCCTTCAACAAATAGCGCGCGCGTTCGCCCACCGGCACTTTGCGCCAGCTTTCAAAAGCGCGAGCAGCAGAAGCCACCGCCTGATCAACATGCTCGCGGGTACCCTGTGCGAAATGGCCTACTGCTTCGGCGGGTCGGGACGGATTGACCGAAGCAAACGTCTCTTTAGTCGAAATCACTTCGCCATTAATCACCAGCGGGTAGGTCTTGCCCAGTTCAGCTTTTACGCGGTGCAAAGACTCATCGAACGCAGCACGATTTTCAGGTTTAGAGAAGTCGGTGAGTGCCTCATTGACATATGGGGGAAGCATGCAGAACTCCTTAACGCATCACAATGCGGGCTATTATGGCCGAAAGATGCCGAATTTTCGAGCGGTGCGATTCTGTGGATCTAGAAACGCCGTCAGCAAAGACGGCGTTTTTACCTGCGCCACCCACAGCTACCCCCACGCTAGCCATAACAGATCACGGGATAGTAAACTGTCCATCAACCACGCATAAGGCAGATTGGACATGACAACCATCCCGTCCTGATCCTCCAGCGGCGGAACTTCGCCCACAAGGCGCAGCGTCACCAGAGAAACTCCGGAAGTTTCATCAAGCACCACTTGAGCAGACTCAATCTGCCCTGCACTTTCGTAAACCTCACGATAGGGGGTGCGCCTTAGCAGAGAGTTCATAGACCCTAAACGATCATCAATAATCGCAGCCGCAGTTTCTGCTTCAGCAAAATCATCATACGTCAGGATTACAAAGCCATACTGCCCCGCTTCATCGGCAGCAGATGCAAATGCGGCCATGCTATAGGCGGGAATCGCTTCGTCAATTTCCGGGGTAGGTTGCGCCACCAGCATGCTCATAATATCGGCATTCGCCAGAAAGATCGGGTTGGCCAGCGTGACTGCATTCACGAATGGGTATGCTGAAAGCGCGTGATCCAGCGCTTGCACTTCCGGCAAATCAGCAAAGGTGATCGTATCGCCTTTAACCGCATCCATCATCGTCTGAAGCACTTCGAACATGATGGCATTCAGAAAGATGCCATCCGCCGCCGCCGCAGGTTCACTACGCCCGATCTGCCCCCCAAACGGGTTAGCAGGGTTATGGTTCGCTAAATTGACCGTCATGCCAGAGTCACATCCGGTATCAGGGCAAAGCAGCACGCCTAGCCCAGAAATCGCTTCAACGCTGTAATGTCTCGCCGTATACGCACTTTCAACTGCCTGTGGATCAATATCACCGATTAAAATTTGCCCGATTGCAGGGTATGTACCTATTTCAACACCCTGCGCTATATCAAAGAAATCAAAGCCGAGCAGCGCCCTATATTCCGCCCCGCTCACAGTTACCCCTTGTAAAAAACCAGCAGGGCCGGCCATAGGCAAAGCCATCTGTACATATGAAAAATTATCGCTGGCCTGCCAGCTCGCCCAATCTTCCGGAATAGCCAGCCCCCGCGCAGTAATACCCGCATGATAATCTGCATAGCTCAGAAAAATTGTGGAATTAGCCGCAGGTTCAGCGAAAGGGATCAGTGCCATCGCCCGTATGAAAGCCGTTGGTTGAGCATCTTGCGCTGAAATAGCGGTGGCACCAATAGTGAGCAGCAGCGCGGCAAGAAGTTTTTTCATCGTTTACTCCTAAAACTGATCCTTATTCTTCAGGGCAGTGATCAAGGTCATCCCCTTGTGACCTTAATCCAAACTATCCACCCGCGCAAATCCATAGAATCCGGAAATAAATATGTTTTTCATATTTGATGGGCAAGAAGGCGGCAGGCTTCCCGCAGCGCAGCTATTAATGGCCATATAAACGAAAACTTTGTGAATTTTCGGGCATCAACATTGTGTTTTTTTGTCAGCCCGCATACGATTGTTTATGTAGAGCCTTAACAACAGAACGGAACGGGTGACCGCAAAGAACGGTCTATTTTGCAGAAGCCAGCTCACATCCCAGCCTTAGCGAACGTTCCTGCCAACGCCGACGCACCGCTTCCATCGCAGCCAATTCAACGCCGAAGCGCCTCTCATCCCAGCCTTCACCGAACCTTGCAGCGCATTACGCCGCAGCCGACAACGCACACCGAAGATCATCGCCGTCATCTTTCACCGTTGTTATTGGACTGTCCCCGGTCAGCCGCTCCGTTCTGCGGTTAAGGTTCTCCACAAATCAAAGTTCACTGCTTACAGCTGCCTTGAGGCAGCTGTTTTGCTGTTTCCCTCAAAAGTAAAATAACATGTTCCAGTGTCCCCGGCGCGATCTTCCGCGCTGCTATCGTTTCCCGAACTTGCAGCCTATTTCAAAATCAAACCGGTGGTGATCAGCGTGCGCGCTTCAATGAGCAAGCGGGGATGACTTTTAAGCAGCGTCACCAGCACTTGAGCGGGTGACATTTCGGCAATCGGAAGTGTGCTAGCCGTTTCTATTAAGCCAATCAGCGTTTCTTGATTCATACTGCTCAGCATTTTACGCACTTGCAGCAGCGCGGCATGCTGCTTGCCAAAGCGATCCTGCCACATATGCTCATATTCCTGAAGCCGCCCGGCAGATACATCGCCGTCTCTGATCGCCTTCGCCCCTACCTGCATCGCCATATCCGCGCCGAACATGCCCAGATTGATGCCGCCTGCCGTCAGCGGATCAGCTTGATGCGCGGCGTCGCCAACAGTCATTAGCCCATCCGTGACCATGCGTTTGAGCGCGCCCGTTGCTGGAATGCCTCCAACGACCACGCTCATGATACCGGGGCTGCCATACTTCGCCCTCACGAATCGATCTAGATATTCTCGTGGGCTAATTTCGGCGGATTTATCGGCAGTCATCACCAGTCCAACATTGGCGACATCTTCGCCTTTCGGGAAAACCCACACATAGCCACCGGGAGCCATGTCCATGCCCACATGATATTCGCAAACGTTTGGCTTAAGTTTGCCCTTCAAATTGCCAACAAGATACTGCACGCCAGAATAGTAATCGCCCATCGGCGGCACCGTTTTTAGCCCCGCCCATCGCGCCACCTGTGATTCAGTGCCATCGGCAGCGATCACCAATCTAGCTTTCACATCTCTACTGCCATCCAACGCGCGTATTTTGACGCCAGTGACCTGTGTTTCTTCTCGCAGCAGCCCCACCGCCGTTGTGCTGGTCAATACTTGCGCGCCAGAACGCCGTGCTCTATGCGCCAACTCGAGATCGAACACTTTGCGATCCACGACCCACGTATGCTCGGTGGGCGGCACCCGCACAAAATCGCCCTTTGAATTGACGATGTCATAAAAGTCAATGTGAGCGTTGATCCAGCGCTCGTCCTGATCAAGATATTCTCTGGTCACTTCAGCGCCAACAGCTTCAGCGCAGCGCACCGGTGCGCCAATCTCCTGCCGCTTCTCGATCATCAGCGTGCTGAAGCCCTGTTCGGCAGCACGGCGCGCAGCCACACTTCCCGCGGGGCCAGCGCCAACCACAATAACATCATAGGCATCGGCTAAATAACTAGGCATGGCGTTTTTGAACCTGTCGGTCAAGGCGTCCGTTAGGCATAGACAGCGCGTTCACCGGGCACATTTTCACGCAGCGTTCGCAAGAAGTGCAGGTTTCCTGATTGATGGCTAAATGGCTAAGCTCGAGGAAGATCGCATCTGGAGGGCAAACCGCAACGCAGCCTCCGCAGTGGTGGCAAAGCTGTTCATCAACAGCAACCTTGATGAATGCCACGGGTGATTGTGGCTCTAAATGGGCGGTAACAGAGCTTTGAGCAGGCGGTTTTTGAGCAGGCGGTTTATGAACCTGTCGCTTCCAGAAATTAAATATCATCTCGCCCCCCTGTTAAGAGAACCTGTCGCGCCGATTATAAGGAGTACGCAGGCGGCACGCCACAGGTTGCAGGTGGGAAAAAGCTAAATTTCCAGAGTTTTTAGATAGCCATCAGGCAGATATAGAAGATAAAAACAACCCCTCGCTCCATTTACACGGGCGAGGGGATTGGGAACTGAGAGACTTGAAAATTAAACGGCTGCCCCTGTTAGCCTTATCCTAAGACGGTAGCAGTCCTTTCATCTGATTGTACATAAAGCGAGTCGCTCTAGCGGGGCTGAAGCGATAAAAATAGTTCATCATCTTCGCATCCCGCCCGATGTACACCTGAAACTTATCCCGTTCCATGCCATTCACGATGATCTTAGCCGCATCATCAGCAGGGGTCATCGGGAAACTCTTCTGCGCTTCGCCGCCTGCCGCTGGCATGGCGATCCCGGAATTTTGCGTGATATTGGTGGCAATTGCGCCGGGAAAAACGACAGTAACCCGCACGTTAGTATTCAAGCATTCCGCGTACAACCCTTCAGTCAGCAGTTTCACGGCCGCCTTGGATGCGCCATATACGGTTTGTCCGGGAACAGGGAAGAAGCCGCCCATACTCGAAACGTTCACAACATGCGCGGTGGGGCGATTGAACAGATGGGGCAGAAAAGCTTTCGTCATATAGATAACGCCGTACAAATTCACGTTGATCACACGCTCAATGGCGTCGTACTGCAAATCATTCAGGCGCACGAAAGGTTGAATAATCCCGGCGTTATTGACCACCCCATCTACAGCGCCATGCGCGCTAATCACTTGATCGGGTAATGCGTCCACCGCCGCGTGGTCGCTCACATTGACAGTATGGGCGCTGATTTTGTCCTTATTCGCTCCGGCAAGCTCGGCGGTCTGTTCAATCGCTTCTGCGTGCAGGTCTACCGCAGCGACACGCGCCCCACTGTTCACCAGCAGCAGCGTAAGCGCCCGTCCAATCCCGCTTCCGGCACCAGTCACCACAATGATCTTACCATTCACCTTCATGGGGTTATCCTTTCGGGTTCGTTAAATTATTTCTCCCTTATACCAGTTACGGTTAAGGGCTATGAGCGAAAATATCACTGCGCGTACCCTTACCTACCAACATTCCAACT
>JACSRP010000113.1 GCA_014879665.1 Anaerolineae bacterium | reverse complement strand
CACGTTAGGGATAACGTGAAGCTTAACCGCTTCTCGAAAGGTATCCCACCTATCCAAAACTCAGGTTAATTAACCTTGCATTTTGCGCCACAGATTCTAGCTATAATGAGCTTCAGATAGAAGTCATTTTGTGAGATTGGATACCATAAATGTCTGCACGTACCTTCAAAATTGACCCGGCAAGGCCGTTCTTTATCTTCGATACCCCGGGAGACTGGCATGCAACGCTGCTAGGCCACTATATTTTCGATGTGCGTGGCGACTATATCGGTTTCGCCAAAGGGGAGCAGCACGATATATTCACCACATCTGGCGAGTGGATCGGCAATCTCTATCCCGATGGCCGGATCATTCGTAAGCGTAGTCAATCTCGCCCACCATTATTGATGGTGCTGCCGCCTAAACCGGCTAAACCGGCGAACTTACCGGCGCGCGCGCCGCTGCCGGCACAAAATGGCGAGCTTGGCTTCGATAAAATTGACGTACTGGAAGATGACCCCGATATTTTCAAGCGGCTTTCTGATTTGACGCCCGATGCTGAATAAAGTTGGTCTCTATGGCTGATTCCGCACTTCCTGAGTTTAACGTCGAGTCAAGCGACTCTGCGCTATTAAGGCTGCTGCGCGATGCCGGGGCAAGGCGGATATTGTCTGCTCCGGCGGCAGATCAGGGCATTGCCGAACATTACCCGTTTCCGTTTATGGCGCTGGTGGGCCAATACGAAATGCGGGTAGCGCTGCTGCTTACCGTGATCAATCCGCAAATTGGCGGAGTCCTGCTGATCGGCCCGCGCGGCACTGGCAAAACCACTGCTGTACGCAGCCTTTCCGGTATCTTGCCGGACGTTGAAGTAAGTGACTGTGAAGAGGATGTCGTCCCCGCAGATCTAGAAAGACAAGACGCGCATTTGCTGTATCCCGATTGTTACGAGAAATTCCACGCCGGGCAGGAAATTTCGCACTTCGAGCCAATCCGTCTGGTAGAGCTTCCACTGAACGCACGCCTTGAAGATGTCGTTGGCGGCATAAACGAACGCGCTGCTGCTCAAGGACGCATGCGCTTAGAACGCGGCATACTCTCTCGTGCAGACCGGCACATCCTCTATATTGACGAAGTGAACTTGCTCGCAGATGATGTTGCCGATGCCATCCTTGATGCGGCGGCACAGGGTTCGTTTATCGTTCGGCGCGGCGCAATGGCAGGAACGTACCGTTCACGCTTCGTCCTCATTGGTTCAATGAATCCGGAAGAGGGTCGCTTACGTCCTCAAATTCTGGATCGTTTTGGACTACGGTTGAATGTTCGTGGGTTATCAGACTACGAAGAACGTATCGAAGTGTATCAGCGTGTTCAAAACTACAGGCAGAATCCAGCGATCTTCGTGCGTGAGTGGGAATTAGCCACTGCTGAATTCAGGGAGGAGGTCATGCTTGCGCGCGGCCTACTTACCCGGACTTCCCTTTCCGCAGCAGCTATTAAAGTGGGCATCGGATTAGTACAAGCATTAGAAATCGACTCCCATCGCGCCGAATATGCCATGTTCGAGGCTGCCCGCGCACATGCCGCCGCCGATGGGCGCGTTCTTGCTACGATTGATGATATCCGTATCGCTGCCCCACTTGCCCTTCGCCAGCGTCAGAGTCAGTTCATGGTAGACTATTTTGAGGTTCAGCAGGAAGAAGACAGTCGTATCCGCGAATTGACCGATACCCTCAGCAAACAAATCAGGGCTTAAGCTATGGCCTATATCTCGATTGCAGCTTTGTTGATGCTGCTGCTCTCTGCCGCCCTGCCGTGGGTCATCAATACCGGTGCTGCGCTCTCGCTAAATTCGGTTGATTTTGCCGAGTGGACTAGTCTTTATCCGGCGGTCATGGGCGAAA
Source organism: Anaerolineae bacterium (assembly GCA_014879665.1). Taxonomy (GTDB): domain Bacteria; phylum Chloroflexota; class Anaerolineae; order Aggregatilineales; family Phototrophicaceae; genus Flexifilum. Next base: position 17,005 of record JACSRP010000113.1, on the reverse strand, counting down.
CCGTGTCAATGTCTACCACGCTTCTGTTAAGACTGATGTGGGTCTGCGCGGCTGTGATCATCGGTTTTGGCTTCAGCGGCGCAAAAGTGGGGCGCGCATTCATCATCATTGTGCTGACTTTGGGGCTGCTTCCGCCATTTGAAATCATTAGCGCGTTCGATAATCCAAATTATCGCCAGCAGGCGTTCATCGCAATTTTGGCGCTGGCAACCGGTTTAATCGGGGTGGCTGGCATCGGCAGTCGCTACAGATCGATCATCGTAGTGATCGCGAGCGCCGCTGGATTGTTTGCTGTAATAATGGGGGTATCTCGCGGCATGGCGTTTATGCGCGAGGCGCAAATATCGCCAGTCATCGGGATCGGCACAGTGATCGCCGCGCTAGGCTTTGGCGTTTTGCTTATAATTTATGGATATAAACAAATAGGGCAGCGCCACAATCGCCGCCCTACTGCGCATCGAAGCAATGGTGAACCGGTTTAGCCGCTTGCCATATGCGTATCAATGTATTCGACAGCCTGCCCAACAGTAGTGATCTTCTGGGCATCCTCGTCACTAATCTCGCCGCCGAATTCTTCTTCGAAGGCCATAATCAGTTCAACGAGGTCAAGCGAATCCGCCTCGAGATCTTCACGAAAGCGCGCTTCCGGCAGCACACGTTCAACATCAACGCCCAACAGATCAATAACAATAGTGCGAATACGTTCTTCAGTTGAAGCCATAATTTCCCCTCCATGATCGCGAGCTAGGTTTGCGAGCACAGGTCAAAGATTATACCGTCAAACGCCGTTGCTGCTAGAGTGGACATCCGGCGTGTTGCCGTTGACACTATTCGCGTCCATCAGGTACGATTCAAGCTCGCCACTATAAGGAACACTTCTACATGACCAAAGTCACGGCTAATCCGAGTATTGAAGATCGCAAAGCCGATCATATTCGAATTAATCTTGAAGAATCGGTTACGTTTCCCCGTTTGACCACCGGGCTAGAAAAGTTCCGCTTCTTACACAACGCCTTGCCAGAAATTGATTTTAGCGAAGTAGACGTTTCAGTCAAAATATTTGGCAAAACGCTATCAGCGCCATTGTTAATCTCTTCCATGACAGGCGGCACCGAACTGGCCATGCGTATCAATCGCAACCTTGCCGTCGCTGCACAGAAAAACAATATTGCGCTCGGCGTTGGCTCGCAGCGCGCGGGGCTGAAAAACCCTGATGTTGCTTATACGTATCATATCCGCGATATTGCCCCCGACATTCTGCTGTTCGGTAATATCGGCGCAGTACAGTTCAACTATGGTTATGGGCTTGAAGAATGCCAGCGCGCAATTGACATGATCCAGGCTGACGCGCTGATTCTGCATTTCAACGTGCTGCAAGAGGCGGTACAGCCCGAAGGCGATACCAATTTTGCCGGGCTGCTCTCTAAGATTGAAGCGGTATGCAATGCCCTACCCGTGCCGGTGATCGCTAAAGAAGTGGGCTGGGGCTTCTCAGAAGCAAATGTGCGTGATCTGGCAAATGCAGGTATCGCGGCAATAGACGTAGCAGGATCCGGCGGTACGTCGTGGAGCGAAGTCGAATATTACCGCGCATCCACGTCCTTTCATGCAAATGTGGCTGCGGCCTTCGCCGATTGGGGTATTCCCACTGCTGAAGCCATCAAATATGCGGTCGCTGGCGCGCCGGGACTGCCTATAATTGCTAGCGGCGGTCTGCGGGATGGCATTGATATCGCCAAATGCATCGCCATGGGCGCGATTGCCGGCGGAATCGCCGGGTCGTTCCTCAAAGCAGCAGATCGCTCGGCTGATGATGCCGATCAATTAGCGCGTGAATTAATTGCCCAGCTGCGAATTTCTATGCTCTGTTCAGGCGCGCGGAATATCGCTGAATTGCAGCATACGCCCCTTATTCAGGTATAGGTATCGCTGTGTTTACGAATCTTAACGAGAGATACCTTCCAGCGCTGGACGCCGCCATGCGTGATGCCGTAGATTCCACACTGGGGTCTGGTGGGCTTTCCACATTGATTCGCTATCCATTAGGATGGACAGATGTTGAGGGCGTTCCTGTTCAAGTTGTCACCGGCAAACGTATCCGCCCATTACTAACGCTGCTATGCGCTGAAGCCGTCGGTGGCAGCTGGCGTCATGCGCTTCCGGCCGCAGCCGCCGTTGAGCTGCTGCATAACTTCTCGCTCATTCACGACGACATCGAAGATAAAAGTGAAATTCGCCATAGTCGTCCGACGGTGTGGGCGGTGTGGGGAATCGCCAGCGCCATTAACGCGGGTGACGCGCTCTTCTCCATCGCCTATTCAGCCTTAGAACGCCTGAAACAGCAGCCACTTCCCCATGAAATCGTGCTCGAAGCATGGTCTATTTTCAATCATACAAATCTAGAACTTACGCGCGGGCAGCATCTCGACATACAGTTTGAAACACAACAGAATGTCAGCATGAGTGACTATATTTCGATGATTACAGGCAAATCAGCGGAATTGGTTGCTGCAAGCGCACAGCTAGGGGCATTAGTCGGCTCATGCAACCTGGACCTAGCGGCACATTTCGCAGATTTCGGCCTGAATCTTGGTCTGGCCTTTCAAATCCGCGACGATATTCTGGGCATATGGGGAGACCCCGCCGTAACCGGGAAGTCAGCAGCAAGCGATATCATCTCCAGAAAGAAGTCATTACCAGCATTAATCGGGCTGCAAGCAAGCCCTGAACTATTTGCCTTATATGCACGCGCAGATTTTAATGAGAATGATGTAGCGTCGGCATTGTCGCTGCTGGATCAAGTCAACGCCCGAACAATGGCTGAAACCAAAGAAGCGGTCTATTTTGAGAAATCGGCTGCCGCGCTGGATGCAACAGGATTAAGAAACGACGCAATCAATCAGCTTAAGGCATTAGCGCAGGGGCTGGTCGGGCGGGACTATTAGCCCCCGTTTCGCCTAAACCAGCTCACGAAAAACAATGTTACTGAGCAGCTTACCGCGTTCGGTCAGCTTTACCCGCTCTGGCTCAATTGCAATCAATCCCGCATGCGCAAACCTTGCAAATGCTTCTTGATGTATCACTACGACGTCTTCTCCAAAACGTTCTGTAAATTCGCGCCGGTCAATGCCCACATCAATCAGTCGCAGCCCCATAATCAGAGTCTCAGAGATCTCAGTATCACGCTCAACTTGCGTAAAAGTTTCTACCGCCGGGGTCCATGGATAGTCCGGTTGATTATCCTCTACACTGCTTGTCATCGCCTTGATATATCGCTGCGGTGATAATAATGTCGCGTAACGATAGCCACCAGCATAGCCATGCGCCCCGGGGCCAACGCCAATATAAGAATAGTTATTCCAGTATTGCAGGTTGTGGCGGCAGGCATTACCGGGCAATGCCCAGTTGCTAATTTCATACTGATCGTAGCCCTGCCCCGCTAACTGGACACAAGCATGCTCATACATGTCAGCCGCAAGATCATCGTCAGGTGCGGGCAGCTGCCCGCGCATCACCCATGTTTTCATCGGTGTGCCATCCTCCAATGAAAGCCCATACAACGAAAGATGATCCGGCTTCAGGGCTACTGCCTGTTGGAGAGAATCGCTCCAGCTTTCCAGAGTCTGATGTGGAAAACCATAGATAAGGTCTAGATTCAAGCTGTCAAACCCCGCCCGTCGAAAGGCGCTGACAGCAAGCGCAACAGCATCATTATTATGCCGGCGTCGAAAAAGCGACAGCTCACCTGCATGGGCCGTCTGCATTCCCAAACTTACGCGGTTGAAGCCTACATCGCCCAGTTCTCGCGCATATTCCACTGTAATATCGTTCGGGTTCGCTTCTAACGTAATTTCCGCATCTTGCTGCAAATCAAAGCTGTCACGAACAGCGTCAAATAGAGTGCTAAATTGCGCGGCCTGTAACAAACTGGGTGTTCCGCCTCCGAAAAAGATGCTATGCACCCGACGGCGATTGTCTCGCTGACCAACCCATCGAATTTCGCGTTGAAGCGCATCTATGAATGGATCGATCAAATGCTCAATATGGGTATAAGTATTGAATGCGCAGTAAGAGCACTTGGTTGTACAAAAAGGGATATGAATATACAGCGATAGAGGAAATTGATCGGAATATGCCACGACGCCTTAATTCTTTATGCGTGTTCGGCTGATTGCAGTATTGTGCTAGCTCCCATATAATGATTCAAGGTCATCTTTGTCATATTCATCTTTATTTTCGTTAATTTATTTAATCTGGAAGGCAGCTTCGATGCCCGAAACGACCCAGTTCACTGGCATGGGGAATGAAAGTTCCGGGACTTCTTCACTTAAGTCGAATTCCGTTATTTCGAATCGCTATAAAATTCACAGCATCATCGGCAGCGGTGGGATGGGGACAGTGTATCTCGCGCGCGACCTCAACTTTACCGATGTTAAGCGCCTTGTTGCAGTGAAAGAAATGCAGACCGCCACCAAAGACGCTGCGATGCGCGGGTCAATGATCAAAAACTTCCGCCGCGAGGCCAACCTATTAGCACAGCTCAATCATTCGGCAATTCCGCGTATTTTTGACATCTTTGAGATTAACGATCGTGCTTATCTGGTGATGGAATATATCAACGGCACCGATCTTGAGCAGTTAATGCAAAAGACCAAAGAACTGCCCATTGAGAAAGTATTGGAATGGGCGATTGATCTCTGCGATGTGCTGGATTATTTACACAATCAAACGCCCGACCCGATTATCTTCAGAGACATGAAGCCTTCAAATGTGATGATTGATAGTCAGGGGAAGGTGCGGCTCATTGACTTTGGCATTGCACGAACCTTTGTGCATCATGTTAAAGGCACCATGATTGGCACAGAGGGCTATTCTGCGCCAGAGCAATACAAGGGCGACGCAAACCCACAAAGTGATATCTACAGCCTTGGAGCGACTCTACACCACGTTTTAACCCGCAAAGATCCGCGTTTGGAAGCGCCATTCACCTTTCATGAACGCCAAATCACTAGTTTAAACGCAAATGTTCGCGACGATTTTGCGAAAGTGGTGGAGAAGGCGCTGCAATCCAATCAGTCTGAACGATACGCCACCTGTGTTGAAATGAAGCGCGATCTTGAGCGAATACGGATGAGTTTGTCGGGGATGGTTGCCGTTCCCCAAAGAACTGGCACAGCATCGGCCCCACAGCCCGGCGCAGCTGAAGCAACTCCATCAACTGGCTTCTTTGACACTGAGGCAACCGGCGCGATCCAGCCGAAATGGGTCTTTAAGACGGAAGATGAAATACGTTCAAGCGCCGCTGCTTCGAAGGATATTGCCTACATCGGATCTTACGACACCAATCTCTGGGCCATCAAACTCGAAGATGGTTTGCTTGCATGGAAATTTCCTACACGCGGCGGTATCGCCTCGTCGCCGGTGCTCGATGAACAGTCACGAACTGTCGTATTTGGTTCTGAAGATTTCAGCCTGTATGCAGTTGACGGAAGAACCGGGCGCGTTAGCTGGACGCTACAAACCAAGGGGCGCATTCGCAGCACGCCGCGTATTACGCATAATGTAGCGTTCGTAGGCAGCGATGACTGCCATGTTTATGCAGTGAATATGACCAATGGCCGCCAGATGTGGGCCTACGATATGGGCGCCCCGGTACGAACGCGCCCGTACGTCACCAATGAACTAATCATTGCCGGTTGTGAAGCTGGCGAAATTGTCGGAATCACCCTTTCCGGAGGGCGCAAATGGAGTTATCGCACCCGTAAGGCAGTGCTAGCTTCGCCTTGCGTTGATGACGAGGGGAATTGCTATATCGGCTCTACAGACAGCTTTATGTATGCGCTGGATGTGAACAACGGCTTTAACTCCTGGCGATTTCGCACCAATGGCGCAATCTATTCTTCGCCCATTGAAAATCGCGGGTTGCTCTACTTCGGCTCAACTGACTCGAATTTCTACTGCGTAAATGCCGAAAACGGGCGCGAAAAATGGAGATTTAACGCGGAAAAGCCGATTGTAGGCTCAGCAGTAATCCACAAGGGCGGGTTGTATTTCGGAAGTACAGATCAGAATCTGTATTGTCTAGATTCAGAAACTGGCCGCGAGCGCTGGCATTTTTCCACCGGCGGCCCGATTACCTCTACGCCGATCATTGCGGGCGATCTCTTGCTCGTTGGCTCTATGGATCATAATTTGTATGCTTTGCCGCTTGTAAGCTAAGAATCATACGGAAACGGGGCATTATGAATTGGTTTCGCAAATTGCTGCAACCAAAATCCGCGTCTCAAGATGAGGGCGCGCTCACCTCTCCAGCAGCGGGAGTCGTAAACCCGACACCTGAAAAAGCAGCAGAGGCCGTCCCTGAAAAACCAGAGAACTCAACGGATGAAAAGGCGGCTGCCGTGGCGATGGCTGAATCAATCCCTTCTCCCAACGGAACGCATACCCCGGCTTCTGTGCCAGCAGTTGAAACCGATAACCCGATCATTGCGAATCTAGAAACGCTGATCACTGAACCCAAATCTGAAGCAAATAGTCGTGAAGCGCCCACTCCTGCGGAGACTGTGGTGCTGCGTCTGGACAAGGATGAGACACCAGCGACGACCCCACGCGCCACCGCGCCACTCCCCTCTACCGGTGAACTAGCAATTTCCCTGGTTGACAGTGCCACGCGGCCACTTCCGCAGGATGTCGTCTTAGAGTTTTCCCCACTTACACACGTCGCATTCGCTCAAGCAACTGATATCGGCCGAACTCGTACCAATAATCAAGACACAGCATTCACTTTCTTCGCATCAAGTCGAAGCGTAGATGAAATTCCTGATTTCGGCCTGTTCATTGTGGCAGATGGCATGGGTGGTCACCAAGATGGTGAAAAAGCCTCGGCAATCGCCGCCCGCGTTGTTGCTTCACAGGTTCTGAACAGCATGTACCTGCCCATTGTCTCTAAGCAAAACAAAACGAATGACGTCCCGATTGCCGAATCACTAGCAAACGCTATTCAAAAGGCAAACGTTGAAGCCATGTCTCTCGTACCGGAAGGCGGTACAACACTTAGCTCAGTCGTTCTTATTGGTGACCGTGCCTATATTGCCCACGTTGGCGACAGCCGCATTTATCTGTTTCATCACGGCGTACTCGAAAAACTAACGCGCGATCATTCATTGGTGCAGCGTCTTATTGAACTCGACCAGATTACGATTGAAGAAGCAGCTGATCACCCGCAGAAAAATGTGCTTTACCGCGCCTTGGGCCAAAATGAGATTATAGATGTTGATACCCTGACCAAGCGTTTGCCACAGGGTTCAATGATGCTCCTTTGCAGCGACGGCTTATGGAATCAGGTGACTGACCGCGAGATTTCTGAGGTAATAAGCCGAATTCATGATCCACAGGAAGCATGCCAAAAACTAATATCATTGGCAAATGCACAAGGTGGAATTGATAATGTAACGGTTATACTACTCCAACTTCCCGGTTAAGGGTTCGAGCGCACGATATGCTATGAAACGACTTGAATTCGATCCATATAACCTGCTTGGGGTGCCTCACACGGCCCCAATTGACGATATTAAAGCAGCTTATCGTCGTGCAGCCAGACGTCTACACCCTGATGCCAATCGCAGTCCAGGTGCTGGTATCCAGTTTCAGGATATCACTGCCGCCGTTGACCTTCTTTCAGATCCCGATAAACGTGCTGCCTATGATGAGTTGATCAAAGAGCAGCCGCAAGGGATGTCCTTCACTTTCCGGGTCATCCCTAGCAAACGTACTATTGGCCTGCTGCCAGAACCTCAGGTCTTTTACCTTCTTGCCGATTTGATCCCTGATCCCCGTACCAGCGAGGCAACCAATAAGCGTGAATCCCGGCTAAACCTGACATTAATTCTTGACCATAGCAATTCCATGGGCGGCAGCCGGCTGGATCGCGTAAAAATTGCGACCCACCAGATCATTGATCAAATGACCCCTGAAGATATCTTATCGGTTGTCTCCTTCAATGACTTCGCGGAAGTTGTCATTCCCGCTACCACCGTCACCGACAAAGCGGCATTGAAGGCACGCATCAGTATGATGATGGCCTCCGGCAGCACCGAGATTTATCAAGGGCTGACGCTCGGGCTTCAGCAAAACCGCCAGTTCCTGGCACCTCGACTGGTAAACCACGTTATCCTGTTAACGGATGGTCGTACCTATGGGGACGAAGGCCGCTGCCTCGATCTGGCACGTGAAGCGGCCAAAGATGGAATCAGCATCAGCGCGATGGGTTTAGGGCAGGAATGGAACGATAAATTTCTGGATGAACTTGCCGCGTTAACTGGCGGCTCATCCGCCTATGTTCAGTCGTCATCTGCGGTAGTATCATTCCTTAACGATCATGTACGCAGTCTGGCGAATGTATTTGCTGAACGAGTCACGCTCTCAATTGCTCCCGATCCGGATGTACATGTAGAATCGGTATTCAAGCTTGCGCCAAATCCGCAGCAGCTGCCCATTGATGTAGGCAACATTTCGCTAGGCAGCCTGCAAATAAACCGTATCATATCGGTTTTGATTCAGCTTGAGGTTCCAAAACTGGAAAAAGAAGGTTTTCGCAGCATCGGTAGGCTCGTTGCCGCAGGAGACATTTTTGCCAACCGCTTACAGCGGCAGCAGGCCATTACTGAAATTGCACTAGAGGTCATGGCCGATCCACCGGTTGAAGAACCGCCTACATCTATACTCGATGCGCTTGGAAAATTAACACTTTATCGTATGCAGGAACGTGCGAATGAAGCGCTCGAAAACGGTAACGTTCGCGAGGCGACGCGCCTATTTGAAAATCTCGCCACCCGGCTGTTTGAACTTGGTGAAAGCGATCTTGCGCAGCAGGCACGCTCCGAAGCCGAACAGGTCGCCTATACCAAAAGTTTATCAGATAAGGGCCGCAAAGCCATCAAATATCAAACCCGTCATTTGCTGCTGGCGAGTGGCCCTGGAGATACAAACGCATGATTATTTGTCCATTCTGTGCCTTTAATAATAAAGAGGGTGTATTCTTTTGCGAAGAATGTGCCCGCCCATTGGGTGGCGGCGAAGCCAGCGCAACTCTTCCCACCCGCCGGCTTAATAACGGCAGCGACAGCGCCACTGTCCACGCAACCTGGGGTACCGCCCGCTTTGATGCTAACGCACAAATCGTAATGCATATTCGTGATTCTGCGGAAGCTATCACCTTAAAGCCGGACAATACGACACTTGTTGGCCGGTACGATTCCAGCAGCACCCAGCGCCCGGATGTTGACTTAACACCTTATGGGGCGCTAGAAAATGGTGTCTCTCGCGTCCATGCCGCAATTTATCGCAACGATGAGACCGACACCCTGACCCTCGTTGATATGGGCAGCGCCAACGGCACGCATTTGAATGGGCAGCGTCTTATGCCGGATCAGCCGCGTGTTTTGCGTGATGGTGATGAAATTCGACTTGGCAAACTGGTGACCCATATTTACTTCAAGACGTAACGCCGAGTGGAGAAGTGATGATTACGGTTCTTGTTCACATTCAAAACCAAGAGTCTATTAAAATGGACGTGGAGGAAATACCCGGTCCGGGCGATGCTAACCTCGTCGGTAAGAACCCGCGGGAGCGTACCGATAAGGAAGTGGATTGGATAGAAGATGGAGTCACCACCATTTTGCTTCCGATGTGGCGGATTACGCTGATTGAAGTGCTGCCTTCGCCGTCAGAAGAAACCGAATTCCCGCTGCCATTCCGTAATGATTGAGGCACTGTTATGGTATCTGGACGACTACCTCGCGCAAATCCACGTGATGGAAAACGTATTCTTGTGGTTGATGATGAACCGCGCATGATCAATTTCATCAGAATGAATCTCGAACTAGAGGGTCATCTGGTGATCGAAGCGCATAACGGCCTTGAAGCGCTGGAAGCAGTACGTACCAAACTGCCGGATGTTGTATTACTTGATGTAATGATGCCGGAATTGGACGGCTTCGAAACCCTCAAGCTGCTTCGTGAATTTTCAACCGTTCCAGTGATCATGCTCACTGCAAAAAGTGAGGAGAATGATCGCGTATACGGGCTGGAATTAGGTGCGGATGATTATGTAGTGAAGCCATTTGGCCCCCGCGAATTGTCCAGCCGCATCAAAGCTGTCTTACGCCGCGCAGACCGCCCTTCGGCTTCTCCTGCGCAGGCCGTGTTAAAAATTGACAACCACCTCAGTGTAGATTTCAACCGCCATGAGGTGATCGTCAACGGTGAGCATATCAAACTGCGCCCCACCGAATATCTGCTGCTCTATCACTTGATTGAGAATGCCGGTTGGACGGTGCCGCACGATCAGCTTCTGGCGAAAGTCTGGGGCTATGAATACCGTGACGAAACCCACTATGTCCGTCTTTACGTAAACTATCTCCGCGAAAAGATCGAGGAAGACCCCTCAAATCCAAAATACATCCTCACCGAGCGTGGAATCGGTTATCGCTTTATGGACTACAAACACAAATCCGACGCCTGATCGCGTGATATTTTGCTCTTATACAGCTCATATATTATTCTGACGTCATATATATGCTCACGACGTAAACTCCATATATAGCTGTAATGGGAGTGAGCATATCGCCATGAACAAAACAATTGGTATTGACCTTGGAACGACTAATTCAGTCGTCGCCGTACTAGAGGGTGGCGATCCGGTTGTGATCGCCAATGCTGAAGGTAGCCGTACAACGCCTTCAGTGGTCGCATTTACAAAGAACGGTGAACGCATTGTCGGCATTGCCGCAAAGCGTCAGGCCGTCATAAACCCCGAAAATACAATCTTTTCAATCAAGCGGCTGATGGGCAAAACTTTTGCGCAAGCGAAAGAGGAGTCCGCATTGCTGCCATATAAGGTCGTCAGCGGCCCGGTTGAAGATGCCCGTGTACAGATTCCGATCAATGGTCGTCAGTATACCCCGCAGGAAATCAGCGCCATGATTCTTGGCAAGCTGAAGTCCGACGCAGAAGCCTACTTAGGCGAACCGGTCACCAAAGCGGTGATCACCGTACCCGCTTATTTCAACGACAGCCAGCGTCAAGCGACCAAGGACGCCGGTAAAATCGCCGGTCTTGATGTGCTGCGTATTATCAACGAGCCAACTGCCGCCGCCCTAGCCTATGGGCTGGATAGGCAGGAATCGGAAACTATTCTAGTCTTTGACCTCGGCGGCGGTACCTTCGATGTATCCATTCTCGAAGTCGGTGAAGGCGTCATCGAAGTTAAGTCTACTTCGGGTGATACCCACCTCGGCGGTGACGACTGGGATCAGGTGATCGTTGACTGGCTAGCAGAGAACTACAAGCAGGAGCAGGGCATTGATCTACGTCAGGATCGTCAGGCGCTCCAGCGGTTGAAGGAATCCGCCGAAAAGGCAAAGGTTGAACTCTCGTCACAGATTCAAACTGAAATCAACCTGCCGTTCATCACCGCAGATGCAAGCGGCCCAAAACACCTGGTCACTAATCTAACCCGCGCGCAGTTTGAAAAGTTGAGCACCGATCTGCTGGCGCGTGTACGGCATCCTGTCGAGCAGGCGCTGAAGGACGCCGAAACCGATAAGAACGCCCTAAATGAAGTCGTTCTAGTTGGCGGTGGCTCGCGGATGCCTATGGTTCAAGAACTGGTGCGGGCCATGTTGGGTAAAGAACCGAATCGCAGCGTGAACCCCGATGAAGTCGTCGCAGTCGGCGCTGCTATTCAGGCTGGTGTCTTAAGCGGCGAGGTGAAAGATGTGCTGCTGCTTGACGTAACGCCTTTAAGCCTCGGCGTGGAAACGATGGGGGGTGTATTCACCAGGTTAATTGAGCGTAATACAACCATCCCTGTCTCTAAGAGCGAAGTTTTTTCCACTGCTGAAGACAATCAATCGGCGGTAGATATTCACGTACTTCAGGGCGAGCGCCCGATGGCGGCAGACAATATCTCACTCGGCAATTTCCGCCTAGAGGGCATTCAGCCAGCACCGCGAGGTCTCCCTCAAGTTGAGGTGAAATTCGACATTGATGCGAACGGTATCCTCAACGTAACTGCTATTGACAAGGCGACCAATAAGCAGCAGACGATCACCATTACAGCTTCGACCAATCTCAACAAGGGCGAGGTTGAGAGTCTAGTCAATGACGCCGAACGTAATCGCGTTGAAGATGAACGCCGTCAGAAGATTGCGCAGGCCAAAAACGAAGCAAACAGTCTTGTATATCAGGCGGAACGCTCGCTGCACGACCTTGGGGACGGAGTTAGTGCCGCAGATCGCAGCGCCATTGAAAGCCAGATTCAGGCAGTTAAGCAAGCAGAAGCCTCAGGTGACGTGAATGCCATCCAAAGCGCGGTAAGTAGTCTGCAAAATGCGACCTATGCGCTTTCACAGCAGATCAATGCCGCGCAGAGTGCAGCAAACGGCGGCAGCAGCAATCCGTATTCCACGCAGCCGCATCCTGATGAAGATGTGGTCGAAGGTGATTTCACCGAAGCATAAATTTCATTGACGCTATTCAAAAAGGGCGAGTCAATTGACTTGCCCTTTTTGGTATCTCGCAACTCCGTAGGGGCAGCGCGAGCTTACCCCGCCAATTCCTGCTCGCGCAGTTCAGCATAGGCCGTCTTAAATTCCTCGACCATACTTTTCTTAACATCATCCGGCAGGAAACTTGCGCGCACCGCATTAAGCGCAATATCCTCAATACTATCCAGCGTAAGCGCGCCCACTTCAAGCAGCTTCAGATACTCATTATTCAGCGTCGTATCGTAAAGCGCAGGCATGTCCTGCCCGACTGAAACTACGATCCCATGATCAAGCATGGCATGCAGTCCAATTTCATCCATACTGCCCACAAGTCCCACTTTTACCGCGCGGCTGGCACCAATACATACGGCAATGCCACCTTCTGCTACAAGGTGCATTGTGTCTTCAGAACCTACAAGACCGCATGCGTCTATCAGGCGGTTCGGCGCGAGATTTTCAATCGCAGCCAGAACGCCCTGCAATTTTTCGCTGTCACCCGCGCGAACTGCGCGAAGAAGCCCCTGCTTTTCGGCCTGCTTAAAAGCACGTTCAAACTGCCCCGCGGGTTGAGCACTTTCCTTTCCGGAAAGCATCAGTCCCACAATTTTCGCCTGTCGCCCCGCCGCGCTTCGGGCAAAGCGTACAAAATCTTCAGCACGGCGCGGTTCCTCACGCGAAGTAACCAGTAACCACGCAATTTCCAGTCCCCAACCCGCTTTAACCCGGCGACTGCCGTCATTCAGCGCGTCAAACAACTCATCAAGCGAAGTGGTTATCCCTTCATAGAGTGTCGGATTAACCGCAATTTCGGCGTAGCGCACGTTTTGCTTCGCCAGCGCCAGCCCGACCTCATAAACTACACGCTTGAGATCATCAAGATGTTTCAGCCAACCACTGGTTACTGCGGCAATTTCGAATGCGCGTTTAGGGTCGGGCTGTTTCACCAATGCTTCCCATGCCCGGTACTGTTTGGAGCCATCGGCAATATCATTGCGATTGGCAAAGTGTAAAAGCAATGCGGAAGGCATTGCCCCCTCAAGCTGAAGGTTAATCTCGACCTTCGGCATTGCCTGAATAAAACCTTCAATGGTCATGGGGTTCCTTTAGCCGCCGTTGATGCGGGCTGTGTCGTCTCTAGGTGTAAGTTACCGTCAGCTAACGCCTTTGGCGTATGCTTTACAGCATTTTGTATGAGCGCATTAAACAATGGATGTGGCCGGTTAGGGCGGCTCAGAAATTCGGGGTGGAACTGGCTGCCGACCATAAAAGGATGATCCACCACTTCCGAAATTTCGACCAGCTGCCCATCCGGGCTGACTCCGCTAAAGCGCATGCCGTTCGCTTCAAAACTATCACGATATTCATTATTGAATTCGTAGCGGTGGCGATGGCGTTCATCCACCCGCACTTCGCCATAGGCTTCGGCAGCGCGGCTGCCCGCCTGTAATTCGCACGGATAAACACCCAGGCGCATCGTGCCGCCCAGATCAGTGATGCCGCGTTGTTCCAGCATCATATCAATCACATAATTTTCGCTCGTCACCTCAAATTCTGAGCTATTGGCATCTTCAAGCCCCAGCACGTTACGCGCAAACTCAATACACATGGTCTGCATACCCAGACAAAGCCCCAGATAAGGGACTTTATTTTCACGGGCATAGCGTCCGGCAATGATTTTTCCTTCAATGCCCCGGTAGCCAAAACCGCCGGGAACCACGATGCCCTGTGACTGTGCCAGAACGTCCCAACTCTTACCTTTTTCAAGGTCTTCCGAATTGACCCATAGAATCTCTAAATGGCGACCATTTGCTGCGGCAGCGTGCATAAGCGCCTCTTTCACGCTCATATAGGCATCACGCAGCTCTACGTACTTGCCCACAACAGCAATTTTTACGTGCTGATTACGCGCCTTGCTTTCACGCATTTTGGCGATCATCTTGCGCCAATCATCAAGATCGGGCTTGTTGGTGTTCAGCTTCAACTGGCTAACCAGATATTCGCCAAGCCCTGAATCCTCAAGGATCAACGGCACGTTATAAATCAGATCCGTAGTTTCCAGCGGAATCACTGCGCGCGATTCCACGTCGCAGAACAGCGCAATTTTATCTACCACGTCGCTGCTTACAGGGTGGTCTGTACGCGCGATGATCACCTGAGGCTGAATACCTAGTCGGCGCAGTTCCATCACACTGTGCTGCGTCGGTTTCGTTTTCAATTCACCCGTTGCGCCAATGTGCGGCAAAAAAGTTACATGAACGTACAAAGCATCATTTCGCCCGACGGTTGATCGCATCTGCCGAATCGCCTCAAAGAAAGGCAGCCCCTCGATATCGCCTACTGTACCGCCAACCTCAACGATGACAATATCGGCATTGTTTTCCTTGCCGACCACGGCAACCCGCCGCTTGATCTCATTGGTAATATGCGGAATAACCTGAATCGTGCCGCCCAGAAAATCGCCCCGCCGTTCTTTATCAATGGTGCTGCTGTAGACCTGCCCCGCCGTAATATTGCTGGAACGGGTCAGATTCTCATCAATGAAGCGTTCGTAGTGGCCAACATCCAGATCCGTTTCTGCCCCGTCAGCCGTCACGTACACTTCACCATGCTGGTAAGGACTCATCGTGCCGGGGTCAACGTTTAAGTACGGATCTAGCTTCTGAATCGCAACCTTATAGCCACGCGCCTTCAAAATGCGCCCGATGGCAGCCGCCGTGACGCCCTTGCCAACGGAACTGACCACGCCGCCGGTGATGAAGATATATTTGGGATTGGACATCACCCCTGCCCTTTCTCTGTAAACAAAAATGCGGCGGAAAGACCATTCAACTGCCTTCCCGCCGAAAATGCTGCGTAATGACTTAGACTTTCACACGAGCCGTTTTAAATCGTCAGCCGTGCGCCGCATATCTAGAAAGATGAGGCCGAGCCGCGCGCCTTCTCGAACGAGCGTCGTGAGCACAGCTTCTTCGCCCACAGACATCAGGATCACGTAACCACCATACCCCTTTACGTGTACCTGTTCCAGCATCCCTCGCCCCAATTCTCCAGCAATACGCTCGCCAAGTGAAAGCATTGCAGCAGACATTGCTGATACACGATCTTCTTCTGAACTGGGTGGGAGCGACGAGGCAATGGTCAGCCCGTCGACGCTTACTACTGCCGAGGCTTCTATTTCGGGTGTCGTAGCCTGTAAATCACGCAGGCGGTCTATCATGAGTTCCGTCCGCGATTTTGCCATGTCAACACTCCTGACAAGCCATACTAATTATACATTTCGCATCTAAATCGGCAAGACAGCGTAGGCGGCTCGCAGACAAACCAATCTGCACAGACCGGGTAGTTCAGATATACTTAGGCACATCCGTTCACACAGTATTTGATGTAATGACACTATCTCAGGAACAACCCCACGTGAATAACGCCCGTCAAAAACATGTGGAGGTGGTGCAGCAGGTTGCCGAACGCATCGCGCACAGCGTCAGTCAGGTAATCGCAGGCAAACGCAATGAAATTCGTCTCACAATTCTGGGTTTGCTCAGCCAGGGGCATATCCTGATCGAAGATATTCCCGGCGTCGGCAAAACCATGCTGGCAAAATCACTGGCGCGTTCAATCGGCTGTGCCTTCAGCCGCATTCAGTTCACTCCAGATATGCTGCCTTCAGATGTGACCGGGGTTTCGCTGTTCAATCAGAAAACCCGTGAATTTGAGTTTCGCCCCGGCCCGATTATGGCGCAAATTGTGCTGGCCGACGAAATCAACCGCGCTACGCCCAAGACACAGGCCGCTTTGCTTGAAGCCATGGAAGAACGGCAGGTCACCGTAGACGGCATTACCTATAACCTGCAAGAACCATTTCTGCTGCTGGCAACGCAGAATCCAATTGAGTATGAAGGGACGTTCCCACTGCCTGAAGCCCAGCTTGACCGATTCATGCTGCGTATTCAGTTAGGCTACCCTGCCCTGAACGACGAGATCGCCGTCCTTTCAGCGCAGCAGCATGTTCACCCGTTGCAAAACACGTATCAAGTGGTTACCGTGCAGGAACTTCTGGCCGCGCAGCAGGGTGTGCGTGAAGTTTATGTGGCCGATGAAATTAAGCGTTACATCGTGGATCTCGTAACCGCCACGCGCCAACACCCCGATGTTGCCATTGGCGCAAGCCCTCGCGGTTCGCTGGCCTTATTCCGCACCTCGCAGGCTCGCGCAGCCATGGCCGGACGCGAATATGTGATCCCCGACGATGTAAAAGCACTTGCCGAAGTGGCGCTTGCCCACCGTATCATCGTGAACCCTTCAGCGCGCATCAAAGATGTTTCTTCACGTATGATTGTTCAAGATTCGCTCACGGTTACCCCCGTGCCCGGCGCAACGGTTCGATAGCTTTCACACATCTAATGCCTAATCGTCGGAATGCCATTTACACATTCATCATCGTCTGTCTGCTTGGCGGG
>JACSRP010000074.1 GCA_014879665.1 Anaerolineae bacterium | reverse complement strand
GCGCGATGCCTCATCAAGTTGTGTGGGGGTAAAGTAATGATTCCAGAGTTTCATAATGTCATTATAGGCCGATTATGCTGAATTTTCGAGAGACTCGGCGGTGACGCCCGCCATCAGCGCGCCAATATGCCGCACATCGTAAGCGCTGCGCGCCACCTCGCCCACAATTTGCCCCTCATACATCACAATAATACGATCCGAAAGCGCCATCACTTCATCAAGGTCTTCGGAAATTAAGAGGATCGCCGTCCCTCTGGCGCGTTCATCCAGCAGGCGGCGATGAATGTATTCCGTCGCGCCAATATCCACCCCGCGCGTCGGCTGCGCGGCAATCAAAACGCCGGGGTTTTCGGCCAATTCCCGCGCCAGCACCAGCTTTTGAATGTTGCCGCCGGATAGATTCTTAATCGGCGTTTCAGTGCTCGGCGTCTTGATCTCATAGCTGCGAATGGCCTGACGGCAGGCATCGGCCACCGCGCGCATCCTCAGCCACAGGCCGCCGCGCGCATAGGCTTTCTGACCATGTGTTTTCAACACATAGTTTTCAGCAACCGTAAATTTAGCCACCACGCCATCTATCATGCGTTCTTCAGGGATATACGCCACGCCGCGCTTACGCAGCATTTCCGGCGAAATATTGGTTGAGGCCGCGCCGTTAATTAAAATTTTTCCGGCAGCAGCCGGGCGCATTCCGGCGATCACTTCCGCCAGTTCATGCTGCCCATTTCCGCTCACTCCGGCCACCCCCAGAATTTCGCCCCCGCGCACTTCCATGTTAGCGCATCGCAGCCCCAGATTGCCGCGTTCGCTGTTGGCGCTCACTGCTTCCAACCGCAGGCGCACCGCCCCCTGCCCGGAGTGAGCCGGAATCTCATATTCCAGCACCACCGAACGCCCGACCATCATCTCCGCCAGCGATAGCTTCGTCGCCCCGGCAGCGGCAATCGTATCCACCCGCGAGCCGTCGCGCAGCACCGTGATGCGGCTGCTGATCGCCAGCACTTCCTGAAGCTTGTGCGAGATGAAGATCACCGTATGCCCCTCAGCCGCCATCTGCTTCAAAACTTCAAAAAGATGGTCGCTTTCCTGAGGAGTCAGCACCGCCGTCGGCTCATCCAGAATCAGCAAAGCCGCGCCGCGATAGAGCGCGCGCACAATTTCCACCCGCTGCTGCTCACCAACGGCAAGCTGCCAGATCGGGCGTTTAGGGTCAATTTTCAGGTTGTAGCGTTCCGAAAGCTCACTCAAAGACTTTGAAATTTGCTTCAAATCCAGCAGCGGGCCGCGCTTCGACTTCATGCCCAGCGCCACATTTTCAGCCACCGTCAGCGAAGGAACCAGCATAAAATGCTGATGAATCATGCCGATTCCCCGCGAGATCGAATCGTGCGGAGAGCTGATCGAAACAGCCCCCCCATCCAGCAGAATTTCACCCTCATTCGGCTGATACAAGCCGTAGAGAATTTTCATCAACGTGCTTTTGCCCGCGCCATTTTCGCCCAGCAGCGCATGAATTTCGCCCGCGCGCACGTCAAAATCAACGCCTTTAAGCGCGGTGACGCCGGGAAAACGCTTGACGATGCCGCGCATTTCCAGCGAGTGAATGGCAAGCGGTGAAGCAAATTCAGGCATTGGCGATCCTAGATGGGCATAAAGCGGGAAACTCGATCCCCGCCCCCTACCCCAACACAGGCGGGTTCGCAGGGGCGGCCTAGTAGGCCGCCCCATGGGTCAGATCACAAAGTTAGCTGGCAGGTGTTGCTTCCGGTGTCGCTTCTAGCTCTGGCAGCGGCACAATCTCGCCGGAGATGATGCCTTCAGACAGCGCCGCGATGGTTTCTTCAACGGTGGCAAGGGTTTCCTCATCTAGGCCGGTGAACTCGCTCACTTCCATTTCAACGCCGCCATTTTCCAGCGTCAGCACGTAGCTTTCGCCGCCCAGCGTGCCTTCGCCAATGTCCGCGATCAGGTCGCGCAGCACCACATCCCAGCGGTAAACCTGAAATGCCACACCCGATTCAGCGGCTAGTTCTGCCTGGCTGCTTTGCGTGCCGAACCATAACAGGTCATTTTCAAGGGCGACACCAATCGGGCCGACCACCATCTGCGCGGTACCAGAAAGCACATCCGCACCATTACTGACAAAAGCGGTGGCAGCTTCCGTCGCCAGCGGAACATCACCAAAAGACTGGATATAAGTGACATTCACGGTTGCATCAGGGTCAGTTGCCCCCACGCCCGAAACAAAGCCGTCTACGTACAGCTTGGCATCGCCCACTTCAATCGGGCCGATCACGCCAATATTGCCGGTTTCAGAGAGGATGGCCGCCAGCGCGCCGTTGATATAGCCGCCCTGTTCAGCGGCAACCGTGTAAGCTGACACATTCGGCAGGCCAAACGTGTTGACGTCAGTGCCCCACGCAAAGGCAACTTCAGGGAACTCGTTGGCTAGTTCTTCAACTACCGAGCCATACTGCGAGCCGTGTGCAATGACCAGATCATATTCACCGGAAGATGCCCAGTCACGCAGGGCAACCGCCGCATCATCCACAATGAACGTGCCTTCTTGAAAAGTGAACTCAAAGGCGTCGCCCATTTCTTCATCCAGCATGGTCAGCGCATCGAACATGCTCTGGCTGAAAGCAAGGTCATTGGTTGCGCTGGGCGAAACCGCCGCCACGCGAAACACATCATCCTGCGCCGCCGCTGGCAGCAAACCCACCAGCCCGAACGCAGCCGCTCCTACTGCAAGAAAACGTAACCCTTTTCGCATTGCCCTTCTCCTCCTGATCCGTCAAAGAGTCCTGCCACCCACGAAACCACAAGAGACGTGCGCTATTCCCCTCGCTGAAAGGGGACCGTCAGCGCGGTTGGTCGCTCGGATTGTTTACCGGCAAACACCAGCGCGATGATGGTAATGACATAAGGCGCCATGGTCGAAAATTCCGGCGGAATTTGAATACCAACGGCGCTGATCTGAAGTTGAAGCGCATTGACGAAGCTGAATAAAAGCGCGCCAAGCATGACTCCTAGCGGCTTCCAACGGCCAAAATAGACCAGCGCCACGGCGATGAAGCCCATGCCGTTGGTCAGGTTTTGCTGGAACACATCCAGCAGCGCGATAGACAGCGACGCGCCCGCTAATCCGGCCATCATCCCGCCGATGATCTGGGTGGCATAACGGATGCGGGTCACGCTCACATCCATCGCGTCTGCTGCCGCCGGGTTCTGGCCGACAGCGCGAATTTTCAGGCCGAAATTGGTACGATTGAAGATAAACGCCGAAATTGGCACGCTCAAAAATGCCAGATAGACCAGAATATTCTGGCTGAAAAAGATCTGGCCGATGCCTAAAAATTGAATATCAGAAAGGCCGGGGATGTAAATTGGCGGGAAGCCTTCCACTGATTTGGGCGTGCCCACCAGCGTTTGAAACAGCAGTTCGCTCATGCCCAGCCCGAATAAATACAGGCCGATGCCGCTGACGCCCTGCTTGGCTTTGAGGGTGACGCTGATGAAGGCCATCGCCAAGCCCAGCAGCGCGCCAATCAGCAGCGCCGCCGCCAGCCCCAGCAGCAAGCTGCCGGTGGCATAGACCGCGTAAAAGGCGAAAAACGCGCCCATCAGCATGATGCCGTCCACGCCCAGATTGAGCAGTCCGCTGCGCTGGCCGAAGGTTTCGCCGATGGCCGCAAATAGATAAGGTGTCGCCAATCGCAGCGTCGCCGCCGCCACGCTGGCCGTGAAAACGGTGCCGAGCGATTCAAGAATGTTCATAGAAGTGCCTGTTGGCTCTGGCTCATAAGGTCGCCTGCCCGATCACGTCTGGCGGGTTTTCGGGGAGCTTTGGCCGGGATTCAACCGCCTGCGTCCCCGGCATAGACCCGCCGCCCAAAGCCCGCCGCCGCGCAATCATGGCGCGGAAATATTCGCTGCTGACGGCGAAAATCACGATCATGCCGTTAATCGAAGTGATGAGGGCAGCAGGCACACCCAGATCGCGCTGCATCTTTTGCGCGCCCACCAGCAGCCCACCGAAGAAAATAGAAGCTGGAATCGCGCCCAACGGGTTCAGCCCGCCAAATAAAGCCACCACAATGCCATTAAAGCCGGCGTTGGCGGTGAACCCCATCGCGCTGCCGTCGGTTTGCAAGCGATATTGCAGGCCAAGCACCTGCACCACGCCAGCCAAACCGGCAAAACCCCCGGCAAACATCATCGCCAGCACCATATTCCAGCGCACACGAATGCCGGCATATTTGGCAGCGCGCTCGTTTTCGCCTACGGCACGGATGCGATAGCCGATAGTGGTGCGCCAGAGCAGCAAATAGGCCAGCACTGCCAGCACAATCGCGAGGATCAGCCCCCAATGCAGGCGTGTTCGGGCGAATAATTCGGCATTTTGCAAGCTAAAAAGCTCGGCAACGCCTTCAGGCAAAGGGATCGACAGCCGGGCAATTTGAAGCTGTTCGGCAATGCGCGCGGTTTTAGGGACATGATTTACGCCAACTTCAGTAGGGTCAAGCAGGGGGCCATTGAGCAGATAATTCATCATCTGAACGGCGATGGCATTGAGCATGATGGTGCTGAGAATTTCATTGACGTTGAAGAAGGCTTTGAGCCAACCGGCAAGCCCACCGTAAAGCGCACCAGCCACAAAACCAGCCAGAATGGACAGGGGAACAGCCACAATAGGGGGGGTAGTTGAAAGCGACAGCGCCACCGTAATGCCGGCTACCGCGCCAGCAATCATCTGGCCTTCGCCGCCCACGTTGATCATGCCGCCGCGAAACGAGATGCAGATGCCGATGGCCACCAGCAGCATGGGCGTGGCTTTGACCAGCGTTTCGGCAATGGTGTTTTCACTGCCAAAAGCGCCTTGCAGCATCGAAGAAAAGCCATCAATCGGGCTAACGTTCAGCGCTAGCAGCAGCCCGGAGGCAATGAGAAAGGCTAACGCCAGCGAAATTAACAGCGGCGCTGCATCTAGCAGGCGGTTGCCAGCGGTTCTAAACCAACTTGTCGGGGTAGTTCTCACCTGAAAAGCCCCGTTCACGTAAGGTTCAATAATGAATGGCGAAGTATAGCGCGTTCTTCGCGTAGATTATTAACAAATCATCCAAGAACGCGCAAAATACCGTAGGGTAAAGTGAACAAAGAAGTGATGGGTGAAAGAGGCGAGTCAGGCGCGCCGGGACACGTCCCTACCGTCTTCAAAACGAGGGGAAATATCCTCATTCCCTGCCCACAAACGCTTATGGAGAGGGGGGATTTACGGCGTTGAGCAGGCGTTGAATGCCGACTGCCGCGCCACCTTCTGCGCCAAAAACGGCGGTTCCAGCCACGAATACATTCGCGCCAGCAGCGGCAGCACGGGCAATCGTGGATACATCAATGCCACCGTCTACTTCAAGATCGCAGGCGGGATTACGTAAATTTAGCCATTCACGGGCGCGGCGCACTTTATCCAGCGTGTAATCAATCAGGCGCTGGCCGCCAAAGCCGGGATTCACGGTCATGATCAGCAGCACGTCTAATAATTCGACAATCTCGGAGATAGATTCCAGCGGGGTGGCCGGATTAAGGACGACACCCGCACGCTTGTTGAGCTGCTTGATTTGCTCTAAAGCACGATCTAAGTGTTTGGCGGATTCAACCTGAATCAGGATCGAGTTGGCGCCAGCTTCGGCCATCGCATGAATATAGTCATCAGGGGAAGCGATCATCAGGTGGGCTTCCAGCGACAGGGTGGTCGCACGGCGAGCAGCGCTGATGACGGGCATGCCAAAGCTGATATTGGGCACAAACACGCCATCCATGACATCCAGATGTAGGCGATCTGCGCCGCCCCGCTCTACCGCGGCAATTTGATCGCCTAAATGCAAGAAATCAGCAGCTAGCAGCGAAGGCGCGATCTTGATGGTTGAAACGGTCATGTTAAAGTCTCCGTTGAAAGCGCACTTGCGGCCTCTTGATCGAGGAAGTAAGTCAGCGTTCCACGCGGCTGAATCAACTGAGCGGGCATTTGCTCCGGCTCATACAAGCCCTCAAGAGTGCCTTTGAGCGCCAACGCCTTTTCCCTGCCAGTCACGAGAAATAACACATGCGCGGCTTGATTGATGACGGGCGCGGTCAGGGTGATACGCATGGAATAGAGTTTACCGACCCAATTCGGGATCACCCACTGATCTTTTTCTGCCAGCGCTTTGGTGCCGGGAAACAGCGAAGCGGTATGCCCTTCTGAGCCGAAACCAAGTAGGATCAGGTCAAAGCGCGGCAATTCTTCCTTCACCAGCACGTCACAGGCGCGCAATTCGGCCTCATATTCAGCGGCGGCAACTTCAGGCGACAGCTCGGCTTTGATGCGGTGAACATTGCCCTCTGAAACTGGCACTTTGGAAAGCATGGCCTGATGCGCCATCAGATAGCAGCTATCCGGATGATCAGGCGGCACCGGACGTTCATCGCCCCAGAAGAAATGGGTTTTCTGCCAGGGGAAGGTGATGTGATAAGGGTTTTCTTCAGCCAGCAGGCGGTAGGTTTCACGAGGCGTGCCGCCGCCAGAAAGGGCAATGGTAAAGCTGTCCCGCTCTATCACCGACTGGCGGGCGATATTAATAATTTGTTCGGCGGCTTGTTTTGCAAGCTGCGCCGGGGTGTCAAAAACACGAATCAACGGAACTGCTCCTTAACCTGAGCTTCAGTATAGACAGCGCCCACAGCGACGAGGCGCGTCCCTATAAACAAATTTGATGCGATGTTCTGGCCTCTCTCCCTGAAGGTTAGAGAGAGACGTCTTCCCAGAGGCGGAAGCCCCCGATGAAGGCGCTGACGTTTGGCACGATGCGAGCATAAGGCGGAATATCCTTGATGTGTTTGGCGTTACCGCCGCCTAAGGCTACGGTATCTGGCTCGAGGGCGTTATAGAACATGTCTACAATAAAGTCTACGTGTTCACGCCAGCGCTTCTTGCCGAGACGTTCGAGGCCGGCATTACCGACATATTCCTCGTAGGTCAACCCTTTACGGTAAGGCAAGTGACCGAGTTCCATGGGCGCCAGCACATTATCAATCACCATAGCGTTGCCGAGGCCGGTGCCAAAGCCAAGGAATAACATGCGCCCGCCTTCGTAAACAGCGATAGCCTGCATTGCGGCGTCGTTGATCAGCTTCACGGGCTTACCGAACGCGGCTTCAAAATCAAAGTCCACCCAACCATAGCCAAGATTGACCGGCTCGCGCACGATTCTGCCCTGCCGGATCACAGAAGGCGTGCCCACGGTGATCACATCATATTCCCAGTGAGCGGTGATCTCTTTGACCGTATCCACCATTTGCTGGGCGGTGAAATCAGGACCAGATTCTTTCCTGACGGGCGTTTCTTCGCCGCTGACCAGCGCCTTAACGTTCGATCCGCCAACATCTACCACTAAAATTCGCTTAGATTCCATGCGCCATCATCTCCCCGATTGCACGCGCAAAGCTGCTCTGATACAGGTGTTATTTACGTTCGTGATGCCCGCCAAATTGATACCGCATGGCCGAAAGAATCTTGTTGGCAAAAGTGCCATTTCCACGCGATGAAAAACGTTCAAACAGCGCCGCAGTCAAGACGGGGGAAGGGACGCCCTCTTGAATAGCGGCCAAAGCAGTCCAGCGGCCTTCGCCACTATCACTAACGACACCGCTAAAGTTGTCTAAACCGGGGCTTTCAAGCAGCGAGATCGCGGTTAAATCGAGCAACCACGAGGGAATGACGCTGCCACGCCGCCACAATTCGGCAATCTCTTTGAGATCCATTTCATATTGGAAATGTTCAGGATTGGATAATGGCGCGGTTTCAGCATCGGCGGCGTGCGAGGCCATGCCGATATTGGCGTGTTTGAGGATATTGAAGCCTTCGGCGTAGGCGGCCATGATTCCGTATTCGATGCCGTTATGTACCATCTTCACAAAATGACCGGCGCCATGCGGGCCACAGTAAAGATAGCCTTCTTGCGCGGTGAGGCCGTCGTCTTCACGTCCCGGCGTCGGTTCGGCGGTAGCTTCGCCGGGTGCAAGCGCCTTGAAAATGGGATCGAGATGTTCCACTGAGGGTTGATGCCCGCCGATCATCAGGCAGTAGCCGCGCTCCAGCCCCCAAACGCCGCCGCTGGTGCCAACATCCAGATAGTGGATGCCGTGTTCAGCGAGCGCATGCGCGCGGCGAATGTCGTCAATATAATAGGAATTGCCACCGTCAATGAGCATATCGCCGGGGGAAAGCAACGGAAGCAGGCGGTCAATCATAGAATCAACCACGGCGGCGGGAACCATCAACCAGATGGCGCGCGGGCTGCTCAACTTGCTGACAAAGTCTTCTAATGACGATGAACCAACGGCGCCGCCTTTGACCACTTCTTCGACGGGGCCGGGGCTGCGATTACCAGCGATGACCTGATGGCCGCTGTTGACCAGACGGAGCGCCATATTTGCGCCCATTCTGCCTAAACCATAGATTCCAATTTGCATGAGCGATCTCATCCTCTCGCGTTAGAAAATGCATGTAAGGTTTGCGAGCCTTCCCAGAACTGCCCCGGCTCCAGCGTGATTGCGCGCTGTATGGCGGCGGCTTCGATACAGACATAGCGGCGATAATCTTCCGGTTCCATATCGGGGATTTCGGCGGCGGTGTGCCATGCGTTCCAGATCACGGTATCGGGAAAGCCGAATTTTTCGACGTGTACGGCGCGTTCGCCTTCGTTCAGGGAGACAACTTCCGGCGCATCCAGATAGATACGATCGGTTTCGCCAGAGAAACGGAGCAGCGTTTGATCCTGCAATTTCGGCGCAAAATTATCGGCGGCATCCCAATAAGGCACAGCGTCCAGCCCGTCAATGCTGACCGCATGGATATCATCAACGGCCAGATAGGTATGCAAGGCGGCCTGAAAACTGAAGAGCGAATGGCCGGAATTGGTCACGCGCAGCTCCATTTGCAGCGCATTACTGCCAACCAGCACAGTGTATTCAACGCGGAATGGATGCGACCAGAGGGCGCGGGTTTCCAGATCATCTTCAAGCCCAAAGGTGGCGGTACTGTAGGCGTCGCGCCGCCCTTGCCCGATCAGCTTCCACGGCAGGGTGCGGGCGAAACCATGCCGCGGCAGGCTGCCCATGGTGCTGAACTGCGGGAAGATGATGGGGACGCCACCGCGAATACCTTTGCCGGATTCAAAGACTGCGCGCCGACTCATATAGAGGCGATCTTCGCCATCTTCGGGACACCATGAGGTGATATGCGCGCCGTGCAGATAGATGACAGCACTCTCATGATCGTCGCCTTCACGCACTCGCAGATGATATTTTTCGGCGGTCATTGCATTTTCAGGCATCTTGATCATCCGTCTAACGCGGTATTCACCGCTTCGACCAGCGCCGATAGTCCGGCAGCGGTATCTTCACTTAAATGCACCCTCAAGGCACGGCGATTACGGGAGACCAAGACTTCAAAATCGCCGCGCGCCTGCGCTTCTTTGACGATGCCGAATGAATATTCTTGCCCCGGCACCGCGAGATCGCGGGGGTCATCGCCGGATATTTGCAAGAACACGCCGGTATTGGGGCCGCCTTTGTACGCCTGCCCGGTGGAATGGAGGAAACGAGGGCCGAAACCGAGACAGGTGGCGACGCCCTTCGCATTCAGGACGGCGTTCCGAATTTGTTGGAGCGAGGCGTTATTTTCGGCATCCATTTGAATGAAGGCATTGATAGCGAAATAGTCACCGGAATGGATTTGCGAGAGAAATGCGCGCAGATAGCCTGCCAGAGTCGGTTCAGCCGCCCTAGATCGTAACTCTTCGGCATTGAAGCCGTCGGTGAATAATTTTATGCCGGATGTAGGATCGGCGTAAAGCATATTCATGGAAGGCAGCGCGCCGGTGGTTTCGTATTCGGCGGTGAGGCGCTTGGTGACGATTTTGGCAGATTCAACGTCGGGCTGATCAAAGGGATTGACGCCGATAATTGCGCCAGCAACGGCGGTGGCAAATTCCCAGCGGAAAAATTCTGCGCCGAGATTGTAGAGATCGCTGAGATGGACGGTGATCACAGGCTGCCCGGCAGCTTTCAAGGCTTTGATCGCCGCATCCTGCGCTTGATCGGGCGTGCCGCGACAGCGGATGTAGGCAAAAATGCGGTCATCGCCATAAGATTCGGGATCAATCAAGGCTTCGCCATCTACCGGTATCAAGGCTTTGCCATCTTTGCCGGTGGATTCGGCGATGAGCTGTTCCAACCACGCGCCGAGATCGGCAACTGCTGGCGAGGCGATGAGGGTGACTTTATCACGGCCAAACTGAGCTGCGGCGACGCCTAAGACCGCGCCAAGCACCGCGCCAGGATTCTGCGCGGGGGGAACATCCGCACCGCAAGCTTTCGCCATGTTACCGGCGCGCCCTAGAAATTTACGAATATCTACCCCGATGAGGGCAGCGGGTACCATGCCGAAGGCCGAAAGCGCGGAATAGCGCCCGCCGATGGAGGGATCACCGTAAAAGATATGGCGGAAATGATCGGCCTGCGCCACTTTTTCCATGTGTGAACCGGGATCGGTGATGGCGATGAAGTGGCTTCCAGCTTTTTCGGGGCCGGCGGTTTCGCGCATGCGCTCGAAGAAATACTGCTTGAAGATGTTGGGTTCCAGCGTGCCGCCGGATTTGCTGGCGACGATGAAGAGCGTCGTGGGCAAATTAACCGCCGCCTCAAAAGCAGCGATCTGCTGCGGATCGGTGGAGTCGAGTACGTGTAATTCTGGGCGGCCGTCTAGCACGCCGAAGGTGAGGCGCAGAACTTCGGGACAGAGGCTGCTGCCGCCCATGCCGAGCAGCAGAATATCGGTGAAACCGGCGGCTTTCGCATCCTGCGCGGCGGCTTCAATTTGGGGAAGCGCGCTCTGGATAGAGTCGGTGATGGTGAGCCAGCCGAGCCATTTGGCTTCGTCGGCGTTCGTCCAGACGGAAGCATCTTTCGCCCAGATGCGCCGCACTTTGTCGTTTTCCGCCCAATCTTTGAGCGCGGACTCGACGGCATTTTGCAGGTCTTCGGGCAGATGCAGCGCCAGAGGGTTGAGCGCGCCGATAGGCTTCGGGTGGGATTCAATGGCTTTCAACAGTTTATTGAAGGCATCTTCAAAGGCGACGACGCCTTCAGCCAGCAATTCATCGGTCACATCGTCAATGCGAATGCCAACTTCAGCCAGCTTATCCATGGTAGCATCGGCTTGATCTACGTCTGCGGTCAGCGTTTCGGCAACGATGCCGTGATCGCGGAAGGCCTCCCAGGTGGCGGGGGGGATGGTATTGACAGTGTCATCGCCGATCAACTGCTCGATGTACATGACATCACGGTATTCAGGATTCTTGGTGCTGGTGCTGGCCCAGAGCAGGCGCTGCGTTTGCGCGCCATGCTCAACCAGCGCGTCCCATTCGGCGCCGCTGAACAGCGACAGATACCGCTGATAGGCCTGTTTGGCATTGGCGATGGCGACTTTACCGAGCAGTTCCTTGAGTACTGCCGATTCTTCGACGCCAGAAGTTTTCAGGCGCTCATTGAGGCGACTGTCCACTTTGCTGTCAATGCGGCTGACGAAAAAGCTGGCGACGCTGGAGATGCGATCAATTGGTAATCCGGCGGCGACGCGCGCCTTGAGACCGGCGACAAAGGCTTCGGCGGCCTGCACATACATCTGCTGCGCGAACAACAGGGTGACATTGACGTTGATACCTTCGCTAATCAACTGCTGGATGGCAGGGATGCCCTGCGCCGCGCCCGGCACTTTGATCATCAGATTGGGGCGATTTACGGCCTGCCAGAGACGGCGAGCCTCCTCAATGGTGGCTTCGGTATGGTAGGCCGAGCCAGGCGAGACTTCGAGGCTGACATAGCCGTCGTGGGCATTTGAAGCATCGTAGACTGGCCTCAAAATGTCGGCGGCATCCTGCACATCACGGATAGCGATCTGCTCGTATAAGTGCATGGCGCCGACTTCAGCGGGGGACGAGTCTAGAATGTCGTCATATTCATCGCTGGTGGCGACGGCTTTCTCAAAAATAGACGGGTTGCTGGTCATGCCGCTGAGGCCGTCTTCTTCGATTAAGCGGCGCAATTCGCCGGATTTCATCAGGTCGCGGCGGATGTAATCGAGCCACGGTGATTGTCCAAATTTATGTAACACGGCTAACGGGTTTTGAGCTGACATTTCCAATAATCCTTACTGCGTTTCATATACCGCGTATTATGCCGCGCACGCGCAAAAAGGCGTAATGCGGGGCTGGTTAATGGTGGCCGGTGTGATAAGCGTTATTCGGTGGGCGAGAGTGCCGCCCGGACGCTGTATGGGGCGTCCTAATTTTCGGACAGAAAGCGGCTTTCAATGGCCTGCACTTTGTTGAGGCGGCGCTGGTGGCGGGCTTCACCGCTGAAATGGGCGGCAACGAACACTTTGACCAGCTCCTGCGCCAGATCAACGCCGATGACCCGCCCGCCTAAGACCAGCACGTTCATATCGTCATGCTCGACGCCTTGATGGGCGGAATAGCTGTCGTGGCAAATGGAAGCGCGGACGCCGGGAATTTTGTTGACGGCGATATTTGCGCCGACGCCGCTGCCACAGATGAGCACCCCGCGCTGGGCGCGGCCATCACGGATGGCGATGCCTAACGCTTCGGCAAAGTCGGGATAATCATCGGTTGGGTCATTGACGCCGCCGAGATCGAGTACCTCATGACCCAACGTGGTCAACAGCTTTGAGAGCGGCTCTTTGAGCAAATATCCAGCATGATCGGCGCTGATGGCGATACGCATCATGTTTACCCTTCTTGATCACTATGGATACTGGTTGAACAGGCATCCATATAACGACATATAGATTCAGGTTAGCACAATTCGATGCGCTATAGGTAACTATATTGCTAACAAAATGGACTCAAAATTTGAGGGGAAAATGGGTCATTTTTGATGCAATTTGGCGATCAATGCGCGCGCAACCAGCGCAGCGGCCTCTTTGACGATGTTCTGCAAATGGGCTTCACTGCTCAGACTTTCGGCATAGAGCTTATAGATATCTTCAGTGCCGGAAGGCCGGGCAGCGAACCAGCCGCCTTCGGTGACGACTTTCAAGCCGCCAATGGGGGCATCGCTGCCGGGAACGCGGGTCAGGCGGGCGGTGATGGGATCACCTGCCAGCGTGCTATCGGCGACATCTTCGGGGACAAGTTTCCCCAGCGCGGCCTTTTCGGTCAGCGTGACCGGCGTATCAAGGCGCACGTAGTAGGTTGCGCCAAAGCGAGATTCGAGATCGCGATAATGCGCGGCGGGGTCTTTGCCGGTGACGGCGGTGATCTCGGCGGCCAGCAGCCCTAGAATCAGCCCATCTTTATCGGTCGTCCAGACGCGGCCATCACGCCTTAAGAAGCTGGCGCCGGCGCTCTCTTCGCCGCCGAAGCAGACGGTACCATCAAATAGGCCGGGCGCGAACCATTTGAAGCCTACGGGGGTTTCCAACAGCTTGTGGCCGGCAGCCTTGACCACGCGGTCAATCTGAACACTGCTGACCAGTGTTTTACCGACAGCAACCGAGCTTGCCCATGATGGGCGGTGCGAAAGTAAGTAGCCAATGGCGACGGCTAGGTAATGATTGGGGTTCATCAATCCGGCTTCGGGCGTGACAATGCCATGCCGGTCTGCGTCGGGATCGGTGCCAAAGGCGATATCGTAGTCATCCTTCAGTTCAACCAGCCGCGCCATGGCGTAGGGGCTGGAACAATCCATGCGAATTTTGCCGTCGTGATCGAGGGTCATGAAGCTGAAGGTGGGATCAAGCTGTTTGTTGACTACGGTCAGATTCAGGCCGTATTTTTCGGCTATGGGTTCCCAGTAGCCAAGCGATGCGCCGCCAAGCGGATCCACGCCGATGCTGATGCCTGAAGCGCGGATGGCATCCATATCAATGACATTGGCGAGATCGTCTACAAAGGCGGGAACATAATCATGATGATGGGTGGTTTCAGCTTTGAGCGCAGTTTCGTAAGCTGTGCGCCTGACTTCAAGATTGCCTTTTGCCAGCAGTTCATTGGCGCGGCGCTGAATCCAACCGGTGATGTCGGTATCGGCAGGACCGCCGTTCGGGGGGTTGTACTTAAAGCCGCCATCTTCGGGCGGGTTGTGCGAGGGGGTAATGATGATTCCATCGGCTAATGATGTTTCACGGCGATGATTGTAAGTGAGGATGGCGTGGGAAATAGCGGGTGTGGGGGTGACGCCGTTATCGCGCTGGATGAACACCTCTACGCGATTGGCGGCGAGGACTTCGAGCGCGGTCATTTGCGCTACCGAGGAAATGGCATGGGTATCGCGCCCCATAAATACGGGGCCGGTGATGCCGCGCGCCGAACGGTATTCACAGATGGCCTGGGTGATTGCCAGAATATGCGACTCGGTGAAACTGCCATCAAGCGAGGTGCCGCGATGCCCGCTGGTGCCAAAGCTGACCGCCTGACCGGGGCGATCCAGATCGGGGGTTCGTTCGTAATAGGCGCGTTCGAGCGCGGCCACATCAATAATCTGGTCTGCGGGAACGGGTTGGCCTGCTAAGGGGTGCGCCATCGCTGAGATACCTTCCTGCATACGCCGAAGTGCTGCCTGCGATATTAGCGCCGCGCGGCGACAAAATCAAAGCGGCGCGGTGAAAGCCCCTCACTACGAACCTCACCCCTCAATCGCCTGTTCGCGCGCGGGGAAGCAAGGCGGCGAGGCCCTACACAAAGATTATTTACGCGGGGCGCGCGGCCTAGGTTCCGGGTAGGATTAGCTGCTGGCCGGGGTAAATCAGGTTGGGATTGGCGATCTGGTTGGCGGCGGCCAATGCGCTGAGGGACACGCCATGGCGCAAGGCAATGGCCGCCAGCGTATCGCCAGACGCGACGTAGACCACCTGCCCCGGTGGTAAATCCTGCGCGCCAGTGACCGGCGCGGGAATTTCGGGCGGCGGGGCCAACGGTTGAGATTCTGGGGGCTGCTCAGCCACGGGCGGCGGGGCATTGGGATCGGCAAGCTCGCCAAACACAGTCACGTAGCTGGTACGATAGCCATCGCTGGACATGCCGATGCCGATATCGGTGAAATCACGGTGCATGATGTTGACCACATGATTGATGCTGCCGATCCACCAGTTGACCACCAGCTGCGGCGTGGCATCAATGCTCATGTAGAAATTTTCACCGCAGCACCAATTCACTGCCGGAAATCCGGAGGATAAGGCGCGCCGGCTAGGGCTGCTGCCATCAGGGCGGAAGTGGGCGCGACTGTGCGTTCCCACCAGCCACTCGGCCTGATTCTGCGCGGCGGCGGTGAGTGACGCGTTCCAACGATAGGGCGGCAAGCCATAACGGGCGCGAGCGGTGTTAATACGATCATAGACTTCTTGAAGCAGCACAGGATCAGGCGGGGATAGGACGGGCGTAGGGGTTGGTTCTTCCTGTGCAGTTATTGGAATAGATGCAAAAATTAGCAGCGTAGAGAGTAAAATAATTGTAACGAACCGTGATTTTCGAGAACTCATCCGTTGAAACAGCATGAGCCTTCCCCCGTCAGCCAAAACTGTTGATGTTTTACAGCATATACCCGTTAGCTTTTTGTAACAGTTAACAATGATCGCAACGCCAAACAATGTCTATTATGGATATTGACCATTAAACACGACTATATGACGATCAGGGAGGTTACAACATTCAAACAGGGCAGAGAGACAGATGAAGATCGGGGTACTGGCTTTACAGGGAGCATTCATTGAGCACGAGTCGAAGCTGGCAGAGCTTGGCATTCAGCCGGTACAGGTGCGACTTGCGGAACACTTACAAGATATTGATGCGCTCATTATTCCCGGCGGGGAAAGCACCACCATTGGCAAACTAGCCACACAATACGGGTTGATTGAGCCACTGCGCGAGTTTGCCCGGCAGAAGCCGACATGGGGCACCTGCGCGGGAATGATTTTTCTGGCTAAAGACATCGGTATTGATCGCCAGCCGATTCTGGGGTTAATGGACATCAAAGTGAATCGCAACGCATTTGGCCGCCAGATTGACAGCTTCGAACAGGATATAGAGATTAACGGGATCGGAGATGCGCCATTCCACGCCGTCTTTATACGGGCGCCGATCATTTCAGAGGTGATGGAGCATGCACATCCGGAAGTTGAGGTGCTGGCGGCGCTGGATGATGGGCGGATTGTAGCGGCACAACAAGGGCATTTGCTGGCGACAGCATTTCATCCCGAACTAACGGATGACCAACGTTTACACCGGTATTTTGCCAGTATGGTTCAAAGTACGTGACAGGTTCAAAAAGATAACCTCAAAAACGGAACAATTCACTGATAGTAAAATTCGCCGTAGCACAATGAAAAAATCTTGCTACAATATCGCGCGCTTTGCGCTACAATGACCAACAGGGTATCCATTCAGAGGCAAGAGAGAGACACCCCATGAGCTATAACCGCACCCATAATGATCCTGAGCTTGAGATCGATCTTCTTGAACTAGAATTCTCGAATCATGCCAACGGCTTTGAAGAGGATGAAGGGGAAGAAGACGAATTAGACGTTGAAGTCGAAGAAGCTGACATTGACGACGAATACGACGACGATGAATACGACGACGATGATGAGGATGACGACTACGACGACGATGATGACGATTACGACGATGATGATGAGGATGACGACGACTATTACGAAGATGACGACGACTATTAGCCGCCAACTGCTATGAAGCGATTCGCCGGGTTCGCGGTCGCTGCTGCGCTGGTTAGCCTATCTCTGGTGTCCAGCGCAGTCCCCTTCGCAAACAGGGCTGAAGCCCAACAAACAGCCACGCCTGCCGCTAGCCTCAATTTTCGAGATGTGGCGGCGCTGGGGCTGAATGCAGATGGCACACGCCTACTGGTTGCAGATCGTTCTACTGACACTGCTCATATCTATGACACCACCGATATTGAGAACCCCGAACTACTGCAAACTATCGAATTAGATGGCACCCCACTAGATACCGCATGGATCAACCATGAAGATGGCGAATTTGCGCTGATCATCGTTGACTCTGAGGACGGTATTTTGCTGCAAGTGCTGGCGATGCCTAATGCCCGTGAAGGCTGGATTCCGTATGCAATTTATGACATGTTCAGCAGCCCATCACAGCTGATCACCAGCATTGATGGGGGTTGGGCGTCAGCATACGGGAGCGATGGTTCTGTGCTGATGCAGGTAATTTCTAGAGGCGAAATTAATTCCAGCATCGTGGCCGACCATGCCATTGCCGCGGAGGCGCTGACTGAAACATTACTGCTGGCAGCAGGGGACGAGTCTTCACAAATTGCCGTTGGAACCCCGATAAGCGGCCCGATGCTGGACGATACCGGTATCATTGAGCTTGACGACAGGGTGATCGCGCTGGCAGCGGGGAGAGATGAACTGGTAGCGGCGCTAACAGACGCACCGGCGATGATACTGATTGAACCCTCCACGCAAGAAATTACTGCAACGCTGACTCTTCGCAGCAGCGCGACAGGGTTAACCTTCATGCCGTTCAGCGAGGGAGACTTTTTCGCGGTTTTTCAGCCCGGAAATGAAAGTATTTCGCTGATACCGATTGTGCGCCGCGCGGCGGGCAGGCCGCAAACGGTGACTACCGCTAACGAGGTTCAGCAAGCCGCGGGCGCAGGCTCAATACTGGTGACGACGGACGGGCAGCAAGTAGATATCTACGCTGTCGGGTGATGCGCTGGGGGACATTCAATTTTGCCAGATAGGGTTTGAACCGCCAAGTATAGGGTCTGCCCGGCAATTTTGCCCTCTTAAAACCCTTTCCAAGACTCAGCTTATTCATTTATTTTTGGTGCTATTTTGATGCTTTACAGCCCTTTTTAGTGGCGTTATGATGTGATTAGCAGTCAACACAGGACTGCCTTTTTGACCTGTATGTTCAAGTGAAGGATTCGATGGACGCTGATAGTAGTCGTGAACAGAGACCGCCTATAGTTGGCGGCGGCAGCGATTTTCAGCGCCTCTCCGGTTAGTTCCCCGGGCGGCGCTACAAAGCTGCCGCCGACCCTGTTACGACAGGGAAACTCCTTAAATCCAACCATAAGAAAACGGCTCTGTTCCCAAACACATATTTGCAGCAAGCGGGTGTCGTCGTTGACGGACATTCATTCCATGTGACGGAGGGACATTCCATGTACAGCGATCTGATTCTCAATCGTCTGGCTGTGCCAGTGGATGAGTCGGAAGAAGAGATTCAAGACCTGATCGAGGAGATCGAAGAACTGGATAGTTTGCTGAGTCCAGAGGCTCAGGAACTGATCCGCGATCTTCGTCCGTTGATCGTAACCGATGACGTTTATGAAGAGATTGATGAAAACGCGAAGACCGGCGATAAGCTGGCCGATAAAATGGCGATCTTCGCGGGCAGCTGGAAATTCATCATCTTCTTCGTTCTGGTGATGGTTATATGGATGAGCGGGAATATTGTATTGGGCGGCGGGGCCTTTGATCCGTATCCGTTCATTCTGCTTAACCTGACATTGAGCACCTTAGCGGCACTGCAAGCGCCGGTCATTCTGATGTCACAGAACCGGCAGGCGACAAAAGATCGCGCGGTAGCCGATAACGACTTCCAGGTAAATCTCAAGAATGAAGTTGAAATTGCAGACTTACATCGCAAGATTGATACGCTGACGGATGCCCTCTCTATGCAGACGCGGATGGTCAATGCGCTGGTTGAAGCGCGGCGCAAGGAATTAAACGCCACGATTCGGCACATTGAGCATACACGGGTGATCACGACTGGTGATCATCTCCAGTTTGATGAGCATACGACGGTAGGTGGGATGGAGAGATAGAGACGGGGAAGCGCCGCCGTAGGCCTGAGGCCTACGGCGGCGGTGGTTAGTCTATAAAAAGCTTGCCGGGGTTGAGGATGCCCTTGGGATCGAGCGTCTGTTTGAT
>JACSRP010000066.1 GCA_014879665.1 Anaerolineae bacterium | reverse complement strand
GACATCCAGCGTATCGCGGCAGCCCGCCCGACGCAAAGAGAACACCCCATCAATTATGATGGGGCAGCCCTGCCTGAAGGTAAAACGGGAGCACCAGCTGTAGATGCTCCCGTGATGTGTTTCCTACGGACCGCGACTACTATGTTCCCGGTGGAAATGCGCCAATTTGTGCCAGCAAGCCGCCTATATCCAGCATGGCCCAGTTTTCAGCAACCTGTCCATTTTCATCGAAGCGGAAGATGCCAATAGCTTCCACGATTATTGGATTTCCAGTTGGCGGAACGCCAAAGAGAACTCCGGTGTGCGTACCTGTATAGGTCACATGTAAGACCAACCGGTCTTCACCAATAATCACCTGATGAACCTCTTGGGTTATATCCGGCAAACCAACATAAAAACTACTGACATAATCCTTCCACCCCTGCCGATTAAGTTCAGGCGCTAGGGGCGCATGGCCTATAAAGTCGGGCGCAAAAATTTCGTCGGCAATATCAACATTCGGCCCATCAAAAATAGCATCAAAACGCTCGACAAAGGTCATCACCGCGTTCTCAGAAATCATGCTTTCCCCCCCGGTATTAGGCGATTCCAAAGTTACTAAACCCAACTGTGCTAACAGGGTGAACAGGTCAAAGCTATTCCACTCCCGGATAATCTTGCCATCTGCGACTTCTGCGATATTGATGCCCGATACTGATCCCATCGCCCCGGTTGCTGGAAGCCCGGCAATAGGCCCATCGTTGGTACCAGAAGAAGTCCATGCATAGGTCACAAACCGGCAGTCAGAACTCACATTACTCATATGTATTTCCGTCTGAAAGCCGGGAAATGCAGTGAAGAATCCTTCAGTATCTGCGCGTGATGTGTCTCTATCCACCGGCACAAACGTGCCATTCGTATAAAGCTCATAATCATCTGCAAGCAATTCATACCAGGGATCCAGATCTCCATCATTCAAAGACTCGATGAAGGAGAGGCCGATTGTTCGCACCGATTCGAGGTAATCCCCCTCGCAGGGCGGCGCTTCAGCCTGCGCGTAAATGCTTACTGCGCCGAGCATCATCGCAAAAACAAAGGCAACAAAGGTCACTTTACGCAGCATCTTCATTTGTACCCTCTTGATATAAGCGATCGTTGTATGCACTATATGATTTGAATAGGGGGGGAGTCATCACTCACAGTGGGGGGATTTCGGAGGGAATTTCAGCAAGTGTCTGTACCGTTTCGCCCAACGCTCAAACCGTAAACAGGCTGTCGTGGTTAACCGTAGAGTTCGAGCCTCGTGCGTGTGCCTCGCTAATGCATTAACGAGGGGTGAACGCCGAAATACCGCATTATCTGGCGCGGTTGGCCCGGAAATCCCGCTGTTCCTCAGGCTGTATGGAGGCGCTGTGCCGCGCAATCAAGCTGTTTATCTTCGCCTGGAACCGCCGTCAACTTCAGCGTCACCACGTCTCCAAGTATCCTGCTTATGTCTTTCAATTCCTTAACTCATGAACTTTGACACTCCCCTCAAAACCGTGATCTTTACGGTCATTCCGATTCTCCTCAACGTTCAACAGACATCCAGCGTATCGCGGCAGCCCGCCCGACGCAAAGAGTTTGAACGACCGGGGCACAGCGGGCACAGAGAAAAGAAGTTGAACCGCCAAGACGCGGAGAATGCCTGGGGAAAAGCAGATCGCGCCAAATCATGATTAATAGTAGACTCTTATTCTTGAGCCATTATTCACCCTCATTGCATGGGCTAAAATTCAGCACTATCGTGGGGAAGGAAAAACAGAATGATTTCAAAACGCTATCGCTGGTTGATATTATTCGCCCTGACAATCAGCTTATTCAGATTAAACGAGGTCGCTGCGCAGGATGCACAGCCACGAACCCAGTATGAATCTTTCGATTTGAATACGCCTGAAAATGCCGTCACCACTTTTGTTGATAGTTTTCATCAGCGCGATTATGCAGGGTTATTTCTGATTTTTGCGCCACAAACCCAACGCGCGTTTTCCTCTCATTTTAGCCAACTTAAATTCGACAGGTTAATTCATCCAGCGTATACCGAAGCGCTGCGGGACGCCCTGGAATTTGGCTTCGACCATAGTGAAACCGAACACAGCCCGGATCTTTCCCCATATCTCTTCGATCAGATAATGCTGTTCGCTGAAGCGCATGAAGCTTTCCTCATAGATTTACGCGGGAATATCGAGATTCTTCGCCGCGAAGAAATCATGATTCCAAGGTATCGAAACGCCGAATCAAACGACGACGATGATGAACTTCCCGCCGTTGACGTGATCACCTCCGTTGAAGGCATTGCTGAGGAAGTCAGCTTTCGCATGGTGCAATCTCCAAGTGGGCGCTGGCAAGTGATGCAAGTCATTGTTCCGGGCGGCGATGAAGAAGTTATGCCATGGTCAGTTTCAACCGAAATTCTCAATCTACCCGTCAATACGGGCGCTTTTGAAGGCGTGATTTTCGTGGCACAGAACGCCGAACAGATCGGGCTGGAATACGCATTCAATGAAGAAATGACTGAATATTGGACTCCCACAGAAGCGCAGATTACAACACTAGAAGCCGGCCTTGCGCCATTTTTACAGGGCGCGCTTTCCAGCGATCCGACAGGCGCTGAAATCTGGCAGAATCTAGGCCGTTATCGCCGTCAATATATCGGCATTGATCTTTCCGGTCTGCCGCGCCAGATTTACGCCAATTTCTTCTGTATTGATTTTGAAGGCTGGCAGAACGCCTTCATCAGCGTAGATGATGGCGGTAACTGCTTCTTCCAACTGCAATACGATCCTGAATCGGGCGTATTTTCCAATTTACGGATCAACGGCCAAGCATGAGCAGGGTTGAAAAAGAAACCTCTTGATATAAGCGATCGTTGTATGCACTATATGATTTGAATAGGGGGGAATTTCGGTTTGAGCCTAGTGCGTGTGCCTCGCTAATGCATTAACGAGGGGGCGCTAAGCGCGGCGAGAGTGGGTTTGCGCGGCAGTTTTGCCGGCCCAAATACGGTTCCGAATGTGAGGGTCAAATAAAAAGACACCTCAAGAATGTCTTGAAGTGTCTTTCATCGTTTTGAATTAGGCTTCGCAGAAAACCACTATCCCGAACAATTTAGCCAATCAGCACCGTTAGGGTTCCCGGCGGAATGATCGTGCAGGTTGGCGCATCCGTCGGATCATTACAGGTCACTACCTGATCTCCCACGCGCGCAGCAGGTTTGCCATTAATAAACACCGTGGTGCTGCCCATGAGCACCTTGCCCTGATTGGACGGCGGCTTCTGGAAAGGCCCGCCCTGTGGGATATGCGGGGGATTATTCACGGCAACGCTGTCTTTGGTCGCGGCGCCCATCCCCTGAATCTTCACGTCGGTGCTGCATCCACTCATGATTTTCCCGTTAAAGGGGTGTGGCAGCGGGGTTGGCACAGCCCCGCTAGGAGAAGGAATCATAATAATATGAATATCCACGCCAACGACTGAATCGCCTTGTTTGGCGGCTGGTTGTCCCATCATGGCCTCCCTTAAAACCCGTTTACTTCCTTGAGAGCATACTCTTAGCGACTCTTATTATATAACCGAAGTTTCAAATATGGATGCACACAGGAAATATGGGGGAGTGCCTACTTGATGGGTCGGTAGACGCCGCATGTGGTGCCCACCCCAAAAAACTGCTTTACGGAAAGGCCAGATATACCTTTTGCGTTTAGCTGCTTTTGGAATTATCACAATCCAGCCCCTCACCACTGCGCCACACGCCGTAAATCCCGATAAATGCTACCCATTTGAGATTACACATGTCACTAATGCAAGCGCGCCGGGTGAAGCATGATTGTTGAAATACATGCTCGCCAAGAGTCTGTTTGTGTTTGTATCGCTATTCAATGTACGACCACCTAAATTTTTTGAACACGGGTGATGTTAGGGAGGAATCAATGGCGGCAGAATTTATGACTTTAGATGCTAATGAGGCGGTGGCCCGCGTCGCGTACAAGTTGAACGAGGTCATCGCTATCTACCCGATCACGCCGTCTTCAGCGATGGGCGAATGGTCGGATGAGTGGGCAGCCAACCAGCAGCCTAATCTTTGGGGAACGGTGCCAAAAGTCGTAGAGATGCAGAGCGAGGCAGGCGCAGCAGGCACGGTACACGGGGCGCTGCAAGTTGGATCGCTGACGACGACTTTTACAGCCTCGCAGGGCTTGCTGCTGATGATCCCCAATATGTACAAGATTGCGGGGGAGCTTACCCCTGCGGTGTTTCATGTGGCGGCGCGCTCGCTGGCGGCGCAGGGGCTTTCAATATTTGGCGATCACAGCGATGTGATGGCGGTGCGCGCCACCGGTTGGGGGCTGCTGTCGTCGGCTTCGGTGCAGGAAGCGCAAGATTTCGCCTTGATTGCGCAGGCGGTGACGCTGAAATCCCGCGTCCCCTTCATCCATTTCTTCGACGGCTTCCGCACATCACACGAAGTGGCCAAGATAGCGCTTTTGAGCGACGACGATTTACGCGCGATGATGGATGAAGACCTGATCATCGCCCATCATCAGCGCGCGCTTTCGCCGGAAAACCCATTCATTCGCGGCACCGCGCAAAATCCGGACGTTTATTTTCAGGCGCGGGAGACGGTGAACCCGTTCTACACGGCCTGCCCGGATATTGTGCAGGAAGTAATGGATCAGTTTGCCGCGATCACGGGGCGCCAGTATCACCTGTATGAGTATCACGGCGCGCCAGATGCGGAGCGGGTGATTATAGTGATGGGTTCTGGCGCTGAAACCACGCATGAAGTGGTGGATCACCTGAATGCACAGGGCGAAAAGGTCGGGGTATTGAAAGTACGGCTGTACCGCCCGCTGGATATGCTGCGCTTTGCCAGGGCGCTGCCGGCTACAGTGCAGAAAATCGCGGTACTGGATCGGACTAAAGAGCCGGGCAGCGCAGGCGAACCCCTGTATGTGGATACGATCACGGCGCTGCACGAGGCATGGGAAGGCGATAGGTTCCCAACGGTGGTGGGCGGGCGCTACGGGCTATCTTCCAAAGAATTTACCCCGGCGATGGTCAAGTCTATCTTTGACAACCTTGCCGAAACGAAGCCGAAGAATCATTTCACGGTGGGCATTCATGATGATGTGAGCCACACCAGCCTTGAGGTTGACGGGTCGTTCTCGATTGAGCCGGATCATGTGGTCAGGGCAATCTTCTACGGGCTGGGCAGCGATGGCACGGTGGGAGCGAATAAGAACTCGATCAAGATCATCGGCGAGAACACACCCAACTATGCACAGGGCTATTTTGTCTACGACTCGAAGAAATCAGGGTCAATGACGGTTTCGCACCTGCGATTCGGCCCGAACCCGATTCGCTCGCCGTACCTGATCACCGAAGCGAATTTCGTCGCCTGCCATCAACCGACCTTCCTTGATCGGTTCGATATGCTGCGAGAGGCGGTGCCGGGCGGCGTATTTTTGCTGAACAGCGTTTATGGCCCGAAGGACATCTGGCGGCGACTGCCGCGCGCGGTACAGGAAGAGATCGTCTCGAAAAAGCTGCGCCTATTCGTGATTGATGCCTATAAAGTGGCGAAAGCCAGCGGCATGGGCGGGCGCATCAACACGGTGATGCAGGTGTGCTTCTTCGCGATTTCGGGCGTGCTGCCACGCGAGGATGCGATCAGCGCAATCAAACACTCGATTGAAAAGACCTACGGGAGAAAAGGCGAGGAAGTGGTCGCCAGAAACCTGCGGGCGGTAGATGACACGATTGAGAATCTGTTTGAGGTGGCGATCCCGGAAGTGATTTTCAGCGAGGTTGAGATGATCCCGCCAGTGCCGGAACATGCGCCGGAATTTGTGCGCAGCGTGCTGGGCACGATCATTGCACGGCGTGGTGATGAACTGCCGGTGAGCGCGATACCGATTGACGGCACCTATCCAACGGGGACGGCGCAGTACGAGAAACGCAATCTGGCGCTGGAAATACCAGTTTGGGACCCGGAGATTTGTATTCAATGCGGCAAATGCGCGATGGTCTGCCCTCACGCGACGATTCGGATTAAGGCCTTCGACGGCGCGGCGCTGGAAACGGTTCCGCCGACGTTCAAGGCGGTCAGCGCGCGGGACAAGGAATGGGCGGAACTGCAATACACAATTCAGGTATCGCCGGAGGACTGTACGGGCTGCGGCATCTGCGTTGATGTATGCCCGGCCAAGCATAAATCCATGCTGAATATGAAGGCGCTGAATATGCGCCCGCAGCCGCCGATCCGCGAGCAGGAAAAGGTCAACTGGGAATACTTCCTGAAGCTGCCAGAGACGGATCGCAGCATGATCAAGATCAGCAGTATTCGCCAGCAGCAGACGCAGCAGCCGCTGTTTGAGTTTTCTGGCGCATGCTCTGGCTGCGGCGAAACACCGTATATCAAGCTGATCACGCAGCTGTTTGGCGACAGGACGATCATCGCCAATGCGACAGGCTGTTCCTCGATTTACGGTGGCAACCTGCCGACGACGCCCTATACCCACAACGCGGAAGGGCGCGGGCCGGCGTGGGCGAACTCGCTGTTTGAGGACAACGCGGAATTTGGCTACGGGATGCGGGTGGCGCTGGATAAACAGGCGGAACAAGCGGTTGAACTGGTGAAATCACTAAGTAATGAGATTGGCGATGAACTGGTGAGCCGATTATTGAACACCGATCAGCGCGATGAAGCGGGCATTTTTGAGCAGCGTGGGCATGTTACGGCGCTGAAGGATAAGCTAAAAGCGCTGAACAAGCCAGAAGCGAAACGGCTGCTGCAACTGGCGGATGCGCTGGTGAAACGGGATGTGTGGATCGTCGGGGGCGATGGCTGGGCTTATGACATCGGCTTCGGGGGGCTGGACCATGTGCTGGCAAGCGGGCGCAATGTGAACGTGCTGGTGCTGGATACCGAAGTGTATTCAAACACGGGCGGGCAGGCTTCAAAATCAACCCCGCGCGCGGCGGTGGCGAAATTTGCCGCAGGGGGGAAACCCGCCGCGAAGAAGGATCTCGGATTAATTGCCATGAGCTATGGCAACGTGTATGTGGCGCGGGTGGCGATGGGCGCAAGGGATGAACAGACGCTGCGCGCCTTCATTGAGGCGGAAGCCTATGACGGCCCATCGCTCATCATCGCCTACAGCCACTGCATCGCGCATGGCATTGAGATGAAGACGGCGCTCAAGAATCAAAAGGCGGCGGTAGATACTGGC
The DNA here is from genome assembly GCA_014879665.1 of Anaerolineae bacterium. Classification (GTDB taxonomy): domain Bacteria; phylum Chloroflexota; class Anaerolineae; order Aggregatilineales; family Phototrophicaceae; genus Flexifilum. The sequence goes on along the minus strand of JACSRP010000066.1, from coordinate 11,814 downwards.
CAATGGCTGCTGTATCGCTATCATCCGGAACGAGAGGAACGCGGCGAAAACCCGCTGATGCTGGACTCGCGCCAGCCAAAGCTGCCGCTGCGTGAATATCTACAGATGGAAAACCGCTTTAAGATGCTGGAACTGACCAAGCCGGACATGGCGGCAGTTTTATTTGAGCAAGCGCAAAACGATGTGAACACGCGGTGGGCGCTGTATGAATATCTGGCCGCGCGACCCTTCGCGCCGGGCAGCGGCGAATAGGGAGTAAAACGCGATGTTGGATTTGACGACGACTTACATGGGCTACCGGCTGCGCTCGCCGCTGGTGGCTTCGGCCTCGCCACTTTCGGAAACAGTGGATGGGATTAAACGGCTGGAAGATGCCGGCGCGGGCGCAGTGGTCATGTTCTCGCTGTTCGAGGAACAACTGCGTTTGGAGCAATTGGCGCTGGATCATTACTTGAGTTACGGGACGGAAAGCCATGCGGAGGCGATCTCTTATTTTCCGCAGCCGGGGGAGTTCAAAACTACTTCGGAAGGTTATCTAGAGCTGATTCGTAAGGCGAAAGAGTCGGTGGAGATCCCGATTTTCGCCAGCTTGAACGGGACGACGCCGGAAAAATGGGTGTCATTCGCGCGGCAGATCGAAGAAGCGGGAGCGGATGGGTTAGAGCTAAATCTATATTCCATTCCGACTGATCTAGATATGACAGGCGCGGAGATTGAGCAGCACGATGTGGACGTGGTCAATGCGGTACGCCGTTCGATCAGCATTCCTGTGGCGGTCAAGCTCAGCCCGTTTTTCAGCAATATGGCGAATATGGCAAAGCGGTTTGATGAAGCAGGGGCATCATCGCTGGTGCTGTTCAATCGCTTTTATCAGCCGGATATAGATGTCGAGACTCTGGAAGTGCGCCCGAATATTTTACTGAGCACTCCACAGGCACAGCGCCTGCCAATGCGCTGGATTGCGATCCTTTACGGGCGGATTGGCGCTGATCTGGCGGCGACGGGTGGCATTCACACGGGAACCGATGTGGTCAAGATGCTGCTGGCAGGGGCAACGGTCACGATGATGGCATCGGCGCTGCTGAAACACGGGCGCGGCTATCTGCGGGATGTGGAGGCCGAACTGCTGGCGTGGATGACGGAATACGAATATGTATCGGTGAGCGAGATGCGCGGGGCGTTAAGCCAGCGGCATGCGGAAGACCCCGCAGCCTATGAGCGCGCGCAGTATATGAAGGCACTGACGTATTATAAAGTGGCGCGGGGGTAGGAAAAGAGGGGAGAAGTAATAGGTGATGAGGATGAGGCAGCTAAAGGTTAACAGAGTTAAAAGTTAAAAGAAGGTCTGCGTTCTATGTGAGTATCTTAAAAGTCTCGCTGTCGAGAGATTTTTCAAGAGTCCCCCCCCTTTATCCCCTCAGCCATGATGATGGTGAGGGGATTTTGATTCGTGAAAGCTAAGAAACTTGTGATTTTTGTCACGAAACAAAGCGCCTTATGGCATTAGTAACTCCCTGCCCAAAAAACGAGAATCAGAGATATACGCATTAGGAGAAATCTTATGAGCATTGCAGAAACGCCAGTAAAAAAACGTGATGCCATTGTGAAATCGGCGAAACGCTGGGTTTATCTATTTGACGCTATTGACGAAGCACAGGAAACCGCCGGTTCGTGGGATAAAGTGCGCGCCTTGCTAGGCGGCAAGGGTGCAGGTCTGGGCGATATGACGCGGGCGAAGGTGCCGGTGCCGCCGGGATTTACGGTGACGACGGAGGCATGTAACGCTTATCTGGCGGCTAAAGGTAAATTTCCGGAGCAGATGTGGGCGCAGGTGCTGGAAGCGCTTAAGGGCGTAGAGAAACAAGCTGGTAAGAAATTTGGCGACGCTGCAAACCCGCTGCTGGTTTCGGTGCGTTCGGGCGCGAAATTTTCGATGCCGGGCATGATGGATACGGTGCTTAATCTTGGTTTGAACGACAAAATTGCGGCGGAAATGGTGATCTCAACAGGCGACGAACGCTTTGTCTTTGATGCTTACCGCCGGTTGGTGCAGATGTTTGGTTCGGTGGTGATGGGCATTGCCGACGAGCCATTTGAAGATTACCTGACCGAAATAAAGCGCGAGCGCGAAGCCCAATCGGATGTTGAACTGAAGGCCGAAGACTGGAAGCAGGTCACGCGCAAATTTAAGGAAATTTTCCGCCATGAAACCGGCGAGGATTTCCCGCAGGACCCGTATCGCCAGCTTGAATTAGCCATAGAGGCGGTCTTCAAGTCGTGGAATGGCAAGCGCGCAGTAGACTACCGCAACGCCGCGAATATTCCGCACGATCTGGGCACGGCGGTCAACGTACAGGCGATGGTTTTCGGCAATATGGGCGATCAGTCAGGCACTGGCGTGGCCTTCACGCGCAACCCGGCCACCGGTGAAAAGGTGCTGTTTGGCGATTACCTGATGAACGCGCAGGGCGAGGACGTGGTGGCGGGTATTCGCACGCCGCTGCCGATTTCCGATCTAGAGCGCGAAAACGCGAAGATCTATGCTGAATTTGTGGAGATTGCCGGCAATCTGGAAAAGCACTATCGCAACATGCAGGACGTAGAATTTACGATTGAGCGCGGCAAATTATGGATGCTGCAAACCCGCGATGGCAAGCGCACTGCCCGCGCCGCCGTACATATTGCGGTGGAGATGACTGAAGAAGGGCTGATCAGCAAGCAGGAAGCGGTGCTGCGCGTGACGCCACAGCATGTAATCCAGATGCTGCACCCACAGTTTGACGATGTTGCGAAACAGGAAGCCAAGAAAGCCGGGCGTTTGATCGCAACCGGAGTAAACGCATCGCCGGGGGCGGCGGTGGGCATCGTTGCCTTTGACGCTGACCTTGCCGAAAAATGGGGCAAGGCGAAACGTTCGGTGATCATGGTGCGCCCGGAAACCAAGCCGGATGACGTACACGGCATGCTGGCTTCACGGGGCATTTTGACCAGCAGGGGCGGTGCCACCAGCCATGCGGCAGTGGTCGCGCGGCAGTTCGGTGTACCCTGTGTATGCGGGGCTGAGGCGCTGGATGTTGATGTTCGCAAACGCCAGCTTTCGGTAGGCGGGCGGGTAGTTCGTGAGGGCGATACACTGTCTATTGACGGTTCGACTGGCGAGATTTTCACCGGCGAAATTGAGCGAATCGAGCCGGAATTTGCCCGCGAAATCTACCTGCAAAAGCTGCTGGCATGGGCGGATGAATTCCGCAGATTAGGCGTGTATGCGAATGCTGACTACCCCGCCGATGCGAAGCGCGCCCGCGACTATGGCGCTCATGGCGTTGGCCTGTGCCGCACCGAGCATATGTTCTTTCAGGATGAGCGACTGCCGATTGTACAGGCGATGATTCTGGCGGAACCGGGCAGCGAAGAAGAAGCCCTGCATCTGCAAAAGCTGCAAGAATTTCAGTACGACGACTTTTACGGCATCTTCAAGGCGATGGATGGCGACCCGGTGATCATCCGCCTGCTGGACCCGCCGCTGCATGAATTCATGCCGGATCACGAGCAACTGGCGATGCGGGCAGCCGGCCTGCGTTTGATGGGAGATCGCCCCAATGAGCTGACGCGCGTAGAAGAATTGATGGGCGCGGTGCAAAGCCTGCGCGAAATCAACCCGATGCTGGGCTTGCGCGGAGTGCGGTTGGGCATTATGCGCCCGGCGATCAATGCCATGCAAGTACGGGCGTTGTTTGAAGCGGCCAGCCAATTGGTGGCGGAAGGCGTGCCGGTGCATCCAGAAATTATGGTCGCGGTGACCTCTGACGCGAATGAAGTGAAATTTATGCGTGAACTGATTGAAAAGGTGGCCGATGAGGTGATGCAGCAGCGCGGCCGCAGGTTCGCTTACAAAATTGGCACGATGATCGAGCTGCCCCGCGCGGCACTGATGGCGGACACGATGGCCGAATATTCCGAGTTCTTCTCTTTCGGCACGAACGACCTGACGCAAACCACGTTTGGCATCAGCCGCGACGACGCAGAAGGAAAATTCCTGCTGCACTACGTTGAACACGGCATTTTGCCTGAAAATCCGTTTCAGGTGCTGGATCAACAGGGCGTTGGCATGCTGATCGAAATTGCGGTTCAAAAGGGGCGCGCACAGCGGCGCGATCTGGAAGTCGGGATTTGCGGCGAGCACGGCGGAGACCCCAAGAGTATCCACTTCTGCCATCACGCCGGGCTGAATTATGTAAGCTGCTCTCCGTTCCGGGTGCCGGTGGCGCGCCTTGCGGCGGCACATGCGGCATTGGAAGATGACGGCAAACGCTAAGCAGGACAGCAGGGATCCCCTGTAACGGTTTCAGCAGAGAGATACGAGAGCGCATCTCTCTGCTGAAACGAGTGTGAAAGGTTATGCTCATGTTGAAAAGTGTGCTGGTTCCGCTGGATGGTTCGCCTCTGGCGCAGATGGCGCTGGATACTGCTGAACAAATCGTAGACCCCGGATGCGAGATAACGCTGCTGACGGTGGTTCAACCGCTCGATTTTCCGATTACGATTGCGGCTACGGTGGTGGTCACGAACAGCGATTACGCCGCCCTTGAGGAAAGCAAACGCGAGTCGCAGAAATATTTAGAGGGCATCGCGCAGGGGCTGCGAGATCGTGGATTTCGCGCCCGCGTGCGGGTAGAAACTGGCGATCCTGCGCATGTTATCGCAGAGACTACCGCCGCCTTAAACGTGGATATGGTGATCATGACGACGCATGGCCGCACGGGGATCAGCCGGTGGTTGTATGGAAGCGTGACGGCGCGGGTGCTGAATTTGATCTCGAAGCCGGTGCTGGTGATACCCAACGTTCACCGGCAGGACAAGCTTGATCCTGACCCTGCCGACATGAATTCCGGGTCATAGGGCTGCCAGAACGAGAAATGCGCTAGCTTATGATGGATGGGCGCTGGAAGCGCTGGAAGAAGGGGCGTAGAAAAGAGGTTATTTCAGAGGGCTTCACCAACCCGAACCCGATAATGGCGGCAATGACCGTGGCAATCAAACCAGCTTTGATGAAGATGTCAGAGGTCGTCCCGTAGAACTGCCCGCTGACGGCAAAAATTACGAGGACAACCAGCAGCACCGCCGCATACGGGAGCCATCGGTGCGGGACGTAGTACAGGCGCTGACTGTAGAACATCGTGATGGCGAGGGTGACGCTGGCGCTGATGAGCGTGGCTACGGCAGCCCCTTGAATGCCGATTCTTGGGATCAGGATGAGATTCAAGATGGTATTGATGACGGCGCCGGCGATGTTAATGACGGCAAAGCGCTTCGTTTGCTTGGCTATCCCTAGCCCCGGCGCGAGGATATACAACAGCGAGACCAGTGTAGCCAGTACAAGGGTGGGCAGCACCGCAGCCGCAGCCTGATAAGTTTCGGGCGCCAACAGCCCGATGATTTCTCGCGCAAAGACCGCCAACACACTGAAAAGCAGTAATGAAACACCCACCACATAGCGGGATATGCGCGCGAGGGCGGCTGGCGTTTCAGGCTCTTTATAATGCGTGTAGATGAGCGGCGTTAGAGCAACTTGAAACCCAACGAATGCCAGACTGATGATTGAACTGATGCGGATGGCGATCCCGAAGATGCCGACATCGGCCACCGTCATCATCTCTTTGATGAGAATACGATCCAGATAGGTAGAGATAAACACCGCGGCGCTGGAAGGCATCAGCGGTATTGAGAAAGCAAGCATGACACCGAGCAGTTTCCGGCTAAAGGTGAAGCGGTGAACCTGCCGCGAGAGGAAAAAGGACAAGGCAAGCGCGGAGAACGTTCCGATAATTTGCCCGATGAATACGGCGTAAATTCCCATTTTGAAATGAATTAAGAATAAGAGCGTGCCGCCGGCCGTAGCGAGAATTTGAAGGATGCTGACGGCTGAATAGGCGACGGGGCGTAATTGGAAGCGTAACTGCCCCTGCGTGCGATAGAGAAGGCCGGTTAACCAAAGATTGACCAGCGCAATTTGAACGATCCCCTGCTGTGACGGGGTATCCAGAATCAAGGTGCTGAGTTCGCGGGAAAATATCAAGCCTAAAACGGCAAAGGCAGAGTAAATGGCAAGCGTAAACCAGAGCGCGGTTGAGGCGTAGCTGACTCGTTCTGAGTGGTTTTCCGCTTCAGGGAAGAAGCGTGAAACGCCCTGTGAAATTTCAAGCGCGATGGTGAGATGAACCAGCGCCGCCAGAACGGTAAGCAGATCCAGCGAGCCGTAATCGTTTGGCGAGAGGAAGCGCGTATACAGCGGAAGCAGAATCAGCGAAATGCCGCGTGAAAGGACGGTAGCCACTGTATAGACGGCACTATCCCGAAAGACCTTTTTAATCACGGATGGTTCTCGGTGCTGATAAATGCCAGAAGGGGGGCATTATCGCCCCGCCTGCTTAAACTGCTGGTAAAAGGTCGGCATGAAATCGTAATCGGAGATTTTTTCTTCTGCCAGCCAGTCCAAAATCTGCTGTGTTATCTTGAGATGATCGTTGTTGGCCTCCACATAAGGCCGACCAGCCAGCGCCAGACTCCGCCGCAGCGCGCGATTCTCGATTAATTCACGCAGTTTTTCGGCCAGCGTGTCTTTGGTCACGTTGACCGCCGGGCAGCCTTCGGGAACATTGGCGTAGTCTGCCATATAACGCACGAGGACGGCGTTGCCAGTGGCCATCGCTTCGGTTGATAAGACAGCAACGGTTTCCGAATACAATTCGTCAATAACGATATCTGACTCGCTGAGCAGTTCTCGAACCTGCGCGTTGGGCGTGTTCTGGATAAGCCGGAACTCAAATGCTAGGCCTTCCGCCCTCAACTGTTCGACGGCCTCAAGAACCTTGTCCGTCCCTTTCACCTCCGGGCGGCTAGGGATATGTACAACCAGCGGCACGACGCGATCCGGAATGTGAAACTTGAACTGCGCGGTATCAAGCGGGACTGTGAAGCGCATGTACGGGCGTTGATGAACCTGCCCGTATCCCGGCTGAGAGAGGATCAACGTTGAATAGCGCTCCGCTGCTTGGACGATACGCCGTTTTGCCGGATAGTGAGAATTTTCAAGGCTGTAGACGAAATTGATGAAGGGTTGAATTTCTTCAAGCACACCCAGTTCGCGCATCTCCTGCTCAAAGGCTTCAGCGCAGCGAATATCACTGCCTACAAAGATGGAGACGATCTGTTTCCGACACAAGCGCAGCAGCAGATAGTCTAGGCGAAAGGGCAGCAAGTGTGTTCCGCTGACGAAGATAAAGATGTCGCAGGTGAGCAGCGCACGGGGGAATATGAGCAGTTTTAGGAACCGCAGCCACAAGGCACGGAGGATGCGTGAAACTATATCGTGGCGCAGTGTAGATGGGTCGCCCTTGAGCAGGACTTTGTCGTAATGATAATCGGGATAGAAAGGGTTTTTCCGCAGCATGACACTCCACGTTTTGTATCCCAGTGCCTTGAAAGCCTTATCATATGTGGCCATGATACTTGCCATCTCAAGCAAGCCGAGAAAAATACGTGGAGGATTAGAAGGCACGAAGAAATTCACCTTTACCAGATGTGTGAGGAAATATGGATGACCTATGCAGGCGCACCTCTAAACCAAGCGTTTGTACACCCTAATCGCCTACGCTTATTTGCTTACTTGAGAAGGCAGCGGATCGGGCGCAGTAAACTTGATATAAAAACTCTTAGGGACACGGTTTAACTTATAGAGTGCCCAGAAAAATGGCCGTAGGCGCTCGAATGTTTTTTTGTAGGTTTTGAAGTCGCGATAGGTTTTTCGAGGCAGATTCATGATCTGTTCGAACTCTTCATCGGAGTACCCCAACCGCTTTTTGACCATTTCGAGCAGTTCTGGATCATATGACTGCGGCTGCGCAATTAGTTCCAGCCCTTTCTCGCGGGTTAGCTGACCGGATCGGACAAGCGCGGCATAGCCAAGCAGGCGGGTATCTATATCGTAGCGCGTGGGCATGAAGTAAGTGTGCCAGAAGGCGGTGAAGCGATTTTCCAGATGATGCCCACCGTACCATTCCCAGCCCAATTTGCTGGTTAGTAAGGCCATCGCATCTTGTTTGACGTAATCCATATAATACAGAGGGCGTATCTTTTTTAGGCCGCGCAGTGTGGTGACGCGCAGAAAATCCTTGAGCCAAAGGTTGGGATACGTTTTCATCGGCAGCGTGCCATACTGCTTATGGACGCTTTCGATATATTTCCCGTCCATGTAAATCCACCCAAGCGGCGCAACCCCTTCTGTACGGAACGAGTGCCCTTCAAAAATGTATTGAACCCCGTATTTTTCAGCCGCCATGTTCAGAGTTACGGCAAGTCCGATGTCGGTTGGGGCTTCAACGTCCGGCACGCCAGCTTTGAGGAACGCCCGGTAAATATCGTCATATTCTTTGTTATCTACGACATAAGTATAAAGATCAACGTCCAGCGCCTCAAGGACGGTCTGAATATTTTCAACGGCTACCGTTGAGTTCCAGGTATTATCGAAGTGAACAGCGAGCGGGCGCAAACCCATTTGAACGGCCATATAGAGTAAATACGACGAGTCACAACCACCGCTGACACCCACAATCAGATCGTACTGCTTGCCGTGCCCGTCTTTCCGAATCTGATCGGCAATCGCATTGAGACGTTTCTGACCTTCCTCACCGGTAGGGTATTCCTGATTGAGCTGGTCGTGCATATGGCAATAGTTACAAATGCCAGCATCATCAAAATGAATGCGGGGCACTGTATCATCGTATAAACATCGAGTACAGCGAATCGCCACGTTCTAAGCCCTTCTACACTAATGCTGATTCCAGTTTGCTTCGTGCCGGAAAATTAATCAAGACCGCGCGGTTACGGCCAAAATACACCACCATGCTGCCGGCTGCACAAGCAGATGCGCCGCCTTGATGCACAGCCGCAGCGAAATCGCTCACTTTTCCAGCGCCGCCGCAGGCGATGACGGGAACCTGAACCGCAGATGAGACTGACCGGATCAGATCGAGATCATAGCCGCTTTGAGTACCATCACGATCAATAGAGGTGAGCAGAATTTCCCCCGCACCGGTGCGTTCCATCTCAACCGCAAAGGCAATCGGGTCTAATCCAGTCGAGGTTCGCCCGCCGTGCGTATATACCTCATACTTGCCCGTCGGATTCTGTCGCACATCTATGGAAACAACGATAGCCTGACTCCCAAAGTAATCTGCCGCCTCACGAATGAAGGCAGGCTGTTCAACCGCATGGCTGTTGATGGCTACCTTTTCGATACCGAGGCTAAAGATCGCCTTAATATCATTGATATTTTGAACGCCCCCGCCGTAGGTGACTGGCATGAAGCATTCGGTGGCGATTTCCGAGAGTATCTTAAAGGGTGGCTGCCGTTTTTCCAGAGTCGCGGTGATATCGAGGAAGATGAGTTCATCTACTTCTTTCTCGTTATAGATGCGAACGGCGTTGATTGGATCGCCTATATACGAGGGATTCTGAAACTTTACCGTCTTAACGAGGGCGTTATCCTTCAAGAGCAGGCAGGGCATCACACGCGGGATCAGCATGGTTTATGCCTTCTGGATGAAGTCTTCAAGCAGCTTCATGCCGTATCTATGACTTTTCTCAGGGTGAAACTGGGTTCCCCGGATATTTTCGTGTTCGATCACGGATGCAAACTCATATCCGTAGTGAGTAACCCCGGCGACATCCTGCCGGTCATTCGCAATGATGTGATAAGAATGGACGAAGTAAAATCGAGGCGGTGGAGCGTCAGTCTGGAAGAAGATGCTATTCTTACAGGCGGTCACTTCATTCCAGCCCATATGCGGCACTTTATAGCGCGTTTCGCCTTCTGGGAAACGAAAGCGCTTGCATTCCCCATCAATCCAACCTAAGCCGGGTTTTATGCCCTCTTCACTGCGTTTCATCATAAGCTGCATTCCAAGACAGAGGCCGATTACCGGTATCTTCTCGATCATCACTCGATGGTGTAGTTGATTTATTAGCCCGCGCGATTCGAGCTGTGCCATACCAGCATCGAAAGCGCCAACCCCGGGCAAAATTAGTTTTGTGGCCTGAGCAATAATGTCGGCCTCTGCTGAAACAACCGCGCGTGTGCCGATCCGTTTCAGCATATTGATGATGGAGCCGGTATTGCCTAAACCCAAGTCAATAATGACGATCATCAGCGGCGCTCTTTATGCGATCTTGAGGTTATACTGCCCGAACAGACCGCAGTACACGGGCAGGGCTGCCAACGACTACGGTGTTATCAGGAACATCATTCAGCACAATGCTGCCCATACCCACGAGACTGTTATCCCCGATTTGAAGGCTTTATCATACATCGCCATTACGCTCGCCATCTCAAGCAAGCCAAGGAAAATGCGCGGGAATTTGGAATACACAGGGAAATTCGCCTTTATTAGACGCCCGCGAGAATACGGGTAGTATGTGCAAACGCACATCTACAAACTAATGATTTTTACATTCTACTGGGTTGCCCTTAGTTACAACTGAGAAGGCAACGGTTAGATACGATGTATTTGATATAAAAGCTCTTAAGCCTCTAATCTAAAGGGATGCCCCTCTTTCCCTTGTAAGCTTATTTTAAGATTAAAACCCATTAGGTAAAGGACATGGGAGAATCAGTGTTTCGCTGTATTTCATACCATTCTGCGCCGGTCATTGTTTCGTTAGTTTCTGTACTTATTTCAAAGATATTCAGAATACTCTGATCTGAACAAACAACGCCAAACGCTTTGTCGGTAGTTGATAAAAGTATGCTTCCAGCGGCTAGCGGCGAAGCCTGATTCGTTAGGCTAGCACGCCAAAGAGCGAGTCGCTGACCATTGTACAAGGTAAAGGCACCCGGATATGGATGTGTTTGTGCACGAATCCAATTATACGCACTACATGCTGAATGATTCTGCCATGAAATATAACCATCATCCGGCGTACGTGGTGAAACATAGGTAGCGTCTGCATTGTTCTGCGGAATACTTGGAGCAGTGCCATCCGCCAATTTAGGGATATATTCACGAATCATTGCAAGTGAGCTTTGTGTTGATTTGCCAATTACCATCTGAATGTCGTCGTCCCACCCTATCGAAAAACGTTCCTGTGCGACGATGTTTCCAGTGTCAATTCCATCCTCTAAATAGAACAAACTGATTCCCGCCTCTGCCTCCCCATTGATAAGTGCCCAGACCAGTGGAGAAGCGCCTCGATACTTTGGTAACAATGAGGCATGAATGCCGATAACGCCAAGCGGCGCGAGCTCACGTAGCTGACGAGGGATTATGTAATACCATCCAATTACAATTACAATATCGGGTGCAAGTTCTTCGAGAATTTCTCGATATTTAGGATCGGACATCTTTCCAGTCACAACAGTAACAGGAAGATTATATTTCGTAGCAATGTCCTCAAAACTCTTGTACCGCACGTTTGGCAGTGGATTTGGCGACCACGAAATCCGAAATTGCTGTGGTATTGTAAAAATACCAACTACATTTTGCCCCATATCGAGCATAAGGCGACAACATTCCCACCCAAGTTCAGTAGCTCCCATAAAAACGATACGCATAGAAAGATGACCTCAATTTCAGGAAGCGATTAGCATTCAGAGTGCCGCTTCATTTCTAGCGCACAGTACATTCAGATACAGCCGCGCGCAGTTCAATTGCGATTTTATCGAACGATGCCTCATCCATCTGCGGGTAAAAGGGCAGCGTTAGCGAGCGTGTAAATGCGGCATGCGAACCCGGCGCGAGAGACGGATCATAGCCAAAT
>JACSRP010000110.1 GCA_014879665.1 Anaerolineae bacterium | reverse complement strand
GGTTTCGCCCAATGCGCCGAACAGGATGGGCGTGGCGATGCGGAGGGCTGCGCCGATCAGCAGGATGAGGGATTCCACCGCTTATCGCTCCCTTCGAATGCGATACTGGCTGAGTAAGAGCGCCGCTAAGGTGACCAGCAGCAGCACCGATTGAATGATATCGCTGAGGTATATCGGTACGCTCAATTCACGACTGGCGGAAATAGCGCCGCGATTAATCAGCGAAAGGAACAGCGCTGAGATGAAAACGCCGGGAATGGAGAGCGCGCCGAGCGTGGCGACGATGATGCCGGTATAGCCAAAGCCGGGTGAGAGGGTGCCGATCAGGTAATAGTGGATGCCGCCGACCTCGCTGACGCCTGCCAACCCGGCGATACCTCCGCTGATCAGCGCGGCGGCGATCAGACGGCGGCGCACCGGAACACCGAGGAATTTAGCAGCGTCTTTATTTTTGCCGATGGCGCGTAATTCGAGGCCAAAACGGGTGCGCGAGAGCATCCACCACGCGGCGGCGGCGGCGATTACGGCCACAATCGCGCCGAAATGCACGCGCGAGCGGGGAATTAGCACCGGGAACTGGGCGGAAGTGGCAATTGTTGGTGACTGCGGCCAGTTGCTGACGGGATCGCGCCAGGGGCCGTTGAGCAGCGCGCTGACGAAAAAGAGCATAACTGAATTGAGCAGCAGGGTGGTGACGACTTCATCTACAGAGAGATAGGCTTTGAGCAGGGCGGGAATTAATGCCCAAAGCATACCCGCGATGAAACCAGCGGCCAGCATCAAGGGGATGGCGACGTAAGGCTGCATGCCTTCACTGTGAACGCCAACCCACGCGGCGAAGATAGCGCCGGCATAAAGCTGGCCTTCCGCGCCGATGTTGTAATAACCGGCGACGAAAGCGACGGCGACGGCGATGCCGGTGAGCAGGATTGGCGTCGCCATCATGAGGATGTCGGCGCGCGCGCCTGTGCGGGTGAGAGGGTTGATCAGAAGTTCGTAGAATGCCGAGGCGGGATTTGCGCCGGCGGCAAGTACTAAAGTGCTGACCAGCAGGAAGGTGATGATCACCGCTAGCACGATGAACAGCGGGCGCATCCATACCGGCGCGGGGACACGCTCAATCTTGAATGACAATTTACACCTGATCCCTAGTTATGCAATAGGACACGTTAACCCCCTATGCTGGCGAAGCAAGGCTGGCGCCGGTCATGAGGGCGCCGATGGCCTGTATGTCGGCATCTTCGGCGGCAAATTCACCGACAATGCGGCCTTCATAGATTACGAGGATACGGTCGCTTAAGACCAGAATCTCGTCTAAATCTTCGGAAATGAGCAGCAGCGCGGCGCCGCGCTGCTTTTGTTCGAGCAGTTTTTGATGAACGTATTCGGTTGCGCCGACATCGAGGCCGCGCGTGGGTTGGGCGGCGATGATCACTTCAGGGTCTTGCGCCAGCGAACGGGCGAGGATGATCTTCTGGATATTGCCGCCGGAAAGGGTGCGTGCGGGATCATTGGGCGACGCTTTGATCTGAAAATCATGGATGAGTTTTTCAGCATTTTCGCGGATTTTGCGACTTTTTAGATGGCCGAAGCTGGTGAATTGATCGGACTGTTCGAGCATCAGATTATCGGCAACGCTGAGATCGCCAACGATGCCGCGCAGACGATCTTCAGGGATGCGTGCTACTTTGAACCTAGAGAGCGCCTTTGGCTGGCCGAAGGGTATGGGTTTCGCATTCACCAAGACCGAGCCGGACTGCGGGGCGGCCATGCCGGTGAGCACCGCCACTAGCTCGCTTTGACCATTTCCGGCGACGCCGGCGATGCCGACAATCTCGCTGCCACGCACGGTGAGCGAAAGGCCGCGCAAGCGCAAGCCGCCGCTTTTATCGTTCATTTGCAGATCGCGCACATCCAGCTTGACCAGATCACCGACCTGATGCTCGCTGTTACGCACTACAGTTACGGTTTTGCGCCCGACCATCATTTCGGCAAGTTCGGCCTGGGTGGTATCAGCGGTGGCGGTACGCCCGACAACTTTGCCTAAGCGCAGCACGGTAACGCGGTGGCTGACGGCTAAGACTTCATTGAGCTTGTGGGTGATGATGATTACCGACATGCCCTGTGCCTGCAATTGGCGCAGCGTGCCGAACAGCCTATCGGTATCCTGCGGTGTGAGTACGGCGGTGGGTTCGTCCATAATCAGCACACGGCACTGGCGATAGAGCGCCTTCAAAATTTCGACGCGCTGCTGCTGGCCGACGGCCAGTTTGCCGACGACGGCATGGGGATCAATATTCATGCCCAGCGAGTCGGCCATTCGAGTGACGCGCTGCTTCATAGCCGATTGATCGATCACGAAACTGCCTTCGTGGCCGAGCAGTACATTTTCGCTGACGGTAAATTTAGGCACTAATGAGAAATGTTGAGAGACGAAGCCAATGCCGTTGGCGATGGCGTCTGCGGGGGAACGCAGATGAACAGGTCTACCGTCAATTAGAATTTCGCCCTCATCCGGCTGATAGAGGCCGTAGAGGATTTTCATGAGCGTGGATTTACCCGCACCGTTTTCGCCTAACAGGGCGTGAATTTCGCCGGAGTCTATATTGAGATCAATATGATCGTTGGCGACCAGCGAGCCAAAATGTTTGGTTATTCCGCGTAACTCAACGACGGCCATAAAACGGCATTACCTCTAATAAGGGTAATTGCAGGTAGGGGCGATCTGATTAGATCGCCCCTACCCGGACAGGCTATAACATGCCCACTACGAGAGAAAATTAACCACCGATAGTCACGGCTTCCGGCACTTCAGCGCCGAGCGGTGTGTCTTCGTCAATATTTACGCGGAACAGGCCATCAACGATTTCCTGCTCACGGGCGCGTACCATTTCGATCAGATCAGGATCGAGGGTTTCCTCAAAGCTGTGGAATGGGGCAAGGCTGGCGCCGCCATAGGCCATCATCGAGAAGTCCTTGAGATCGAGGCCGGTATAGCTGCCTGCCGCGACCTGTTCGATGACGAAGTTGACGGTGGGACCCATGTCCCAGACGGGGCCGGTGATGACGGTTTCCGGCGCGAGTTCGTTCTGGTCGCTCATGTTGCCGAAAGCCAGAATTTCGTTATCGGCGGCCACGTCAATCACGCCGAAGCGCTCTGCGAACAGGAGGTCGGCACCTGCATCTACCTGCGCCTGTGCAGCTTCCTGCGCGGCGGCGGGGTCAAACCAACTGTTGATGAAGCTCACGCGCACTTCGGCATCGGGGTTGGCTTCAGCAACGCCCTGCATAAAGCCGTTGACGATGCGGTTGACTTCCGGAACCGGATAGCCACCGACCACGCCGATGATGCCGGATTCGGTTAAAGAGCCAGCGATCAAGCCGCTGAGATAGGCCGGCTCGTGAATCCAGTTATCGAAAACGGAGAGGTTGGGCTGTGCGGGGCCAAGGCCGGAGCCGAACACAAAGGCAATTTCAGGGTAATCGCGAGCGACGCGGCGCACGGCTTCTTCGTTGCCGAAAGCGTCGCCAAAGATGATGGCAGGCGCCAGTTCATCGGCAACTTCGCGCAGCACGATTTCCATATCGCCGGAATAACCGATTTCGTCTTGATATTCGTAGGTGATGGTGCCTTCATCGGCAGCCGCTTGCAGCGCCGCATGAATAACGCCGTCCCACGGCTCTTCAATCGGGGTGGCATAGGCGCCGAACACGACCAGCGGTTCATCCTGTGCACTGACGAGACTTGCAGAAAGGGCGAGAACGACCATCAGAACTAGCAGAACACTCTTCTTCATGGCGACCTCCTGATATAGGGTATCTTTTGCAAAGGTAATATTAAGACGGGATTATAGTGTGTAATAGGACAGCGTTACAAATAAACTGCTGCAAATTTTTGTTTACTTTTGCCAAAATGGGGGTTGTATGAGCGATCTCATCCTACGCCGCTGCCGGATTCAGGATCAGCCTGAGTTGGTGGATATCGTCATCCAGAATGGGGTAATTGAGCGGATAGCGCCATCTAATAAGCAATCAAGCGGGGCAGATACCGCTGAAATAGATGTGGCAGGTAAGCTAGTGACGCCGCCGTTGGTCGAATCGCACATTCATCTCGATTCGGTGCTGGCGGCGGGGCAGCCGCGCTTCAACCAAAGCGGCACGCTGTTTGAGGGGATACAAATTTGGGGCGAGCGCAAAGGCAGCCTGACAGCTGAGGATGTGAAGCGGCGCGCGCGAGAGGCGTTGGAGCTGATGGCGATGCACGGCGTTTTATACGTGCGAACTCACGTGGACGTTACTGAACCGCGGTTGGTGGCGCTGGATGCTCTGCTGGAGCTGCGCGAGGAAGTGCGCGATTGGACAACGGTGCAGATCGTGGCTTTTCCGCAAGACGGTATCTATTCGCGCCCCGAAAACGATGGTTTACTGGAAGAGGCGCTGCGGCGTGGGGCGGATGCTGTTGGCGGGATACCGCATTATGAACTGACGCGGGAAGACGGCGTGCGCTCGGTGATACGCGCTTTCGAACTGGCAGAAAAATATGACCGGTTGATTGATATTCACTGCGATGAAGTGGACGATGAGCAGTCGCGCTTCATTGAAGTGATCATTGCTGAGGCGATTAAGCGGGGCAGCGGGGAGCGCGTATCTGCCAGCCATACTACGGCGTTTGGCTCGTATAACGACGCCTATGCTTACAAGCTGCTGGGCTTTTTGCGGCGAACGAATATCAATTTCATCGCCAACCCGCTGATCAATATCACGCTGCAAGGGCGTATGGACACCTACCCGAAACGGCGCGGGCTGACGCGGATCAAAGAATTGTGGCAGAACGGCGTGAATGTTAGTTTAGGGCAGGACTGCATTTACGATCCGTGGTACATCTTAGGCACGGGCAGCATGATCGGCGTGGCGTATATGACGGTGCATGCTGCGCAGATGACCGGTTTGCAGGAAATTGACGCCTGTTTCGACATGATCGGGAAGAATGGGGCGAAATCGCTGCATCTTCAGGATTACGGCATCGCTCCGGGTAATCTGGCGAATCTGGTGGTAATGGGGGTAGAGACGCCGTTTGAGGCGCTGCGCTATCAGGCGATTCCTGCTATGGTGATCTCGCGGGGGAAGGTGATTGCGAGAAATCAGGCGGCGAGGATGAAGTTTGAAGGGTGATGGCGGACAAGGCCTGCCTTGCCCCTACGGCGGCGCGCAGCGGGAGAAGGTCTATCTCACGCGAGAAATGAATATGTGAGTTAAGAGGGATCAGTTTGACCACGAGCCGAAGCCACTTGATGAGGTGGTTTCATCAGGGGGCGTTGGCGGCGCGGCGGCAGGTTTGCCAGCGGCGCCGGTCATGGGCGGGGGATTTTCAGCGCCGGGTTTGGTACTGCCGTTCTGTTTCGCCCTGAATGCGGCAGGATCGCCGGGGGTGATGGCCTTGCGGGTGCTGTCTATCTCTCGCTGCACATCTTTGACCGGCTCTACAATCGGATTGGCCGCGCTGGAAACATATTTACTGATGGAAGCATTGATGGATTGCCTGGTGGGAATCTCCCTGGGAACTTCAATATCCACGCCGCTTTCATGAAGCTCATGCTCAAGCTGCTGCGCGGTTTGGGACCACATATTACGGGCGACAGCGACCCATTTGCCCAATGTATAAGACCATTGCAACATTCGCTTTGGCCCCACAAAGATCAGCATGATTAAGAGGATGGCGACAATTTCCCAGCCGCCGATGCCTAGAAATTCCATCACAACCTCGAACGCCTACAGCGTTACCTCTAGTTTAACGTCCGTTTTGGATAAGGATACGATTGAGCGAGATTACTGCCCAAACCCTTATCTTGAGGACAAGGCATGCCTTGCCTACGGCGAAGTGCGACGGGTGAGGGTTGAAAGTACAGCTTATCCAAAACTCAAGTTAGTTTATCAAATAGTTTCTAGAAAGGGATCGGGCGGCTCAAAAATCTGGAGCGCTGTACGCTGAAAATGGTACAATACTGGCTTAACGTTGGGAATTCGCCCGCCGGCCAAATGCGCTGCATGATAGAATGAAACTCGATTTATTTGGTGTGCAAACTGACGCGCAGCCTTTTGCTGAAGCGGTTGATCGGCTGGCAGAATGGTCGGTTGAGACACAGGCGCGGCGTTATGTATGTACCTGCCCGGTATACACGCTGATGATGTGCTATGAGAGGCCGCCGGTGATGGCTGCGGTCAACGGCGCGGATATGGTCACGGCGGATGGTGTGCCGGTGGTATGGTTGCAACGTAAGCGCGGGGCAACTATGGCAGAGCGGGTTTATGGGCCGGATGTGATGCAGGCATTATGCGAGCGGACGGCAAATACGCCAGCGCGCCATTACTTCTGGGGCGGGGAAAATGGGGTGGCGGCGGCATTAGCGGCGCAGCTTAGATCGCAGGCTGCGGGTTTGCAGGTGGCCGGAAGTTACTCGCCACCGATTGCCCCGCTGGGCAGCGAACCGGATGCCAGCGCGATCAGCCGGTTAAATGACAGCGGGGCGGATGTGATCTGGGTGGGGCTAGGCTCGCCCAAGCAAGACCTGTGGATGGCGCAGCACCGCCCGTACTTGAACGCGCCGCTGCTGATCGGCGTGGGGGCGGCCTTTGATATGCTGGCTGGCGTGAAGAAACAGGCGCCGCGCTGGATGCAGCGCACAGGGTTGGAATGGCTGTTCCGGCTGCTTCAAGAACCGGGGCGGCTGGGTAAGCGATATCTCATTTACAACCCGAAATTTTTGTGGCTGACTTTCAGAACCTACGGGTGGTAACTCGCCAACATGCTTCGTTATAACCCACGCTATCAACTATTTCTTGCCGGCTCTGATGCGGGACTGGTGATTCTGGCGCTGCTGCTTTCGATTGTGCTGCGTATGAACATCAATCTGGGTATGGAGGCGGATCCGGAAATCTTCACGCCGCCGCTGATTTTGTATGTTGTTACCCCGTTGATCTGGTTATTTGCGTTTGGCACCTCTGGCGCATACAGCGCCAACAGCAAAATGCCATTCGTGCAAACGCTGCGGCGGGTGACCAGTGGGCATATTTTAGCCTCACTCATCTTCCTTGGCGCACTGTACTTGATCTATCGTGATTTTTCGCGCCTGCAAGCATTCTATTTCACCGGCTTAAGCTATCTGTTCATCATTATTCACCGGGCGGTTCTGCTGGCCTTTAACCGGCGACTGGCAGGGGCGATCAATACGCCGCGCCGAGTGATTGTAGTTGGCACTGATGCCCATGCCCTTGAAGTGGGGACGGCAGTAGAGGCGGGCGCCTCCTTCGGGGCGCATCTGGTTGGCTACGTGGCGCATCAGGGACAGCCTGAACTTGCGGGTATCAAGATTCTAGGCAGCGTGGATGAGATTCATGAGATTGTAAAATCTGCGCGCGCAGAAGAAGTGATCGTCGCGTTGGAATGGTTTGATGAGGCGGCATCGCAGTTGATCACACGCATCATGAAACTGCTGGAAAGCAGCGCGGTGAATATCCGGATTTCGCCGGATTACTCGGAGCTGGCCTATTTCCATGCGCGCCCAGAAGATTTTAATGGGGTGACGCTGGTCGGCTTACGGGAAACGGTCATGACTCCCACACAGCGGGTGATCAAGCGGCTGAACGACATTCTGCTTTCAGGCCTATTTCTGTTGATCACCTCACCTTTGCTGCTGGTGATCGCTATCGGTATTAAGCTGGACAGCCCTGGCCCGGCCATTTACCGGCAGCTACGGATCGGGCAGCATGGGCGGCGATTCGTGATCTATAAATTTCGCACTATGAAATTGGATGCGGATCAAATTACGGACCCCGAACAGGTGCGGGAACTGTTCGAAAAAAAGAAAGGCGATCCCCGCGTCACCCGGTTTGGTTATTACCTACGGCGTACCAGCCTTGACGAACTGCCGCAATTTTTCAACGTTTTGAAGGGCGATATGAGCATTGTTGGGCCGCGACCGGAGGTGACATGGCTGGCCGAGTCTTACGAATGGTGGCAGCGCAAGCGTTTTGAAGTGCCGCAGGGCATTACCGGTTGGTGGCAGGTGACCGGACGCAGCGATAAACCGATGCGTTTGAACATTGATGATGATCTGTATTACGTGCGCAACTACTCTTTATGGCTGGATGCGCAAATTATGCTGCGCACGATCATCGTCGTTTTGACTGGCAGGGGCGCGTACTAGTGTCAGGTTCTATAAAACATGACCGGCAGCCGGTGTGGCGCAAGCCGGTCATGTGGTTAGCGGCAATCCTGATCATGCAATTTATATTGGGCACCGCGCGCATCGCGGCAATTCCGCTGTGGGCAGATCACGAAGCCGATTTCTACAATGTGGTGTATTTCACGGTACAGAATCGACGGCTTCCAGCCATCGAAGATTATCCGGCAGGCGACGCGGACATCAAACAGGCGACGCAGCCACCGCTGCATTTTCTATTGATGGCGCCGGTCATGGCGCTGTTTTATCAGGATGAGCAGGTGCCGCCCGGCGCACAACCGCCGGCCCTATGTTTTGGTACGGAAAACTTCAATCGCACACAAATAGCATATCCGCATACTGCCAGCTATGAAGGATGGCCGCAGGGCGCGGCGAGGGCGGGCTATGCCTTGCGTTTCGTCAGCCTAATCTGCGGCCTACTGACGACGATTTTCGTGTATGCCGCTGGTCGGGTATTGGCGCCGAAATACGCGGCGATTGCGCTGGGGGGCGCGGCGATGATCGCCTTTGAGCCGTCGGTCATGGCGCTGAATACTACCATTAGCAACGATGCTTCGGTGATGACGGTAGCGGCGGTCAATTTACTGTTCGCCCTGCTATTGATCCAAACGCGGCGCTGGCGTTATGCGGCAGGGATGCTGATTTTTGCGGTGTTCGCCATTTTGACACGACTGCCGGGTTGGGCGGTGGCCGGATTCAGCGGCCTAGTACTGGCTTTTGTCTTAATTCGCGCAGTGGTTGAAAACTACCGCCGTAAGGGAATGCGCGTGCTGCTGCTGCCTGCTGCCGCCGTGATCATTGGCATTGCCGGGCTGGCGGCTGTTCTGGTGTTCAATTACAGCCGCAGCGGGTCGCTTTTCGGGCGCTATGCCGGGCAGGAAAGTCAAGTGCTGCGGCTGTTCGAGCAGCCAGATACCGCAGCGCGTATTGGGATGGATGTGCTGCGGGTTAGTTTGAATGAGTTTGGCAATCCGCTTAGCCAGATTGCCTCATCGCGGCTCGTGACGCTGCAAACGACGGCACTGCTGGCCGGACTGACTGGTGCGGCGCTGCTGGTGTTATGGGGGGTGATACAGTCTTTCCGCAAGCGCGAAACTCCGCTGGTTGGCGGCGCATTGGCGCTGTGGGCGGCGGCGCTGTGCGGAATCGGGCTGGTGATCGTTCGGAATGTGATCACGGTTGAGGCGTGGGGCGGCGTGACGGATTACAACTTCGCCGCGATCTATGCGCCGATACGCTATTACGCAACGGCGCTGCCGCCATTGGCGCTGCTGGTTGCGATTGGCTTCTGGACATTGGGGCGTGCTGGCCTTGCACTGTTCTCGCGGCGACTGTCGGCTGAGATGCAGATGCGGTTGAGCGGGGCGGCGGCGCTGCTGCCGGCGACGATGGGGCTGGCGCTGCTGCTGATCACGGGCATTACGGTCACTCGCGCGCTGGCGGAGCGACCCGCTGTTCCGACATTGACTCAAGCGCAATTTGCGGCGCTGGCTGGCGTTACGCCAGTCAATGGGCCAGATGCAGATGGATTTCCGCGTATTGTAGGCTCTCGCCAGCAGGTGGATGAGGATGGATTGCTGCAAGTGACGGTGTACGCGGTGGCGCCAGCGGAGGCGGAGTGGAACTCGGCACTCACGCTAGCGTTGGGCGTGGATAGCTGCGCCTTTTTGCCAGCGCGCGGCTATTCAGGAACGCTAGTCTGGCAACCGGGCGTTATTTATGCACTGAATACGCATCTTGCCAACTGCTCGAATCCCGAAGATGAGCCGCTGATGCTGACGGCGGCGTGGCGCGGGGCGAATCTTGATGGGATTTATCGCGCCGAATCGCCGCCGGTTGAACTGGGCACAGTTGGCGTGCTGCCACACGGCGCGAACTGCCCGGCCAATCTCGGAATTATTGCTGGAGGTTATCAAATTGTCCGCCTGAATACGCCGGAAACGGCGGCGCGTGGGGAGAATTACCAACCGTCGTTGAACTGGATTGTGCTGCACTCGCGCCCTGATGCATACGGGCGGCGTATCATGCTGCGGCACGCTGAAACCGGCGCGGCATTCACCTGTGACTTTATGGATCGTGATTTTACCCGGTGGGCGGAAGGTGAATATGTTCATTTTGACCGCTGCCCGTTCACCCTGCCGGAGGATGCACCCACGGGCATCTATCAGATTCTGGTCGTCGGGCTGGATGTGAATGGCGAACCGCTGCCTGCGGTAGATGGGGCGGGCAACGCCTTCCCCGATAATATGATCCCTGTGGGGCAGGTGGTTGTGACTTAGGCGGCGCTGAATTTTCTGCCCGTCAACTTCTGCTCCTGCGTGGAGGCTGAGGGGAAGGAGTGTAAAGCTGTTTCATTGTGCCTTCCGCTGAACAGGAAGGGGTGGCAAAAGTGCTGCTTATCTGCAACACGGGCTTATAGAGGTCTTACTTGGCTGTTTTACGATACTGCATCCTTTGTTTCCTGTTTATTTCACTGGCAAGCAAGGCGGTGCTGGCACAACCGGGCAGCGCTAGAGACTGCCCGCTTGCCCCGGCGACGCGCCTGCATGTTGGAATGACCGCCGTCGTTTCACCGCTGATCGGGCAGGTCAATTTACGCGCGCTGCCTGCTGTTTCCACCGGCATCGAGACGCCGCTGTATCAGGGCAACCGCGTAACGGTACTGGCCGGGCCAAGCTGTAACCGGCATTTTCAGTGGTGGCGGGTGGAAACTGTGAATGGCCGCCGCGGCTGGGTGGCGGAGGGTACATGGGAGAATTACTATCTGATTCCGACGCGAGAATTTGACGCATATCCGGATTATGCGATTGCGAACCCGGCTGAATACTCGTGCCCGCGGCATCGCCCGGCAGTGAGCCGCTGCATTGATCCCTAGCATACATTTTTAGGCAGTATTCCCGGTTACGGCTAAAATCATCCTCATTCATGCTTTCACTTATGGGTACAGTTATGCCAATTCAACTTGAGGGTTTTCGCCACCACATGCCGATACAGGTGCGCTGGGGCGATATGGACGCGCTCAATCATGTGAATAATGCCGCTTATTTGAGCTATCTGGAACACGCCCGCGTTAGCTATTTCGCGGAACTGGCGTTGTGGGACGGCAATCCAGTTGGGCTGGGATTGATCATGGCGCGGGTGGAGATAGATTTTAAGCTACCGCTGTATGTGGGCGAGGACGCGCATATATTCACGCGCTGTTCGCGGCTAGGCAATCGCAGCTTTGAGACTGAACAAGTGCTGATCCGGGCGAATGCCGATGGATCACAAGATCGGGTGGTGGCGGCGACGATCACCGTCGTGGTCTATGACTACAACGCCAACCGCAGCACGCCGATTCCGGAAGGCTGGCGCGCAGGGATCATTGCCTACGAACCGCAGAAACCGCAAACGTAGGTTGTTTAGGGAACCAGCACGAGAATCAAAAATTGCATGCTCCGAATTTTTCGGGATTGTTGCGATGATCCGGCTCTTCCCCTATACTGAATCTTGACAAATTCTACACAAAACCAAAGATTTTAAGGGGAGGGTACATGCGACCTCGATCGGTCATGTTTCTTTTATTGGCGCTTCTGGCAGCTTTGCTGAGCAGTTTCAGCGCGGCAGCACAGTTTGGTGGAAGCATTTCCTATGGCGCCAGCCTGATCGGGTCGCTCAGCTCGGATGTCTCTAGCGCGGTATATACCTTTGAGGGAAACACCGGCGATCTCGTCAATATACGGGCATTCGGGGTCGGCGGCGCACTGAACCCTTCACTTTCGCTGCTCGATCCGAATAACGCGCCGATCACCACCAGCGTCAGCGATCTGTACACGCTGCAAACTTCAGATGCGGCGCTGTCATACTTTCTGCCAAGCGATGGCACCTACCGCCTGATTGTAACGGCTGAGGGCGGCACTTCGGGCGATTACTTGCTGCAAGTGCGAGGACGCCCGGCTTCGGCAGTTCCGGATATGCCGCACAACACCTCGAACAGCGTGACGGTACCCCGTGACGGCACCCCCCAGCTGGTGAATTTTGAAGTTGGTCAGGACTGCCAGACCACGCTGACCGTCACCAGCTTAACGGCGGGCGTGCCTTTCACCTTCCCTTATCTAATTCGCGTGCGTGATGAAAACGGCTTTCTTGTGGGTCAGGCACGCGGCGGGCGGCAGGTTGAAAACCGGATCAGCTTCTTCCCTGACAGCGGCATCTATCAACTTGAATTTTCAGCGATACCCAGTGAAGCCTTAAGCGATGGCGAGCTGGTGCTTTCATCCACCTGCTTTGAGCAGCAGCCGACCTGCGACGTGCCAGTGCTGCCGCCCTCGATTCCGCCTACACCCACGCCTACGCCAACCCCGGCCAGCGGCCAACTGGCGCTGATTCAGCAGGGTGGCAATCTGGAATATTATCAGGCCGCTACCAATGTGATTGGTGAGGGTGCGCCGCAGGTGTTGTATACCTTCAATGGTATTCAGGGCGATCTGGTCAACGTGCAGGTGATCGGGCTGAGCTTGGACTTTGACCCGCAGGCTACGCTGGTCTCGCCTTCAGGGCAGATCATCGGCACCAGTCAGGATGACCTGTTCAGTTTTAATGAGACCGATGCTGCTATCTCGGCATTTTTGCAGGAAACCGGTATCTACAATGTGCTGATCAGCGGTGAAAATGGCACCGGCGGCGCGTTTGTGGTGCGGGTGATTGGGCGTCCACCAGTCGCCGCCCGCGAATTGGGCTTCGGCCAGCAGATCACCTTTGAAGCGCCCCCGCTTGATGCTTCCCCGGCGCTGCCGAATCCTCCGCAATATTTCACCTTTGAGGCCAATTCGGAATGCCCGACTACGCTGGTATTCAGCAATCAGAGCGGCGGCGATCCATATACCTTCCCGTTTGTGTTCACCGTGCGCGATAACACCGGCACGATTGTGACGCAGATGATCGGCGGCCGGCAGACTGAAGACCGTGTGATCGTTGCCCCGCAAAGTGGGCGCTTTGAGGTCGAAATTCTGGCAGCGCGGCCGGATGCGCGCGGCCAACTGGACTATCGCACTACCTGTGCTGGCGAAGCCCTGCTGTGCGAAACTTTCACTGAAATTCCAGTTGCGCCGCTGCCAACCGCGGTGCCGCTGACCCCTTCGCTGACGCCGACAAGTACGGCAACCCCGCGCATTCGGATTACGTGGACATTCACGCCGAATGTTACGGACACCGCGACCCCGCTTCCGCCAACGTGGACGCCATGGCCGCCCACAGATCAGCCGGTTTATCCGACCTATACGCCGACACTAACGCCTAGTGCGACGCCAACGGAAACGCCGGTGCCGATTTGTCAGTGGTATCAAGAGCAGCCGCCTGTGTGTGAACCGGGCGAAGAAACCAACTGTGAGTGCCCGGATTGCCAAGGCAACCCGATCTGGGAAATGCTGTGTAATCCAACGCCCGATCATTATTGTGGGGATGGAATTTGCGATACCGATGAAACTTATTTTACCTGCCCTAGCGACTGTTTGGGGTAATTGAACCGCTTTTGGGCGCACACATAGGCGCGCTCTTATAATCCGTTGAACGGGGGCGGGGAAGCAGGTATTTTGCATAAAAACAACCTGCTTCCCCGCCGTTTTTAACGTTCGGATTCCCTATTCCCGCCAGAAATTTTCGCTCAGATACTTATAGGCGCTGTCTGGAAAGACGGTAACGATCACCGCCGGGCGGTTCTCATCGGCAAGTTGTTCGGCAAGCTGAAGTGCGCCGGTCATGGCTGCGGCTGCGCTGATGCCCACCAGATAGCCTTCCTCACGCGCCAGCCGCCGTGCCATCGTATAAGCGGCTTCGGTTTCCACCATAACCTGCCGATCCGGGAAGAACTGGTCGTAGATGCCCGGCTGAATTGCAGTTTCCATATGTTTCAAACCTTCTAGCCCGTGAAACGGCGAGTCCGGCTGAAGCGCGACAATCTCCACTTTCGGATTGTAGGCTTTCAGGCGGCGGCCAACGCCCATAAGCGTGCCGCTGGTGCCTAGCCCGGCGATGAAATGAGTGACTGAGCCACCGGTTTGCCGCCAGATTTCGACGCCAGTCGTTTGATAATGTGCGCGCCAGTTGGCCGGGTTGTTGTATTGATCGGCGTAAAAATAGTGATCTGGCCTAGATTCCGCCAGCGCGCGAGCGGCGCGAATAGCCCCATCCGAACCTTCTAACGGGTCGGTCAAAATCAGATCTGCGCCGTATGCCCGCAAAATGGCAATGCGTTCGGGGCTGGCATTGGCCGGAATGAACAGCTTGACCGCGTACCCCTTTGCCGCGCCAAGCATGGCATAGGCGATGCCAGTATTGCCGCTGGTGCTATCAAGCAGGGTTTTGCCGGCGTGCAAATCGCCGCTGGCTTCGGCGCTGCAGATGATCGCGGCGGCGGCACGGTCTTTTACACTGCCGCCGGGGTTCATCCATTCGGCCTTCGCTAGCACAATAATATTTTCGGGAAGATGCGCCGTGATCTTACGGAAGCGCAGCAGCGGCGTATTTCCGATTAAACTTTCAAGCGCCGCGCCTTCAACCTGCGGGGGAGCCGTCATCGTCGCCAGCATGATACCTTGTATTCACCCTCTCTATCTCAAAAATAAAACGCGACCAGAAAAACAAAAACGCCCTCGTAAAACGGGGCGCTCTGCTGTCTGGTCGCGTTCAATTTGCAGCTGTTAAATAGGAACGCCTAAGCCATCTTCAGCGGGAGAACCCCGATAGATAGATGACAACAACAGGCGGAGGTGATCAAGTGTGACCTATTCATAGCCGAAGGGTACGCGATCTTTGCTGCCTTGTCAATGTTTGCAGAGCAAACCTCTCACCCCGCATTCTCCATGCACTGTGCGTAGATGCAGCAGAGCGTGGAGAGAGGGGAGCAAAATCGAGGATTCCCCTCTCAATTGAATTCAGGGAGGCGGTGAGTAATTAGGCAATGGTGAGCGCGTTAATCACGGTGGGCGCATAGCGATCGAGAATTCCGCGCAGACGCCGCCTAGCTTCGGCGGCATCGCCCTTTTCTAATTCATCGAGTAGAGCTTCATTCTCTCCAACGTACTCATTAAATTCAGCCATGCTTCCCGGCAAACGTGCCTGACGGATTGCCTCAAGCAGGCGGGATTGGTTGATTAACCAGATGAGTACCTGACTGGTCAGCGGCATATTTGCCACATGCGCCAGTTCAGCATGCCCGTCATAAAGCTTGCATATGGCGGCGGCGCGGTCGCCTTCGTTGGATAAACGCCACGCAGTTTCAAGGCATGAACGTGCCACGCGCAGGCTGTTATGTCGTCCGGATTGGACAGCGATCCCGTCAAAGACCAGCCCTTCAACCGAGGCTAACATATTGAATAATTCGATGGCTTCGCCGGGTGTGAAGCTGCGAATGTAGACGCCGCGGCGTGCTTTTTTGATGACCCAGCCCTGCTGCTCCAGCAGCCACAGCGCTTCACGAATAGTGATCTGGCTGACGTTGTAACGTTTGGCAAGGTTAAGCTCTACCAGACGCTCGCCGCTGAGATATTCGCCATTGATGATGGCTTGATGAATTAACTCGGACGTGTATTCAGATCGTCTTACGTTGCTGGTATCCATGATGCACTCATCCCACCCTGTGTCGTTATCTGCTGTGCATCGGCACCGGAGGCGGTCATGATATATAGTTCATCGCGCCCGCTCTGGTCTGACGTGAAAATGACGAAGTTACCATCGGGGCTAAGTGACGCCCCCCAATCGTAGCCGGGACTATCATATAATATGGCACTTTCGCCGCCCGCAGGATTAATAATGGCGATGGCGCTGTGGCCGTCACCTTCGGTCTCGTAAATTAGCGTACCATCCCGACCTGCACCTGGCGAGCGATCTCTCACTTGATTGCGGGTGAGCCACGAAATATCGCTGGTATCAAAATCAATACCGCGAATATCCCATGTTGCTGCATCGGCAGGATTGCCGCTGGCAAAGTATAAGACGTTATCCTCTGCCCGCCACCATGGGTCAAGATTGCGCCCATCACTGGTAAACACCCGCTCCATATTCGTGCCGTTGGGATAAATCCGATAAATCTCGTGAGTGCCGTTCCCGCGGGTATCGCTGGCATAGACGATCCACGTGCCGCCGGGGCTGAAGGAAGGGCTGATATCATCAATGGTGTTGTTGGTCAAAGCGCGCAGATTGCTGCCATCACTATCCATGGCATAAAGCTCAAAGTCACCGTCACGGTTGCTGGCAAAGACGATGGTCGTACCATCTGGCGAGATCACCGGGCTGACATCGGCAGCCGGATTTTCCGTGAGCTGGCGTTCTTCGCGGGTTTCCAAATTCATGATGAAGATATCAAAATTGCCGCCCCGATCTGCAAAAAACAAGAGCTGCCCCTGCGGGCGCTCGCCGCCCACGATCAACGGTTCGGGGGTACGGATACCGATAGGAGCAGTCACCTCGGGGTTAGGGGTAGGGAGGGCGGTGTTGGTGTTGACCAGCGGCGGTTGGGTAGCCTGACGGGTGTTAGTTGGCGGAACGGTTTCATTTACAAGATTGGCGGTAGCTGATGGTATGGGTTCATTTTCGCTGGACAAGCTCAGAATCAGCACGGCGACCAGTGCCACAAACGCGAACATGCCGCAGCCGATCATCGCGCCAAGCAGGGCGCTGACCCATAGACTGTTGGCGCGCCATCCTCGTCGCACAGGCATCATTTCTCCACTCCCGCCAGTATAGGACACGGCAGGCATGGGCGGTGCTGATGGCGGCGTATGATAGGCGGGCGAACCATAGACCGCCGAAGATTCTGGCGGCGTGTTGATAGGCGTGCCCGGAATTGGCTGAGGCGGCGTTGGCGGCATGGGAATAGTGGCTTCATCATCCAGCAGCGAGGAACGGGATACGCCGGGCAGCGTATCTTGCAGCGTCAAATCGGTTTCTCTCGCGGCTTTGCGGAGTGCCTCAACCATGGCGGCGGCATCGGCATAACGCTGCTGGCGATCTTTGCTCATCGCGATGAGGATCACATTTTCGAGCGCTGGTGAAACCTCAGGGTAAATGGAGCGCGGCGCAGGTGGCGGTTCGGTGACATGGGCGACGGCGATGCCATAAGGGGTATCTGCTTCAAAGGGTCGGCGCCCGGTCGCCAGTTCAAAGAGCATGACGCCAAGCGAATAGATATCGCTGCGGTTATCCAGCGGCTTGCCCTGCGCCTGTTCAGGGGACATATAGCTTGGCGTGCCGACCACGCCATGAGTGGTGATCGTGCCTGCGCCTTCGCTTAACAGCCGGGCGATGCCAAAGTCGGTCAGAAACGCGCCGCCGCTTTCGTCTATCAGGACGTTGCTAGGCTTCAAATCGCGGTGGAGGATACCTTTGCTGTTGGCGTAGTCCAGCGCCGGCCCAATCATCTCGTAGATTGCAAGCATCGCCTCTACGCTAAGCGGGCCGCTGCGCAGGCGCTCGTCTACCGAGCCGCCGGTCATGTAGCGCATGACGATATAGGGCTGGCCTTCTAGCTCACCATAATCGTATACCGGAACGATGCTGCGATGTTCCAGCGTAGAGACGATATTCACTTCACGTTCAAAACGTTGGATGTATGTATCGTCGTTGAGCAGATGGCTGGGCAGCACTTTCAGCGCAACGACGCGATTCATGGACATTTGTTGGGCGCGATAAACAGTTGCCATGCCTCCCCGGCCAATTTCCCCGAGGATTTCATAGCCGCCGAACTTCTTCCCGATATTGCCGTCTGCCATTCGCTGCCCGCCCACCTGCAAGCTCACAGGTGTTCAATATGCCTGATCATTGTGCTGGCAAACGAAATCCTGCCGACGCACAGCACAATGATTATACAGCGCGGCGCTTAAGCTTGCTTGTGAAGGGTTGGCAATTTAGCAAAGTTGCCAGCACTACCGGCGTTCAGAAATGCGATACATGCCCATGGCTTCGCGCACCAGCGCCATGGTCTTTTGAGCTTCAATACGTGTGCGGGTAGTGCCTTCGGCGATGATCTCGTCTACCATACCGCGCTGCGCTTCATAGCTAGCGCGGCGTTCGCGCATGGGGGCGAGAAAGTTATTGATGGCCGTCGCCAGTTTGCGTTTCACCTCAACATCGCCAACAGTACCTTTGAGATAGCGCTCTTTGAGATCGTCTATTTCAGCGGTGTTGGGATTGAAGGCGTCATGGTAAATGAATACTGGGTTGCCTTCAACGCGCCCCGGAATATCTGCGCGTATGCGGTTAGGATCAGTGAACATGCCGCGTACCTTCTGATTGACGGTGTTCTCATCATCGCTCAAGAAAATGGCATTGTTCAGTGATTTGCTCATCTTCGCCTGCCCGTCAATGCCGATGAGGGAGGGAACATCGCCAATGAGCACATCGGGAATCGGGAACACATCGCCATAGAGATAGTTAAAGCGGCGCGCAATTTCCCGCGTAGCTTCGATATGGCTTTCATTGTCTTTACCGACGGGCACCAGATTGGCACGCGGCAGCAGAATATCGGCGGCTTGCAGCACCGGATACCCGAGCAGGCCAAAGGGCATGGATTCTTCGAGATTGGCGGCGCGCGCCATGTCTTTCAAACTGGGGATGCGCTCAAGGCGGGCAACCGAAATTAGCATCTCGAAGAGTAAATTGAGTTCGTAGGTTTCGATTACGCCGCTTTGCAGGAAGATGGCGCTCTTTTGCGGATCAATACCTGCTGAAAGGTAATCAAGCACCATTTCACGGATATTGTCGGTCAGCGCGGCAATATGCTCTTTTTCGGGCTTGGTGGTCAGGGTATGCAGATCGGCAATGATGAAAAAGCACTCATATTCATCTTGCAGGCGCAGGCGGTTTTCTATCGAGCCGACGTAATGGCCGAGATGGAGTTTCCCGGTTGGCCTATCGCCGGTTAAGATGCGCTTTTTTTCGCCGGTGAGTTGAGAAGGTGCAGCGTTTTCTGCCATGATGATTCCGTATCCTTACAATACAAAAAGCCTCTCCCGTAACAAGGACGAGAAGAGGCTTTCCCGTGGTGCCACCTTGATGATCA
>JACSRP010000159.1 GCA_014879665.1 Anaerolineae bacterium | reverse complement strand
CCGCGCCGCATAAAGCGCGTTGTAGCCAATTTCCCGGTATCGCCCCTCAAACGGCGCCAGTAACGCAATTCGCTGTACTTTTGGCGTGGCGGCTGTGGCGCCGCATCCTGCCAAACACAGCGCGCAGGCCAGCGTAATGAGCAAATATCGCGCAAGCATTGGCGTCACTATTGCAGGTCGGGCTAAAGTGAATACCACGGGAATGTTTATAGAGCGCCCCGTTTTCAATCTTCGCCCCTGTTGTGCTTCGCTTAGCTTCCCCTTCCTAATGCGTTGGGGAGGCGGTTGAGGGGTGGAGACGTCTAAAATACGCTCTATAGGGTTATGATCTGCCATCGGCGCCGCTAACAGCCATTCGCCACATGCTCTTCAAAGGTGGTTGCGTAAATATGATAGCCGCTTCCATTGCATTCGGCGCGGAAATACAGATAGGGAGACTGTGCCGCGTTGATCACCCCTTGAATAGCCGCCAGTCCGGGGTTAGAAATCGCTGAAGGTGGTAACCCATTGTTCAGATAAGTGTTAAATACTGAAGCCACGCCGCTGTAATCCGCCTGCGTAATCTGCGGCCACCATGCCCCCCGCGAGCCAGCTAGCCCGTATTGTACTGTCGGATCGGCATCCAGCTTCATGCCGATAGCCAATCGGTTGCGATATACGCCGGCAATTTGCGCGCTTTCGTCGGCATGTACCGCCTCGCGTTGCACAATTGAGGCCAATCGCACCACATCAAACAGAGACAAGCCTTGCGCGGCGGCCTCATCCGCCAGATCGCCGGCCTGCGTCATGAATTCTTCAAGTAGGTAATCGCGCAGTAGTTCAGGCGTAACCTGTGCTGGCATCTGGTAGGTGTTCGGGAACAGAAATCCTTCTAGCGACGCGCCTGCCGGCAGCCCCACCAGTATCGAGAAATCCGGGGAAGGGGTTGCGCCAGCGCCGACGACGGCTAGAAAGTCATCACCTGAAAACCCGAAATAGGGGTTATTGTCAATCGCTTCGGCAATTTCCTCGCTGCGCCACCCCTCTAGAATCCGAAACGGAAACTGACTGCTTCCCGAATCAGTCAGCGCTTCCGCAATTTCGATCATCGTTTGCGCTTGCGTCAGAAAATAAACGCCTGCTTGTAATTGTGTGTCAATAGCTTCCGCGCGTACGTAATCCACGAATAGATCAGAGTCGAGGATCAGCTGGCTGTTGGCTAGGCTTTGCGCGATAGTGCGCGGCGTGCTGCCAGATTGAATCTCGAATCGCACCGGGTCCGTGCTGCTGCCCACGCTGCGATGGAGATCGGCGCTGCGGCCAGAGAGCGATAACCGCAAAATTGAGGTTTGAACGTAATCAACCGGGTTGCCGCCAGAAATCAGCAGCAGACCGATCACCGACACTGCGCCGCAGGCAAACATCAATACGATTAACAGAATGATGAGTCGAAGCATTCGGCTCATAAACTATCTCCTCAATGATTCCGGTAATTCCGCCAGCCCGTCTCGCAGCGCATCTAGGTAGCTTTGCAGAATGATTCGCGCCGCCAGATCGTCTATCGGGGCAGTCGCTGGTCGCCTTTTCTGTCGCGCCAGTTCCGCTGCGTCGTGGCTGGACATCTGCTCATCCCATAGGATGATCGGCAGTTTCGTATACGGCTTCAGATATTCCACCCAGTTCAGTACTTTTTGCGTATGCGTCACGGTATCTTCAGTCGCTTCGAGGTTCACCGGCAGCCCGACCACAAATCCAACCACACGCTGCTCGCTGGCATGGCGCAAAAGTTTCTCGAAATCTTCGCGTTTTGAACGCCGGTGAATGATGTCCAACTCACGCGCGATCAGTCCGGTTGCGTCGCTCACCCCTAACCCGATCCGCGCTAACCCGTGATCAATCCCTAGCAGCTTGCCAATCACGGGGCGTTAGCCCCCTCTATTTCGATAGCGATCCGCAGCGGCAGCGCCGGAAGCCGCCCTATCCATTCAGGGTTGACCGTAATTTCGGGCTGCGTGCCGTCTGCCAGATCAATAGTCGTCGCCAGATAAGCGAAAGCATCCGCTGGCGCTTTCCCCGATAAGCTGTTTTGCAGCGCCGCGGTATCAATCTGTGCTTGAATATCCGCCAGCGCGCTCATCTCAAAAATGACACTGCCGGTATTATCAATTGCCGTCACCGCGCCCCGCTGAAAGTTCAGCGAGTCCGGATCAATTGCCCATCCGCGCGGCACCTGCGATCCCAAACGGGCGTAGGTAATTTGCTGCGCCAGTTCTTCATCAATCGCCGTCACCGCAACCACCGCCCGCATCGTCAATGTCAAGTTATCCGTGAAGTCGCCTACTTCGTGGCTGAAAGTCATCCAGTCGTTGCGCTCTTCAACGATGCGAATGGTTTCCGGAATGATGAACTGCCCGTCCGCAGCCAACGGGGCAAGTTCGCGGAAGGCACGATCCTGCATTTGCTGGCGTAGCACCGAAATCAACGCCTCGCGATCATCTTCAGTGACCATCCGCACAATCCGGTTTTCGCCGCCGAAAGTGGGCGTGAAATTCCGTACATCTACCTGTTCAGCCAGCGGCCCCACGATGCTGTTGATCAGCCCGATGCCCACATTGCCCACATCGCCCGTTGACTCCGGCACCGCTTCAATCGGCGCTTCTGCCTGCTGCCCCGCGCCAGCAGGCACGATCACATCAGCCGTAGTGCGGAAGATGATCGGTGTCCCTGCCGACGTGCTCACCAACGATCCTTGCGGCACTTCAACCCTGCT
Organism: Anaerolineae bacterium; assembly: GCA_014879665.1. Classification (GTDB taxonomy): domain Bacteria; phylum Chloroflexota; class Anaerolineae; order Aggregatilineales; family Phototrophicaceae; genus Flexifilum. Next base: position 16,533 of record JACSRP010000159.1, on the reverse strand, counting down.
GTTCCCCCGGTTGATGAACGTCGTCGTGCCAATCGCCGGAATGCTGCTCAACGGTTGCACCCCGCTGCTTGGAATCGTGCCCCGTTCTTCTATCTCCGCCCGGTAAGTAATCGCCGGTATTTGCCCGTTTTCAACATTGACCAGCGCCAGAGAAAGCGTGGGATCGGCGCTAATGGCCGCCTGCGCCTGTACCACGCGGCTTGCCGGAGTGATGCGTACCTGTGCGCTCGGCACCAGCAGATAAAGCACGAATCCAAGCACCGCTGCCAGCCCCGCAGCGAAAATGATGCGCGAAACGATGCGAAATGCGCGCCTGCGCGGCGTCGTCGGTTCTTCCCCTCGCATCCGGCTGGCATACGGGGCCAGATCATCCGGCAGCGGAGCATTGATTGGACGTTTCGAGCGGTTGATGAATACCCGCGAACGCCCGCGTTTCCAGCGTTTGCGGCGGCTGCTAGAGACAGTTTCAAATGCGCTGATATTTAAGTCACGCGCATTATCCGCAACTTCCTCGTCATGCGTCACCAGCGCGAGGCGCACGTTGTTCCTCGTCGCCTCGCGCTGCACCAGCACCAGATCGAGCTTGCGCTGAAGGATGCTGTTGCGTTCCGGCCACACCAGCGCCACGCGCTTTCCCCGCAAGAAGCGCATCCGGTCGCAAACCGTGATCACATCATCATCCGCGTAAAGTTGGATGAATTCCGGCGATTCACTCATGAGTAAAACTGAAAACGCTCATCGGCCTACTTCTGGCTTAATAACGCGCGCGCGGCGGCCAGCGCATCCGGCAGTTTGCTCGCCTCTTTACCGCCAGCCTGCGCCATCGTCGGGCGGCCACCACCACCGCCGCCAACGACCGGCGCGATCTGCTTGATCAGATTGCCCGCATGAACTCCAAGTTTCGTCAGGTCATCAGTCACAGCCACCATAAGCTGCGGCTTGCCATCAATGATCGTGCCAAGTACCAGCACCCCGCTGGCGACCGCATTGCGGAACCAGTCAGACATTTCACGCAGCATATCCGCGGGAACGCCTTCAATTTGCGCGATCAGCGCATCGAAGCCGTTGATGTTTTCAAGATGACCGATCATCTGGTCAAATTGCTTGCGCGCTAAATCACGCTGAAGCTGCGCCACCTGCTTGCGTACCTGCGATAGTTCTTCCTGAACATCCTGTATACGTGCTGGCAGCAGTTCCGGCGTAGCGCCAAGTTGTGCCGCCGCATCATGCAGAACCGCGCGGCTGCGTTCAATGTAATCCAGCGCGCCAGTTCCGGTTACGGCTTCAACGCGGCGAATCCCCGCGCTCACGCTGCCTTCGCTCACGATCAGAAATGGCCCAATTTCCGCAGTATTCTGCACATGCACGCCGCCGCAAAGCTCATAACTGTACCGCTTGCCCGCCTCATTGATGATATTGATCGTGCGCACAGTATCGCCATACTTTTCCCCAAACAGCGCCATCGCCCCTTCAGAGCGGGCTTCTGTCAGCGGCTTGCTCACCGGCAGAACTTCATAATTCGTCATGATGATATCGTTCACTTCGCGTTCAACCGCGCGTATTACTTCGGCTGAAACTTTGCTGTCGTGGGCAAAGTCAAAGCGCAGCCGTTCGGGCGCAACCAGCGATCCGCGTTGTTGCACGTGCCCCCCCAGGTGATGGCGCAGCGCCGCATGGAGCAGGTGAGTCGCCGTATGGTTGCGGGTGATTGCGCGGCGGCGTTCAATATCCACGGTCGCATGTGCGCTGTCATCCATTTTCGGCGTGCCTTCCACCACTTCCCCTACATGCACGATCAGCCCGCCAATCGGGCGGCGCATATCTTCAACTTCAATCCGCCAGCCATCGCCAGTAATCATGCCAGTATCGCTTACCTGACCGCCTGCCTCAACGTAAAACGGCGTCGCCGCCAGCACCACTTCAACTTTATCGCCAACGATGGCGTCGGAGACGATCTGGCCTTCATTCAGAATTGCCAGCACCGTGCTGGCAAGTTCTGTCGCCCCATACGGCGCATAATCCACGCCGCCCTGTGTTAAGCTGCCATTCTCTTGCAGCGAATCCAGCGCGCGTTTATAGCTTTCCACTGTGCCGATTTCGCCCATAGCTGTGCCGCCGCCGCTGCGCACCCCGTGTTCCGCTTCCGCCGCTTCAAAGCCCGCCATATCCACGCTGTAGCCGCGCTCTTCAACAATGTCTTTGGTCACTTGAATCGGCAGGCCAAGCGTCGCCTTCAAATAGAATGCCGTCTCCCCGGAAAGCCGCGCGCCTTCAGACAGCAGCGCCAACTGCTGTTCAAGTTCCTCTACCCCGCGATCCATCGTGCGCCGGAAACGTTCCTCTTCTTGCGTGATCACCCGCTGAATCGAGCCGCGCTTTTCGATAAGCTCCAGATAGTGACTGCCCATGATCTCAATCACCGTACCCGCCACTTCAGCCAGAAATGGTTTGTTGAAGCCGATCTTAGCGCCAAAACGCGCCGCCCGTCGAATCACCAGCCTGCACACCGAGTCCCGGCCTTTTGCGCCCGGCAGCACCCCATCCGCAATCAGGAAAGCCGCCGCGCGCATATGGTCAGCGATCACCCGATAAGCCACATAATTATCGGCGCGTTCTGCATCCGTTTGTCCGCTCAGTTTTTGTACAGTGTCGAAAATTGGCAGGAATAAATCGGTGTCATAATTGGCACGAACGCCGTTAATGACGCTCAAAATCCGCTCCAGCCCCATGCCCGTATCCACGCCCGGCGCGGGCAGCGGCGCATCAAACTTCCCTGTATGTTCAGGGTCTGCCTGTGTCCGGTTGTACTGCATGAACACCAGATTCCACAGTTCAAGGAAGCGGTCGTCTTCCGCCTGCATCAACGGGATGATCGCCTCTATGCCCATCTCCGGCATCTTGTCCCAGTGAATTTCGCTGGTTGGGCCGCATGGGCCGGTTTCCGCCATCTGCCAGAAATTCGTCTTAGAACCCATCCGTGCCACGCGCTTCGGGTCAACCTTGATGTCATTGACCCAGATGTCATAGGCTTCGTCGTCATCTTTATAGACGGTGAAGGCAAGGCGTTCCGGCGGCAGCCCGTAAACCTGAGTTAGCAGGGTATACGCGAAGCGAATCGCATCGCGCTTGAAATAATCGCCAAAACTAAAGTTACCCAGCATCTCGAAGAAGGTGTGATGCCGTGGCGATGGCCCCACATTTTCGAGGTCATTATGCTTGCCCGAAACCCGCATACACTTTTGCGAGGTGGTGGCGCGTGAATACGGGCGCTGATCCAATCCAAGAAAAACATCCTTGAACTGCACCATGCCTGCATTTGTGAACAGCAGCGTCGGATCGTTGCCCGGTACTAATGAAGACGAGGCAACCGGTTGGTGACCCATTTCTTCAAAGTAATCTAGAAATGCCTGCCGCGCTTCCGCGCTGGTCATCGCCTTCATCATGCTTAATTTCCCTGCCTTGCCGTAAAGTCGCATGATATTATAAGGCATCATCATGCCTATTTTGTAGGGGGCAGGGCGAAATAAGGCGGCAGCTAGGCGAGTCTATGCGCTCGATCCTTTAGTCAAATAAGCGCATGAGACATACCACGCCTCTCCGTAAATCATTTTTTGTGGGGCGCACCTCGGCGCGCACGCTAGGGCTGTCGCATCATAATTCTTTCTCCGGCGTATGTTATGTTATGTAGGGGCGCAGCGCGCTGCCCCCCTCGACCTCTCTATGGAGTGAAATGAAAAGATGACATTCTCACAAGAACTGATTGCCTTTCTCGATCAGAAACTTATCGCAAGGTTGGCGACCATTGATGATGAAGGCTATCCACACGTAGTGCCGCTGTGGTACTCCCGTGACGGCGACGATCTGGTGATCATGACCGATCGCGAAACCCGTAAAGTGCATAATGCGCGGGTACGTTCAAAAGGCGCGATCCAGCTTGGCGGAACACCTGACACCGAGCCTATTGGTTATTTGTTTCAGGGCGATCTGATCGTAGAAGATGATCCCGATCATTTCTGGATGGCATCCATTACCCGCCGTTATGAAGCCAAAGCCCGCGCCGATCAACTGCTGGAAGAATGGAAAGAGGATGACACGGTGGTCATTCGCCTGAAAGTGCGAAAGACTGTCCGAGTCTTCTAAAGCGTCTGTTATACTTGCCTACATTCTCAAAAGTATCCCGATCGCACTTTTAAGGAAGCAGCATGCCCACGCTTGATGAACAACTAGAAGTTTTGATGTCTGGTGCCGAATATGGCGACCCGCAAACCAGAGAAAATATGCGCCGCGAACTGCGCGAACGTCTGGTTGAGGCTGAGCGCGAAGGCCGCCCACTTCGCGTTTACGCAGGCTTTGACCCGCGTACTGCCGATCTTCATCTGGGGCATACTATTCCCATGCGTAAACTGCGGCAGTTTCAGGAATTTGGGCATGATGTCACTTTCCTGATCGGCACTTTCACCAGTCTAATTGGCGATCCTTCCGATAAGGATAAGGCGCGGGATCAGCTCACCCGCGAGCAGGTAGAGGAAAATGCTCGCACCTATTCTGAGCAGGCTTTCAAAATCCTCGATTCGAATCTAACCCGCGTGCGCCATAACGACGAATGGCTTTCTACGCTGGATTTTGCCGACATCATCCGCCTTGCCAGCAATTTCACCGTACAGCAGTTTCTAGTGCGTGAAAATTTCGCCAGACGTATTGATGCCGGTCAGCCGATCCACTTGCACGAACTATTCTATGGCCTGATGCAGGGTTACGATGCCGTAGCTCAAGAAGCCGATGTGCAGGTTGGCGGGCAGGATCAGTTATTCAATATTCTAGTCGCCGGGCGCAAGCTTCAAGAAGGTATGGGGCAGAAGCCTCAGATCGCCATCATCATGGGCGAAAGCTTGCCCGGCACCGATGGCGAAATCAAAATGAGCAAAAGTCTTGGTAATCACATTCCGCTGATGGCCGAGCCTTGGGATATGTTCGGCAAGGTGATGAGCGTGCCAGACAAAGCCATGCCAGCTTACTTCAAGCTGATTCTTGGCCGGTCGCCCGCGCAAATGACCGAACTCCGGGACGGTCTGGCATCGGGTAATCTGCATCCTAACGAAGTGAAGATGGAACTCGCCCGTGAAATTGTCTCCATTTTCCACAGTCCTGAGGCGGCGCAGGCAGCGCAGGCGCGGTGGGATGAGGTGTTCCGCGGCGGCTCTGGAGTCCCCACTGATATTCCCGAAGCCATGTTGAGCGCAGACGAGCGTGTGACCGACGTTCTGCGGCGCTTAGATATGGTCGCCAGTTCCGGTGAAGCCCGCCGCCTTATTGAACAGCGCGGCGTAAAACTCAACGATCAACCCGTCGAAGATGTTTTCATAGTTGTGAAACTGAGCGATCTTCCCGTTGTCTTGCAAGTCGGCAAACGTAAATTTGTCCGTCTTGTATCGGGAAACTAAAACCATCCCGTAGGGCTTGTAGGGGCGGCCTGCTAGGCCGTCCCCCCAGCCATCGCATGGAGAGATTGAGGAGTGAGGATATTTCCCCTACCCGAAAAGCAGCATCATGGCCGCCAAAAATAGCGCAGACAGCAATATATATTCAAATACCCGCTGATTGATCCGCTTGACGATCCACCGCCCCACAAATACCGCGCCAATGATAATCGGAATCACCCACAGCGAAGCCAGCGCCTCTTGAAAATCAAGCATCCCCGCCATCAGCATCCACGGAAGCTTGATCAGGTTGACCAGCGCGAAATACAGCGTTGTCGTGCCCACCAGCGTCAGCGGGGTAATCGGTTGCATCAGCATATAAGCGAGAAAGGGCGGTGCGCCCGTATTCGCCAGCGCCGATCCCACCCCTGAAAGCCAGCCCGCCAGATAAGCGTGCCACGGCTTGGGCTGGTATTCATAACGTTGCAGCCGATCTGCTCCCAACCGATAGGCGATGAAAATCAGCGTGAACACGCCTAACACCCGCCGCAGCGTCAAATCGGGCAGCGCCGCCAGCAAAATCGTGCCGAGGATGATCCCGATAATCGTGGGCAGCAGCATCTGCTTGACATAGCTTATCTCCCACGTTCGCCAGTACATAACCATGGCCGCCGCGTCGCCGATCATCAACAGCGGCAGTGATAGGCCAATGGCCGCCTGTACCGGCATCACCATGCTCAGCAGCGGGACCAGCAGCACCGCCAGCGGCGCCCCTAATCCGCCTTTAGACAGCCCGACCAATATCCCGACGACTGCGATAATAATGTAAGTCATCTGAAGCTTTTCTGGAAAATGGCGTGTATATCAGGGTGGCAGTATGGGGTCGGATGCCGCATGCGGCACCCGACCCCATATCGCTAGCGTTTATTGAGCCATGAAATCGCGTATTTGTAGGTCGGTGTTGCGAATCTTCATCGCCAGATCAGCGGCAAGATTGCGCATCAGTTTGTATCCAAGCTGCGGGTAAGTTTCGCATAGAAGCATAATCTTATCGCGTGGAATGATGATCAGCGCCGTGCCTTTTTCCGCTGCCCGCGCTCCCGCAGATCGCACGCCCTCATCTACCAGCGCCACCTCGCCGAAAGATTGCCCGCGCCGCAGGAGTGCGAGTACCTTCGGAGCGTCGCTGCTTTCCTTGCCAATGACCGCAGGCGTAATCACGATTTCGATGCCGCCATTCGTGATAATATAGAGTTCATCGCCCGTGGTATTCTCATCAAACACGATCTCGCCAGCCCCGTAGGTGCGTTCTGTGCATATAGCGGCGATCAGGTCAAGCTGCAAACTGCTCAGATCGAGGAAAATCTCTGTTTGGCGTAAATAAGTGATGAGCGACATTCAGTCTCCCGCTTACAGCGCTGACGATTAGAATAGACTCATTCTAGCACGGGTCTACATAGGAAATCTGCCCAACATGCCAACACTCGAATATTCCGTTGATGAATTAATATCCGTTTGCATCTCCCGTCAGGTGGTGGACGCTGAAGTATTGGCGCAGGGTATCAATACGCCGCTGGTTATGGCGGGTTACATTCTCGCGCAGTCTACCCATGCCCCTAATGTGTGCTTTGCATCGGCCATCGGCCAGACGATTTCGGTAGAATGGGCGCCGTTGGGCGTTGCCCGTATTGAAGATTTCTGGCTCACGCGCGGCTTAATCCATGTTAGTTTTGCCGGTGCCTCGCTCGATTTGCTCCCCGGTTTCAACCCTAAAGAATTTTTTCGCCCCGCGCAGGTAGATGCGATAGGCAATTTTAATAACATCTCGCTCGGTGCCGACTACCGCCGCCCGCGAATGCGGTTGCCCGGCTCTGGCGGCACCCCCGATGTTACGCCGCACTCAAATCAGATTTATCTCTATGTGCCGCGGCATAGCCGCCTGACCTTTGTCGAGAAGCTGGATTTTGTGAGTGGCTTGGGGCATGTCGAAGATCGCCCCGGCGGCGTTGGCCCCCGTTACCTGATCAGCGATTTTGGTCAGTTCGATTGGGCAAACGGGCGCATGAGGCTGATGAGTTACCATTCGGGACGAAGCATAGAAGCCGTTCAGAAAAAAACCGGCTTCCCCTTAGAAATCGCCCCGGATTGCCACGAAACCGAGCCGCCCACCGCCGAAGAACTCCGCCTATTGCGTGAGGTCATTGATCCTCTAGGCGTGCGTAAACTGGAAACGCTGGCCGGCGCAGCCCGCAAAGATCACCTGCGCTGGATTCTGGAACAGGAAGGCGCATTGTAGTAAGCGCCGTTTCTACCCCACCAGTCGCCAGTTTTCGACGTTGCGGAAGCGGTCAGATGGCGTGCCAATGAAGCCAAGCTGCAGGCCGCCAAGCCGCGGTGAAGTGACGTAAGTGAAAATCGGATAATACAGCGGCAGGGCAACCACACGCTCGGCAAATTCGCGCTGGAATTCCTCGTAATCGCGCGCCCGGTTCACGCCCCACGGGTCGCGTCGCGCCCGCTCCAGCAGAACGCTAATCCGTAGGTCATCCACGCCCGCATAGTTTTCGCCATCCGGATACTGCCCCTCATTCCAGAAGCTGTACACATCCGGATCGGCGCTGTCGCCAAGCGCATATTCAGCAATCGCGGTATCAAATTGCCCGTCGTTCAAACGCTGGCGATACGTTTCCGCGTCTACCGCATCCACAGTTACCGCCAGTCCTAGCTGTGTCCATTGGCGCGCAATTTCCTGCGCCAGCGCCACCAGCTGCGGATCATCCGGCGTCAGAATGGCAAACTCAAAGAGATTCGTGGGTATCGGCGTCGCTGTTGGCGTCGCTGTTGGCAGCGCCCCCGGCGCAATTTGCCCCGAATCCGTCGTGCCGGGCTGTTCTTCTCCGCCGCTGTTCTGCCGTTCAATCCTCGCCGCCGCCTGCCCTAAAAGATTTCGAGCATAATTCTGGTCATAGCTCGGCCACGGAAGCTCGGCATCATAAGCCCATGAGCCGGGCATCAGCGGGCTGTTCGCCAGAATCCCCGCGTTTTCCAGTCCTAGCGTCCGCTCAATCAGCGTGCCCCGGTCCAGCCCTGCAGCCAGCGCCGTTCGCACGCGCTGATCGTGGAAAAAGGTTGCGGTCTCGCTTTGCCAGTTGAACAGCAGCACGCCAAGTGAATTCTCAATCTGATTTTGCATCGCCAAATTTTGATCGTTGGCCGTGACGAATAATGCTTCTCGATCATCCCGCCCGGATGCGCTCAGCCCGTCAACGTCTCCCTGCGCCAGCGCGGCCACCGCCGCCTGAAAATCGCTAAACAGCTTGAATGTGATCCGTTCCGTAGGCAGCCCCCCATCGCCTTCAGGCCGCAGGCGGTAATTGGGTGAAGCACGCAGGCTGACTTCTGTAATCTGGCTGCCATCCGTATGAATCGCCTCCAACTGATATGGCCCCGTGCCAATAGGCGATAGATTGAAGGGGTGTGCGGCCAGTTGTGCCGCGCCGGTCCCGCGCAGAGCATGTTCCGGCAAAATCCCTATCTGCAAGTGTTCTGGAAATACCCCCAGCGGCTGCGTCAGCCGGAAACGCACAATCTTATCGCTTAATGCCTCGGTCTCCACCGTTCGCCAGAATTCGTATAGCGCCGTTGGGCCGGGAAAATCCGGCGAGCGCAGCAGTGACATCGTATACAGCACATCTGCCGAAGTCAGCGGCAGCCCGTCTTGCCACAGCACATCGTCGCGCAGAAATACGGTGTATTCCAGCCCATCCGATGAAATGATCCAGTGTGAGGCCAGCGCAGGAATCGGCTCGCCATACCCGTTCGTCGTCGTCAGTCCCTCAAAAATCAGCGAGGTAATATCCCGATCGACCGGATTCGATAAAGCCAGCAGGGGGTTAAGCCGGCTGACCTCGCCAACGATTGCTTCGCGATACGTCGGAATCCCATCCGCTGAAGCCATGATCGTTGGCATCGCCATCGGCGTAGCCGACGCTGAAACTTCAATGATCACTTCGGTTGCCGTAGGCGCAGCCGGTAGCGTTGGCGCTAGAGTAGGGGAGTTTGGGGCTTGTGCCAGCCGTATCACTAGACTGACTAGAAATATGCCTGCTGCAACCAGCAGCGCCACCAGTTGGTAGCGATAGCTTCGCATCTAGTTTGCCCTTAGAAGATAGGGGAAAAGTATGGCGTCCCGGCGGAAATATTTTTGCGGGACGCCCATCGTTGGGATGCTAGCAAGTGTTAGCGCGTGAAGTAGACCGAAAGGATGGAGATCAGCAGGAACGCGAAGGAAAGACCAATAGTGACCTGATATAGTGTCTTTTCCAGCCCGCGGCGCGTGCGCGTAACGCCGCTGTCCCCGCCAGAGCCGCCCAGCAAATCGCCGAGGCCGCTGCCCTTGACTTGCAGCAAAATGATCACGATCAATGCGACTGAAATGATAATAGCAGCAATATACAGCGCGACCTGCATGCGCTAACTCCCTGAACTGTCCTTGAAATCCGCGAAGAGTATAGCAGGCAGTCGCTTGCTTGTACAGTCTCGTCTCACGCTGCCTGCCTGCTAATTGTATCATCACGCTGCGTTATCGAAAGCTTCAGCCGGGCTTAACGGCTGTTCGCCGGGAATCCCGTTGATCAGGAAGTCAATCGCCGCATTTATTTGGGGATCGTCTGGATTATTGTAATCCGTCGGCGACCACTCAACTACGATGTCCGGTGTCACTCCCGCCCCGTGAATCCATGACCCGTTCGGGGTCAGCCAGCGCGCAATTGTCAGGCGCACGCCGCCGCCGTTGCTCAGCGTATTCCAGGTTTGAACCGTCCCCTTGCCGAACGATGTTTCGCCCATAATCGTCGCCACATCGCGATCCTGCATCGCCCCCGCCACCAATTCCGAGGCGCTGGCGCTGCTTTCATTGATCAGTACCACAATCGGCACTTCAATCCCGGCGTCATTCCCCGTCGCCAAATATTCTTGCTGCACTGAATCGCTGAACGATTCTATCAGAATCAGCCCGTCAGGAATGAAGGCGCTGCTAATGTCAATCGCGCTCGAAAGCAGCCCGCCCGGGTTATCCCGCAGATCGAAAATTAATCCATTGAGCGAATTTACGTCCAGCGATTCCAGCGCCGCGTCCAGATCAGCACGCGCGGTACTGCTAAATTGATTCAAGCGAATGTAGCCGATCTGATCCTCAAGCACTTCCGACTCCACATTCGGAACGGTGATGCTTTCACGAATGATCTCGAACTCAATCAATTGATCGCCGCGCATCATCGTCACCTTCACGCTCGTTCCTTGCGGCCCGCGCACGTGGGTTGCCAGATCGTACTGTGACATGGTTTCTACAAGCACATCATCCACTGCATAGAAGATGTCGCCGGGTAAAATCCCCGCGCGCTGCGCCGGTGCGCCCTCCAGCAGGCCAACTACCTCAACTTCGTTCGTTTCCTCATCAGTACGAATGACCACGCCTATGCCTTCAATCTGCCCTTCCAGATCGGCGTTCATCATCTCATATTCTTCAGCATTCATATAACTGCTGAAGCGATCGCCGAGTGCCTCCACCATGCCGTGCAGCGCGCCATCTGCCAGCGTTTGCGCGTCTATATCGTCAATATATTGGCTTTGTATCAACTCATATACTTCCGAAAGCGGGTCAAAAGCCGCCGCTGCATCGGGTGGAAGGTTGCCGTTTTGCGCTTGAATCGCTGTATTGACAGTGCCAATCGCAAACCCGCCGAGAAAAATGGCGGCGGCGCTGGCGAATGTGAGGATGAAACGCCCATGTTTGACGCGCTGAAACTTCATGAATTGCTCCGCAGAATCATCAAGAACTACGTTATTATAGTCGCCATTGTATCAGTGCCACGTTAGCGAATGCCCAATTGATCATGAGCGATTCCCCTTTGCTTGCTATTTTATACGGCCTCGCGCTTGGCGATGCCATGGGTTGGCCCGTTGAATTTGTCAGCAGCGTCGCTGATATAAAGCGCCGCTATCCGCCGAATGGCATCACTCAGCCGCCTGATCCCGCCTTGTTCACCGATGACACCCAGATGACGCTGGCGCTTTGCGAAGGTTTATTGGCTGCTGGCATAAATGCATCTGTAGAGCAAATCACCAGCGCCATTGGCGAGCATTTCCTCATCTGGAAACGCACCCAGTCCATTCCATCTCAGAATCGTGCGCCCGGTGGTACGGTGATGGGCGCCCTAAACAGCTACGTGCCCGGCATGAACTGGCGTGAGTTGGGAATTGCGGCTTCTAAAGGCTGCGGCGCTGCCATGCGCGTCGGCCCCTTGGGGTATGTCTACCAGCATCAACCAGCGCGTTTGAAAGAGATTGCCATCGCTCAGGCCGAGATCACCCATCGCCACCCGACCGCCTTGGCCTCCGCAGTGGCCGCCGCTTACGCCGTGAAACTGGCATTAGATCACGCTCCGCTTTCGCAGTTTATTTCTAACATCCTCGAATTTGTGGATGGCATCAGTGAAGAAATGGATGCCGCCCTTTTCAGAATCGGCCATGTGCTAGGGTGGGTGAACGAAGAAGATGCGCTCAAGCACATCGGTGAAGGTTGGATCGGCGAAGAAGCCGTAGCCCTCGCGCTCTACTGCGTGCTGCGCTATCCTGACGATTATGCCGCCTGTATGTGGCGCGCCGCCAATACCTCTGGAGATAGCGATTCCATCGCCTGTATTGCCGGGGGTATCCTTGGGGCGCGCTTAGGTATCCACGCAGTCCCCGAATCATGGATTGCCCGTCTGGAACGCCGCCTTGAAATAGCGAATCTGGCTGAAAAACTGACACGCCCGCCTGAATAACCGTCCGCTAAAGCCTTGCCTTACCCCATCTTCAACCAGTTACTGCTTCTATTGTTCCCTCGTTCCCCTCAACTTCAAAAATCTTACGTGGGCGTTTGAGTCCATATGGATGCCACCGCCCCGCAGTTTTGCACTATGATGCCTTTATCGCTAAATCTTTAGAGGGCATTTGTCATGAACATCACATCTAGACTTCATAACCTGCCAATTGAAGAAAATCCCGTCCTGAAACGGTCTTTCATTACTCCCTTCTCCGTGCACGGAGAGGGGCCGGGGGTGAGGTTTAACGTCCTGAAGCCAGGGGTGAGGTTTAACGTCCTGAAGCCAGGGGTGAGGTTTAACGTAGCGCCATTCAGCACCGCTCATCATTCAGATCTACGCGCTTTCGCTAAGCGCTTGAACCCATCTCGAATCAATCTCTACCTGTACGGTTTCGCCTATTTCAAACCGTTGGCCGGCAGCCGGCGCGCTCAACGAAAGCTGAATATCAGCCTTGCTAACTTGCAGGCGGTAGCGTTCGCCTTCAAAAATCGCTTCCGTAATCTGCATCGCTATACCCTGATCGCCGCTGATTTGTATCCCCGATGGATGAATCAGCCGCACGCCTTTTTCTTCAGGCGCTTCTACAACGATACCCAACGCTGCAAGTTCTTGCGCGCTCAAAAGGTTATTGAAGCCCAAAAATGCCGCGCTAAACACTGTTTTCGGGTGATCATATACGGCGTTCGGCGTGCCAATGCGCTCAATTTTGCCGTTATTCATCAGTCCCAAGCGGTCAGACACGCTGAATGCTTCGCCGCGATCATGCGTCACATAAATGGCCGTCAATGCCGCTGTTTTGATAATCTCGCGAATTTCACCAATCAGTTGTGTTCGCAGCGATGCATCCAGCGACCCTAACGGCTCATCCAGCATCAACAGTCTTGGCTCTGGCGCGAGGCTGCGCGCAAGGGCGACACGCTGCTTTTCGCCGCCCGAAAGCTCGCCCACGCTCCGCTTTTCGAAGCCGGCCAGCCTGACCAGTTCCAGCACTTCGCTTACCCGCCGCTGTATTTCGGCTTTTGGTATCCCATGCATTCGCAGCCCGAAAGCGGCGTTGTCGAAGACGTTCAAATGGGGAAACAGCGCGAAATCTTGAAACATCAACCCGAATCCGCGTTCATGTATAGGAGTATTGATAATGACTTGCCCATCCACCGTAATCGTGCCCGTGTCCGGCGTTTCTAATCCGGCGATCAGGCGCAGTGCCGTTGATTTCCCGCACCCGCTTGGCCCCAGCAGGCACAGAATTTCACCGTCCTCTACCGCTAACTTCAGGCCGCGCAGAACCGGTGTTCCGCCGTAACCTTTATAGAGATCGTTGAGTGCCAGCATTAGAATTCCGCCATTCCGGGAGTACGGAATCGTTGGATGATCACCAGCGCCGCCGCGCATACCAGTAAGAGGATCGTGCTCATCGCCAGCGCCTGACCGTAATTAGCAGCCCCCGGCTGGCCTAGTAATCTGTAAATCACAATCGGAATTGTCGTGCTTTCCGGGCGTGCAATGAATAACGATGCGCCAAATTCACCGATGCTCACCGTGAACGCGAAGGTGATACCCACGATGATCGCCCGGCGCATCAGCGGGAGATCGATTTTTAGGAAACGTTGTAGCGGGGATGCGCCAAGCACCGAGGCCGATTCCCGTATATTAGCCGGTAGTGCGCCGTAAGCTGGCAGTGCGCTTCGAACCACAAACGGCAGCGCCACCAGCGTATGTGCGAACCAGATCAACATCAGTGAAGAACGTAAGTTCAGCGGCGGCTGTCCTAACGCCAGAATATAGCCAAAACCGAGCGTCACTGCGCTGGTCGCCAGCGGCAGCATCAATAAAGGATCGAGCCATGAAGCAAATCTTGAGCGTCTATCACTTATCATCCATGTGGCGATCAGCCCTAAAACCAGCGCGAGCGCCGCCGTAAGGCTGGCGAAGATCAGCGAGTTGCCAATGGCCTGAATCGGTGGCGTGAACAGCACCGACCCGCGCGGGTTTGTCGAAAGCATCGCAAAGTAGCGAAAGCTGATGCCATTTCCGCCGAACGTGATCGCCCGTATCACCAGCGCGATCAAAGGCACAAACAGCAGCCCGATCATGATCAGCAGGTTGATCCCGACGAATATCTTTTCACGCCACCCACGCGGATTGCGGCTGACTGCAGCCGCGCTTTTGAGTTCCGCGCTGGCAGCATTCCGGCGCTGTAAGCGCGTGTAGATGAACATCAGCGCCAGCATGAATCCGATCTGCACCAGTGAAAGCGCGGCGGCTACCTGCAAATTAAAAACGCCCGTCGCCTGCCGGTAGATCTCAACTTCTATCGTCGCATAGCGCTGCCCGCCAAGGATCAGCACAATGCCGAAACTGGTGAAACAAAAGATAAACACCAGCAGTGCCGCCGCCGTCAGGGCAGGGCGCAGCATCGGCAAATGCACCCGCCACCATAGCCGCCAGCCATGCGCGCCCAATACCCGTGCCGACTGTTCGATATGCTCATTTTGAGTCGCCCAGTAGGCGGTGATGATCCGTAAAGCGACCGGGTAGTTGTAGAAAACATGGGCGATGAAGACCAGCGTCAGCGTTTGCTCAATCCGCAGCGGAGCCTCGCTTAACCCGATCAGCCGCGTCAGCGCATCATTGATCAGCCCTCGTTCGCCCAAAAGCGCGACGAAGGCAGCCGCAACCACCACCGGCGGCAGTACAAAAGGCAGCGTCGAAAGCGTCAGCAGCAGCGATTTGCCCGGAAAACGATAGCGAGTGAAAACATAGGCGCAGGGCAGCGCCAGCACCAGCGTTAGCCCCGTAGAAATCAGCGCCTGCACAAAAGTGAAGCCGATAACTTCCAGATAGTAAGGAGTCGTCAGAATCTTGGTGAAGCCAGAAAGATCGAGTATCCCTTCTGGCGCGAGGCTGTACACCATGAGTCGCGCCAGAGGGAATAGAAAGAACAGCAGCAGAAAAGCCAGCGGTACGAGATAAACCGCCCACTTTAGCAGGGCGTGGCCTTTGCCGTTTAGCGTAGAACGGTTTCTGTCCATTCCTGAATCCAGCGATCCCGGTTAGCGTCAATCATATCGGCATCCACTAAGACCGGCTGCTCAGGGATGCTCGCATATTCAGCGAACACATCCGGCAAAACCGCATCAGCGATGACCGGAAAAACGAACATGTTCAGCGGCATATCTTCCTGAAATGCTTTGCTCAAGACGAAATCTATGAACTGCTGCGCGGCTTCTACATTGTCCGTGCCGTTCAAAATTCCGGCAAATTCGATCTGTCGGAAGCAGGTATCTGGCGCTGTGATCGCTGCGGTAGGGGCGGGCGCTTCTGCATCTTCGGCGAAATACACTTCGGCGGGCGGGCTGCTGGCATAGCTAACCACCAATGGGCGATCCCCCTCACTTCCGGCGCTGCCGCTGAACTGCCCATAGTAAGCGTCCGTCCAACCTTCGCTCACAAATACCTCATTAGCCACCAGTTCCTGCCAGAAATCGAGGTAGGTATAACCATCGTCGTCATCTGAATCGCCAAATACGGCAGCCGTAGCCGCCAGAAAAGCCAGCCCCGGTGAAGAAAGCGCCGGGTTAGGCGTCACCAGCAGCCCGCGATATTCTGGTTTCGTCAAGTCTAGCAGCGTTTCTGGCAGCGCCAGCCCGGACTCTTCAAAGAACTGGATGTCATAATTCAGGCAAACATCGCCAAAATCAACCGGCGTCACCCGATTTTCATCATCTAAGATGAAGTTTTCAGGCACATCTGCCAGCATAGGCGATTCATAAGGCAGGAAAACATCGGCCGTAAACGCTCGCGTCAGGAAAGTGTTGTCTATCCCGAACATCACATCGCCAAGCGGGTTTGCGGCGGTCAAAACAGCCTGATTGACCATCAATCCAGCATCACCGGCGCGTAATATTTCGACGCTGATGCCGGTTTCTTCGGTGAACTGCGCCAGCACATCTTCGCTGATGCTGAAGCTGTCATGGGTCACTAATGTGATGCTGCTTTCCTGTGCTGCCAGCGGCGATGCCGCCATTAGAATCAGGATGAAAGCTGAGAAAATTGCCCTGAATCTCATTGCGTACTCCAAATGGACGCGCAAATAGGGGGAACCTGAAATAGAAAACCGCCAGAAATGGCGGTAGGGATGAGGGGCATACATAGTCCACTCCCTACGCCGGTATTATCCGGATCAGGTGAAAAGGGTCGGCGCGGCTTAACGTGCCCTCTCAGTTCGCTGGCTGCGAACTCCCCTG
>JACSRP010000026.1 GCA_014879665.1 Anaerolineae bacterium | reverse complement strand
GCCTCCGCCATATATAATCGCGGGTACTATGTTCTCAGAAGTGTGTACGATTGCGCCTCCTTCGTGGAGCGTTACTAAAATTTGGAAGGGCAGTTCCCGATGAAGGTCATTCTTCTCTCAGATGTTTACAAACACGGCGTGGCTGGCGAAGTGGTCGAAGTTGCTGATGGTTTCGCCCGCAACTGGTTAATTCCGAAGAGGCTGGCGGTTAAGGCTTCACTAGAAGCGCTGAAAAAGCACGAATCGATGCGCGAAGCCTCGGCCATGCGCAAGGCTGCTCTCGAAGGCCGCCTGAACGACCTCGCCCATCAAATTGACGGCGTGGAATTGTTGTTTGGCCGCCGCGCTTCGCCCACCGGCAAGCTCTTCGGTTCTGTCACCACCAGCGAAATTGCTGAAGCGCTGAACGCTGCGACCGGCATTGATATCAACCGCCGCCGCATCAGCCAGACGCAGCTGCGCGAAGTTGGTATTCACGATGTGCCTGTTCGCCTCGGTACTGAAATCTCGCCGATCCTGAAAGTTCAGATCGTGCGTGAAGAAGATTACGCTAAAGTGCTGGCGCAAAAAGCCGCCGCTGCTGAAGCCCCTGCGGTTGAAACGGTCGATCCTGAAATTGACGCTGAAGCCGATGCCGATGCCGCAGTGAGCGAAGTCGCCAACGAAGTCGCCGCGGAAGTCGTGGGCGAATAGCCCCCGACTATTCCGCAAGCGCCCCGAAAGGGCGGTTGCTATAATCGCCCTTTCGAATCACCGCGTTTAACGGATACCCTTTCGCCCTATGGATGCTCAGGCGCTCGGTCGCTACCTGCGCCAAACCCGCGAAACACAAGAACTTACGCTCGACGATGCCGGGTACGTATTAAAAATACGTCGGGGGATTCTTGAATCCTTTGAACTTGGCGAATTTACGATCCCCAACGCCTCGCCGGTTCAAATTCGCGGCTTCGTCCGCAACTATGCCCGTTATTTAGGGCTGGATGAAGAAAAAGTTATCGCCTATTACGATGAAGCCTTAGCTGGCGGCGGTTCAGCCCGCAGTTCGGCCTCCGCATTCGGCGTAATGCGCAAAAAAGGCAAGCGCGATAGTCAGCCTGCGCCAGCCGTAAACACGCCGGTTGCGCCGCGTACCATCACCGATACCCATCCCCGTTTGCCCAATGTGCCATCAGGATCAGTCAACGGCATATCGCAGGGTGATCGCGGCACCTCGCCTATCGTCTGGATACTGCGCGCGCTGGTGGCGGTTGCCGCAGTTGCCATCATCGTGCTGGTCATCATACAGTTGATTCCGCTGGATCAACTCATAAGCGGATCACCTACCGAACAGGCTAATTCTGATATTCTGGCGCAGTTGCCCCCCACCGCCTCACCCGCGCAAATGGCCTCGCCCACGCTGCTGTTCCTGCCTACCGCTACCGGCGCAGTCTCAAACTACACTGGCGAGGGGCTGCTGCTAGAACTGACCACCACCCAGCGTGCATGGCTGCAAATTGCCGCAGACAATATCCAGCAGTTCAGCGGCCTCACCCGCCCCGGCGAGCAAATGACCATTCGCGCGCTGGATAACATCACCCTTTCCAGCAGCAATGCCGAGGCGCTGGAAGCCATTTTCAACGGGCAGGTACAACCCGGTTTTGGCGCGCGCGGCCAGCGTGTGGATCTGGTCTTCAGCGCCAATGGCGTGCAGATCAGTACCGGCCCCGGTTTCGCGCCAACGCCGGTTGAAAGCGTCACGCCGCTTCCCACACCCACCGATCCCGCGGGCGCGCTGATTGCCGCCCTCACGCCCAGTGCGACTATTGGCCCCAGTCCCACCCCTTCTGAAACCTTTACACCGTCAAATACACCGACCGATACGCTGACGCCGAGCGCCACCTTCACGCCGTCAAATACCTTCACGATCACCAGCACCCCCACTGATACGCCAACCGATTCGCCAACGGCTACAGATACGCCGCCGCCCACCAATACCCCCATCCCTTCAACCACGATTGTTCCCAGCGATACGCCGCTGCCCACCGCCACGCAGACGCCAAGCTCAACCCCTACTCCCACCCGGACCATGACGTCATCACCCACGCCAAATCTGCCGCCGCGGTTCACGCCACCCAACGCCACGCCCACGAAAGGGGCTTAAGCTATGAGCAGTTTCTACGCCACCATCTCCCGCTATTACGATTCCGAACACTACGACAAAGAAGAAGACCTGCCGTTCTATAGCGACATCGCCCCCGAAGAAGGGTGTAAAGTGCTGGTCATTGGCAGCGGCACCGGGCGGTTGGCGCTCTATCTTGCGGAAGCCGGGCATACCGTGCATGGCATCGAAATTGAAAAGGCGATGCTGGATCGCGCGATTGCCAAACGGGACGCCATAGGCATGCAAACAGACGGGTTATACTTTCATTCTGGCGACGCGCTGACCTACCCGTTGAGCGAGACATTCAATCTGGCCATCATCCCCTACAACACCTTCATGCACTTTCTCGATCAAGAGTCACAGATGAAGCTCTTGAAGCGCCTGCGTAAGTGGCTAAACAACGGCGGCGACGGGCGGTTGGTGATTGACCTGCCCAATGCTGGTGAAGCTTTCGGTTCACAGGATACCGATTCGGTGATTCTAGAGCGCACCTTTCTCGAACAGGAAACCGGTCATCTGGTCATGCAGCAGTCGGTCAGCCGCCTTGATCGGGCTGAACAGGTGATGGAAGTCACTTGGTTCTATGATGAAATCACCGACGACGGCACGCTTAAACGCACCATTGTGCCGGTCACTGTGCGCTATTTCTTCGCCGCTGAAATCACCCTGCTGTTACAGGCCGCCGGATTCCAGATCGAGGCGATCTACGGCGATTTTGACCAATCACCCTTTGAAGACGGCTGCCCGCGCATGATCGTGGTGGCACGCTAGGGGATACAGTCCACAACGGTAGTTTTTTATGAACGCCTCACCCTTGCAGTGCTGTAGAGACAAGGCTTGCTTTATCTGCCTTCCGGATGAGGGGGATTAAGGGCTAATCAGGATGCAAAAGTTATTCTACACACCACAGTTACGGATCATCGCCGTCTCCAGCGCGGCGCTGCTATTTCTCGCCGCCTGCGATACCACCCCTTCCGCCACCGCCGAACCTACCTATGCGCTGTCAGCCCCTACGCTGGAAGCCAGCCCGGTATTTTTTCCGCTTGCGCCCACCAGCGACGCTTCCGAATTTCACGTCGCCGGCCAGAACGATCCCACCGCCGCCGCCGCCGTCAGTGGGGGAGAGCTGCCGCCGCTGCCGGTCGGCACTACCGTCTTAGGCGATCCCCGCCAGCAGGTGATCATCACCGCCGGGGATGGCGCTCAGTTGAACGCATCGCTGTATCTGCCCTTGAGCGGCGAACCCGCACATCCTGTACTATTGCTGGCTGAATCCACCGATGATTGGGGCAGCTTCCCGCTGCAGCTGCTGGACGAAGGTTTGGCGGTGTTATCGCTGGATTTGCGTCCGAACGCGCCGTTGGGCGACGTGCTGGCCGCCTTCAATGCGCTGCCGAGCATGAGCGTAATTGACGTTTCATCCATCGGCATGGTTGGGGCTGGCGCTGGCGCGGAGCTGGCGCTGGCGGCCTGTGGCATAGATATTCCCTGCGGCGCGCTGGCGCTGATCTCCCCACAAACGGCCAGCGAACAGGGCATCTTCGCCTATAATCCGCGTCCGTTATTTATGGCCGCCGCGAGTGACGATGCCACCAGCACCGCCGCGATCAACACCTTGCGCGCCGTCGCGCGCGGCACCATCGAACTGCCCGTGGTTGCAGGTTCGGGCGGGGGCGCACCGCTGATCGCCGCCGATACGTCGCTGGCAAACCGACTGGCCGGCTGGCTGCGGGCGACGCTGATCAACTAAGCGTCATCATCCCCTAAGAATGACCGCTCCAGAAAGCGCATCCCGGCGAATATCTGCTTCACCCTGCCCGCGGAAAGCGAGCCGATATAGCCACCTAACTGCGCCTTCTTCACCACCGCCAC
>JACSRP010000067.1 GCA_014879665.1 Anaerolineae bacterium | reverse complement strand
CGTGGGTACGATTGTTGGCGAAAAGCTGTGGGAGCTGACCGGCGAACATCAGGTGATGGTGGTCACGCACTTAGCGCAGCTTGCGGGTTATGCTGATCGTCACTATCACGTGCGCAAGCTGGTTGAAGGTGGGCGCACCCGCACCGAAATTGTCGCACTGCCTGAAGATGAAGCGCGCGCGGCGGAACTGGCAGCCATGCTGGGCACGCCCAACGCCCACGGCTTGCAGAGCGCCCGCGAACTGTTAGCGCAGGCTATCGAGTTCAAAATCACCCGGCGCACGGCACCTCGATGACCATAATAAGCACAAAATCGCAGTTTTTCCCGGCTTATTGCTGCTGGTGAGCGCACTCTTTGCGCGATGATTCGGGGAATGAGTCAGGGAACATTCGGCTCAACTTCTACTAATACCTGCCCGCGTGCCACGATCTCGCCTTTGCTTACGCTCACGCTTTTGACCATACCATCGAAGGGGGCAGCTGCGCGCAGTTCCATTTTCATGGCTTCAAGGATCACCAGCGTTTGCCCGCGCTCAACTTGATCGCCGCGTTCTACCAGTACATCGCGCACCAGGCCAGGCATTTGCGCCTCAATACGTCCTGATACCGTTCCGCCGCCCTGAGTACGGTTCGCAGGTTCCGCTTCTCGCTTCAGCGCATAGGTGAACCCGTTGATCCACACATCGCGGTTATCGTCTTGAACCGCGGTAATCGCCCTGCGCTGGCCGGCGGGCAGGTGCAGCCGCCAGCCACCCGGAAGCGAGTCAGCCTTAAAAATGAGCGCGGTGATAGTTTCGCCTTCGCGGATCACGGCACGCTGATGACCATCCGCTGCCGGCTCAAGGCTGACTTCAAAGACACGCTCACCGAAGCGATAACGGTATTCAGGCATCGGCTACGGGCAGTCGAACAGGTTAGCGTTATAACGCCGCGCGTACTGCTCCAGCAGCGACGATTGTTCTTCAGGGAACAACATTTGGAAGGCGAGGATGCGATCTGGCGGCATCAACTCCACCCAGTAGCGCAGAACATAATTGAGGTTGCTTTGCACCAGTGCAAATTCATAGAGGGTGGTGCTGCCAGCGGCGCAAGCGCCCTGCGGCGTCCATGTGCTAAAATCGCTGAACGCAGAGGTGAACCATTCATTATTGAACCATTCCGAGACCACAGTTGCAGGGTCGAAGCCCTGATTAAAATGTAAATATTCAGCAAGGCTGGTGCCGCCAATGCTTTCAGATGCCCAGGTAGCAACGGTGCGATCTAGCATTTCCTGCCCGCCGGCCAACCAGTTTTCCGGCTCAAATACGCCATTACCAAACGTCAGCACAGTATAAATTTCGCGCGAAGAATTATTGGTGGTGCTGCCAGAGGGCGGGTCAATAGCAACCACGGGCTGAGTAGGCTGGTTATCCTGCGCCAGCACACTAAGCGCGACTCCAATGATCACAACCACTACGATGATGACCAGTATCAGGATCATCCATTTCTTCTGCATCAGGCGTTTCCTCCAACGCGAAATCTATCTGCATTATCCCATGAATCTGGCACGGAAGTTGCAAAAGACATTGCATGTCCCGGTTTAACAGCAGTAGTTTCGCTCAGGGCTGCGGCCAGCAGGGCAAGCTGTAAATCGTGCTCCGACGTCACGGTCAGTTCAGCAGCATGGCGTTCGATGAATCCAGTATCTATGCCGCCCTGCTGAAATTCTGGATGGTTGATCAGTGCGTGTAGAAAGTTCAGATTTGTGGTCGTACCCAGCGCGATCACCGCGTTCAGGGCGGCATTCATGCGCTGGAGCGCCAGCTTGCGGGTACTATCATAGACGATGATCTTGGCGATCAGCGGATCGTAATAGGGGGAAATAGCGTCACCGCTTTGCACGCCGGAATCAACCCGAACGCCGGGCATCTGCGGAATTTCAAAATGTGACAGCGTGCCAGCAGCGGGCAAAAACCCGCTGGACGGGTCTTCAGCATAGAGGCGGCACTCGATGGCGTGGCCACATTGGGTTAGGTCAAGCTGTGTAAACGGCAACTTTCCCCCTGCGGCGACAGCAAACTGCAACTTCACCAGATCATGACCGGTGATCAGCTCGGTGACCGGATGTTCCACCTGTAAGCGAGTGTTCATCTCCAGAAAATAGAACTGCTGATCCGGCGTGAGCAGAAATTCAACGGTACCAGTGCTTTGATAATTGACAGCGCGGGCGGCGGCGACAGCGGCTTCGCCCATCGCTTCTCGTAATCCATCGCCCAGATGCGGCGCGGGCGATTCTTCGATCACTTTCTGGTGGCGGCGCTGGGCGCTGCAATCGCGCTCGAACAGATGCACCGTTTGACCATGCGCGTCAGCCAGCACCTGAACTTCCACATGCCGCGCGCGTTCGACGTATTTTTCGAGATAGACCCGCGAATTATTGAAGGCGTGGCCGGCTTCACGGCGCGCCGCGGCCACCGCTTCAAGCAGGATTTCCGCCTGCTGAACAATGCGAATACCTTTGCCGCCGCCGCCGCCCGCCGCCTTGACCATAACCGGATAGCCGATAGACTGCGCCGCGTTCAACAGCGCGTCATCACTCGCATCCTTGTCGTCAAAGCCGGGCGCAAGCGGCACCCCGGCGGCTCGCATCAGGGCGCGCGCCTCGGTCTTGATACCCATCGCGCGAATGGCAGATGGCGGCGGCCCGATCCAGATTAAGCCCGCATCCATCACCGCCTCCGCAAAATCGGCATTTTCAGAGAGGAAGCCATAGCCGGGATGCAGGCAGTCACAGCCCATCTGCTTTGCGGCATCTAACAGCTTTGGAATATCAAGATAACTTTCAGCGGGAGTATTGCCGCCCAACGCAAAGGCAGCATCAGCCTCTAAAACATGCTGTGCGCGGGCATCGGCCTCAGAATAGACGACGCAGGCGCGCACATCTAGTTCACGGCAGGCGCGAATGATGCGTACAGCAATCTCGCCGCGATTGGCGATTAAACAAGCGCGCAAAGCAAAGCCCTCACCCCCAACTCCGCAGAGGATACCATGATCGCGCGGGGGATTACGAACTGCTGTTGGCGGTGGTGCGGCGGCGCTCGCGCAGGTCTTTGACTTCTTCAGGAACACGGGTTGCCAGCAGGAAGCCGGCGAAAATCAGGATCACGCCGATCATCTCACCGCCATATTTGAGCTCAGGCACACCGGCGCGAATCAGCGAACCACCCAGCGCCGGAAACAGGCCGCCTGCCGCGATCAACCAATTGCCGATCATACGATTAGGCAGAATTTGCTTGCGGCGGAACAGCATGGCCGAATAGATCGCCCCGCCCACCAGCGCGAGCGTGCCCCAGATATTCATGACCGGCGAAAAGACGCGCACGCCGCCTCTGGTGAGGATATCGTTGATCATCACCGTCATATCGGTCTGCGGCTGCCATGCAGCGGCGTTCATCGGGGTCATGAACAGCGCCCAGGGTAAGGTCATCACTGAAATCAAAATGAGCGCCATCTGAATATTGCGGGCAATATTGCCCTTGCGCCAGAGCAGATAAACCGTCCCCTGCCCCAACCACGGCGCAACGGCGATGGCTCCCGCCCAATACCACAGACCGAAGGCGATGCTGCTCCACGTGAAATACAGCACGATCTGGCAGAATGCGCCAAGACCGTACAGCAGCAGGCCGATGCCCCATGCCAGCAGGTAGGGGCTGTGCCGCCCACGCCTGCGAGAGCCAACCCAGCGCCAGAGTACAATGCCGGCGAAGATGAAGCTGATGAGGGTGGTGATAGTTGAGAAAATGAGCGAGAGACTGATGATGGTCATGGAGAAACACTCGAATCAGACAAGAAGGGCATAAAGCCTGTTCAGAACTTCACAATCATTGTAGCGCGGCGGGCGGCGGTTGGGCAGAGGGAATGGTCACAAATCTACAGAAATCTACAAAAACGCACGGGATTGCGAGTTGGGGGAATATGTACAGATTTGTGGGTTGGAGGAATATGTACAGGGCGCAGCGTGCTGCGCCCCTACGGTTATGAGGTTTGTGAAGTTTGGCGTGGGCGGCGCTTTCGCCCATCCTAATGCTCAGGCCTATGCGGTTACAAAACTGTCTTCAGAGCTATAGTGTTCATTTTCAGCAGCCAATTCTACTTCCGGCATATCATCAGACGTTATTGCGTGGGATAACGCACCTATTTCATCGAATGCTTTTGCCAATTTATCGGTACGAACTCCAGTCAGCGCCTTGAAATCGGCCTGCACTTGATCGAATCGCTTGCTAACCGCGTCCACCTGATTCGAATAATCCTTCCACTGCCTCTCAAATTTCTGGAGTAATGTCATCAGTTTTTGAGAAGATTTGTCAACCTGATAATGAATTTGAGCTTGATAAATAACCCGAAGTACTGCGAAAAGGTTTAGCGGAGAGCAGAGAACCACGCCGCCCTTGAGCGATTCATCGAAAAGCTGATTGTTATTCTTAAAATCATACTCAAGGATGAATTGATATACGGCTTCATTGGGGATGAACAAAAGGACGTAATCGAGCGTGTTCGCCTGCGCGTTAATATATTCTTTTGAGCAAACAGCCTTAACATGGCCTCTCACATCTCGAATGAAATCTTTGGCAGCAGATTCAGAGTCGCTGCTATTTCCGGCATTTAGGTATTTAACGTAATTCTGCATCGGGAACTTCACATCCATATTCAGCTTTTTATCCTGCGGAAGTATAAAGGTGAAGTCTGGCCTGAATTTTGCATTCTCTCCCTGTATGGTTTTCTGTTTTAAGTACCCTATATTTTCTTGCATACCAACTGCGTGCAGAATATCTTCCGCAATTTTTTCGCCCCACTGCCCCCTGCGGTTATTGCTGGTCAGTGCTTCATGAAGCTGCTTTGATACACTAAGCACCCTATTAATTTCACTTTTGAGCATTCCGACTTCACTAGCACGATTCTGCTCAATTTCATTTCGCTTTGATTCAAGCTCGCTGATCGTGGCTCGAACCTCACTGATCGTAGTGGTTATACCATCCGACTGTTGTTTCATAAACTGCTCGACAGCATTATTTTGCTGTTTCATAAATTGCTCAACTGCTTCACGCTGCTGCTGCGATTCGCGCACAACATTGTTGGTGGTGTTACTAGAAACGGTATTCAGTTCAGATCTGACACTGTTCATTTGCTCGGTAAAAAGCTTGTTTTGTGCCGCTAACGCCGCAGTCGCCTTATCTACGACCTGTGTTATTTCAGAAGAAGCATTCTTTAATCTTTCTTCGATTAACTTTTGCTCATAAGCAAGCTGATTTTTAGCGGTCGAGTCTAATTCCTGCTGCATTCTTTTCGTCGTCGTCTGAAACGTTTTTCTGAGCCAGAAGATTCCACCAAGCAGCAACACAATTAGCAGAATAGAGATTACTAATAAGGCAAGGGTGATACCAGAAGCAACATCCATTACAACTTCCTTTATAGCCAAGGGTTATTAAAAGAAGCATAACACCCGAAAGCAGCTTAAAGATGGATAAAAACTGAAAAAGGTGTGAAAACCAGTTTATCGCCCCCCTTCCCACTCGCTGCGCAGCAGGGCGAAAAGCTGCGTGTCGCTGAAGCCGTCACCGATTGCATTGGTGTAAGTGTGTCGCAATGTCCCTTCCAGCGTGAAACCGGCGCGCCGGGCGACGGCGGCGCTCTTTTCATTCAGCGGATCGCAGCGAATTTCCAGCCGTTCCACGCCCAACGCCCGAAACGCAAAATCAGTCAGTCCGTTCACGGCTTCAGTCACATAGCCTTGCCCTGAAAGCGAACTACGTACCCAGTAGCCGATCTCCATCGCTGGCACTGCCCAGTTGATCCGATGCAGGCCAATCGCGCCGACGAAGTATTTGTCGCTTGTGCGCTCTACAACCAGGCTCACATCTTCTCGCAGGATGAATCGCGCCAGCATACGACGGGCGCGAATTTCGCTTTCTTCCGGGGTTTGCGGAAAGGCCACCCACGGCATCAGCCATGTTTCCAGCGCCGCCCGCGATTCTTGCATCGCCTCAAAAAATGGCAGCCCATCACCGGGTTTATAGGCGCGAAGGGTTAGACGTTCAGTCGTGAATGCTTCGGGAATATCGAGCAAAATTGGATCTTTATGGCCGGGCATCTTATTTCCCCTTTGTAACGTGCAATTTATGCTACAATCACGCCATTCGCATCGCAAATACAAAACCTGATGAACATGCCAAATGCTAACTGGACAACTATTGTCGGCTTAGAAATTCATGCCGAGCTTCTGACTGAAAGTAAAATGTTTAGCGCCTGCCCGGTGGTAGACAGCGTGACCGCCCCGCCGAACACCGCTGTTGATCCGGTATCTATGGGGCTTCCCGGCACGCTGCCAGTGATCAACCGCCGCGCGCTGGAAATGGCGATGATGGTCGGGCTGGCGTTGAACTGCGAAATTCCACCGTTCAACCAGTTTGCCCGTAAAAGTTATTTCTATCCTGACCTGCCCAAGGGTTATCAGATCAGCCAGTATGATCGCCCATTGTGCGTGAATGGCTATGTAGATATTGACCTCAGCGATGGCAGCACCCAGCGCATCCGTATCCGCCGCGCCCATCTGGAAGAAGACACCGGTAAATCCATGCACACTATGGATGGCAGCCTGATTGACCTCAACCGCGCCGGCGTGCCGCTGTTAGAAATTGTGACCGAGCCAGATATTCACAGCGCCGAAGTTGCCGAAGCCTATGCCCGTAAGCTGCGCACTATTTTACAGTATCTGGGCGTGAACGACGGTGATATGAGCAAGGGCATTATGCGTATCGAGCCAAATATCAGCGTGCAGCACAAGGACGATACCGATTACCGTACCCGTACCGAAGTCAAAAATCTGAACAGCATTCGTAGTCTTTATCGCTCGATTGAATACGAAACCACCCGCCAGATCAAGGCGTGGGAAAATGGCGAAGGTGTGCGTCAGGCGACCATGGGCTGGGATGAGGCCAAACAGCGCACGGTGGTGCAGCGTTACAAGGAAAGTGCCGAAGAATACCGCTATTTCCCGGAACCCGATTTGCCGATTGTCGAAGTGAGCCGCGAGTGGGTGGCCGAAATTCGCGCGGGCTTGCCGGAACTGCCAGATGCCAAGCGTGACCGCTTCATGAATGAGTTAGGCTTAAACCGCTACGATGCTTCAGTGCTGGTGGCCGATCAAAGCATTGCCCATTATTTTGACGCGGCGCTAGCCGAAGGCGCGAATGCTAAATCGCTGGCAAATTGGCTGATCGGGCAGTTGTTCGGCCTGCTGAACACGCATAATGTAGAACGTGAAGCGATTGAGTCCATTCAGATCACCCCGCAGCAGTTCGCCGGGTTGGTCAAGCTGGTAGACGGCGGCAGCATTAACAAGGCTACCGGCGTGACGGTGCTGGCTGAAATGTTTGAAACCGGCGATGACGCGCAGAAGATCGTGGATGCAAAGGGGCTGGCGCAGATCAGCGATACCGGCGCGGTAGATGCCGCCATCGCGCAGATGATCGCTGAAAACCCGGCGTGGGTAGAAGAATACCTGTCGGGCAAAGATAAGCTGTTTGGCCCGATGATGGGCAAGGTGATGGGCATCCTCAAAGGTCAGGGCAACCCCGGCGTGGTCAAGGAACTGCTGGCGAAGGCGCTGGAAGCGAAGCGGGGATAAGCACGCCGCTGGAAGTCGTGATATAGTTTATCGAGGGTGTAGCAAAAGCTACATCCTTTTTTGCTATTTATTGCCGGTCCATTTTTGAGGAGATTATGATTAATGCGAAAAATCATCAACGCTGCTATTTTAAGCTTAGGTCTTATCATCCCTTTTGTTTTCGTCACCGCTCAATCAGACGGTGTTTCCCCTGAATGTACTGGGCAGGGCATCATTCCGGTAGCACTGATCGTTGGCGAGAATGGTCAGGTTGCACCCGGAGATGCCAACAACGTGCGCGATATACCGTCACGTTCGGGTACGCAGGTTGGGGCAATCCCTGCCGGAGAAATGTTTGCTGTGTTGGATGGCCCGGTTTGCGCCGACGGCTTCGCGTGGTGGCAGGTGGATTATCAGGGTTTGACCGGCTGGACGGTGGACGGTGCCGATGGGGTGGCATGGCTGCTGCCGGTTGAAGCAGCAGATGTTTCTCAACCTGCGCCAGAAATCGTTCAGATCGCCAGCAATGTGATTTCGCCTGCAAATGTTGCCAGCCTAAGCCCGATCCGTGAACTAACTTGCGATACAGGCGCGACGAGCAGTGGATATTTTGTGATCAGCCCTGATCAGCGTTATATCGCTATTGTTTGCCCTGAAAGCGATGCCGGCTCCATTGATCAGGACATTGGAATTCTTGATCTGGTGGATGGTCAGCAGGTCACCACGCTCAAACATCCAGAGGAAAATGCCGACGAACGCCCGATACGCTTTCTGGCAGACGGTTCACTGCTCTACCGTATATGGTCTTCGGGAAACGCCTACCGATTTTTTATTGCCTCAAATGATGGAACTGAATGGTCAAGCCGGGAAATCGAAGAAGCCGAGGCTGTTCAATTACTGATGGGCGAAATTTATTCCCACCCGCTAACGCTTTACACAAGGCAGTTGTCGGAAAACGACGAGCGTATTGCCGCGCTCAGGGAAGATCGAACCATTGGCACTTTTGCGTTTAGCCCGGATGAAAATCGCATTGCGCTTCTGATTGACGGTGAAGATGGGCCAACGCTGCAAATTGTAGATGCGCTGAATGGGGATACGCTTGTTGAACAAGCGCTCAATTTCGATCCGGCTTTGATCCTGACAGGCAATCTACGGTTATTTTTTAGCCCCAGCGGGAATTTTGTACTCGGCCAGATCTGTACCGATTTCCCGGATACCGGGTTTGGCTGGGATTGTGAGCCGGGACAGAGCGCCATCATCTGGTGGGACGCGGCGACGGCTACTGAAGTCGAACGCTGGATGCTGCCGGAACCACACACGATTTTTACGGGAATCCCGGTATTCAATCCGCAGGGCAATATGCTAGCTGTGCCGACGGAAGCAGGGATCCTTTTCTATGATGTCAATTCAGACGAGCCTGTTTTTATACTGCCCCGCGCAAGCGATACCGTTCAATTTAGCCCTGACGGCACATTTATCGTCGCATCAGGAGCGCGGGGAACGGTAGCCTCAGATGAACTGGCAACGACCATTTACGCGGTGCCGTAAAGGTGATGATCATCCTTCATCGTCCGGTGACTTTCACTCGCACAGGCAGCTAAAGTTGACCGAGATGATCTCGTATTCCTCAGCGGATGGGTTGCCTAGATAGGCGTTGATGTAATAACTGGTATCTCCACGCTGAGTGATGGAGGTCGCATCTCCCATAGATAACACGCGCCCTTCTGTCGTGGCCGTTGCCCAATCGTCAGCGCTGCTCATCGCCACCAGCGTTTGCTGACCGTCTGTATTGTTCACCCCCACCAGCCATGCGCCTTCATGCAGGAAAATACCGTCAAAATGAACAGGATCATCGGTAGCGACTTCGCTGAACGCCGCCGGATCATCCAGCGGCACCTTGAGCAGGCTGTTAGCGAAGGCGACCAGTAAGAAGCCGTCAGGATGGTAACCAATCCCATTCAGCCCGATGCCATCCGCAATTAACCGATCATCTTGCAGGAATACTTCGGCACTTCCGTCCATATCCACGCGATAAATAACCGGCGCAGTTGAGTCAGTCACATAGGCGCTGCCCGCATCATCCACCGCCACATCGTTGGCGAAATGCTGCTCATACGGGAATACGCCCCCCAACTCCGTCAAAAAGAGCCGTTCATGTGTGATCAGGTCATAGGCGGCTAAAGCTGCGCGGCCTGCCCCGCCGGAAAATGCGCTTCTATCAGCGATGGCGACCAGCAGGCGGTTGTGAGTTTCATCCACTTCAAGGCCAATGCTGGTGGGGATGTCTTCATCCTGTGCAAAAATTTCTACGCTTCCGGCATCATCTATGCTGCGAATCGCGCCGTCGGTTAGTGAAGTGATCAGGAAGCGAGACCCTGCTTCATCCCAGTCAACCCCTTCAGGCATAATCCCCGGCGCTTCAATCACAATTTCAAAAGGCGGCAGCGGGGTGAACGGGGCAATTTGCCCGTGTGCGGCCTGTACCGTCAGCATAAGCAAAATGACCGCGCCCGATAACAGCGTTCGCCGCATTGCAGTGACCCTCTGGTATGATCTTCCGAATTAGATTTTTATTCTAAACCATGATTCGCGGAATAGGCGCACAAAATGGCCTGAAAAATATGAAGGGCGGCTCCGTTGCCAGAACCGCCCTTCACCCCGAGGGAAATACGGTAAATATTTTAGAAGAAATTTATTTCAAGACGCCCCTGGGTCGCCTTGTGTTGGCTACGGGTAGAAGCCGCGCGTCATTAGCGCATCAGCCACCCGCTTAATGGCGAATATCTGTGCCGCCGTACGCAGGTTCACATCGTATTCTTCAGCCGTGCGCTCGGTGGCCTCATAGGTGCGGATCATCGCGCGGTTTAGCTGGCGGAAAATTTCATCTTCATCCCAGAAGAATGCTTGCAGATCTTGCACCCATTCAAAGTAGGAAACAATGACGCCACCCGCATTGGCGAGAATATCCGGAACAATTGTGACGCCGCGATCATTGAGAATATCATCGGCTTCCGGCGTGGTCGGGCCGTTCGCGCCTTCCACAATCAAGCTAGCTTTAACCTTGTTCGCATTTTCGCGGGTAAGCTGTCCTTCCATCGCCGCCGGGATCAGCACGTCGCAGGGCAGCGTCAGCAGTTCTTCATTGGTCACCAGTTCGCCTTCGGCATAGCCGCGCAGGTCGCCGCTGTCCGCAACATAGGCCTGCAACGCGCGAATATCGAGGCCATTGGGATTGTAGATGCCGCCAAATACGTCGCTGGCGCCAACTACGGTGAAGCCCAGTTCAGCTGCGCGGGCGGCTGCGTTGCTGCCCACGTTCCCGAAGCCCTGAATCACGACGCGAACGCTGCCCGCATCGGAACTGTTTTTACGTTTGAGCGCCTCGGTCATGGCAGTGATCACGCCGTGACCAGTCGCTTCATTACGTCCCAAACTACCGCCGATATTGACCGGTTTGCCGGTGACGATGGCCGGTACCGAATAACCAACCGTCATGCTGTAGGTATCCATCATCCACGCCATGGTCTGCGCGTTGGTGCCCATATCTGGTGCGGGAATGTCGGCGTGAGGGCTGATCACCGGAATCAGTTCTGCGGCAAAACGGCGAGTCAGCGCTTCGAGTTCATGTGGGCTTAGCGTCCTTGGATCAACGACCACGCCGCCTTTTGCGCCGCCGAAGGGCAGCCCCGCCAGCGCGCACTTCCAGCTCATCCACATCGCCAGCGCGCGTATTTCATTCATATCTACAGCGAGGCTGTAGCGAATGCCGCCTTTGCTGGGGCCTAGAATGGTGCTGTGATGTACCCGGTAGCCGGTGAACATCTCAAGGTTGCCATCATCTCGTTTGACCGGAAAATTCACGGTGAATTCGCGGCGCGGATAGCGCAAAAATTCCGCCACGCCGTCAGGAATCGGCAAATAGCGAACTGCACGATCAAACTGCGCGAGCGCGGTGTCGTAAGCGTTGGTGTTATGTGTCTGTATAGGCATATTGTAGGCTGCCACCATGATAGGGAAGGAACTCCTGCCGTGACCGGCTATGTTGAAAAAAGATTGGGTCCTTGTTCGAATAAGCTTTTTATCTACCTATAGGAAAGTATATACGAAAAGGGCATGGAGAACACTCAATTTTTACAACCTTTATACAAAATGCATAAATTGCAAGGGATAGCAAATGTGCATATTGAACAAGTGAGTATGATTACCCTGATCTTCCGAGTGGGATGAAAGTGAAAAAACGAAGATAATGAGGTCAGTTTTAGATAGCGAATTGAGTAAATAGAAGATGAGGGGGTATCTTCAAGTTCCTTCCCCAATCTCTTTCTCTCGATAGGTTGAAGATAGGAGTGAGGGGGAAGAAGCTTTTCAGTTTTGCATGTGCGAGAAGGGTTCGCGCAAAATTTGTTTATAGGAGCGAGGCTTTGTGCTCGCTCCTATAAACGTTATTTGCACTCAACAATTCTGAAATGGCCGTATGTACCCTGCCAGTATACAGAATATGCGTTTTACTCGCCTTCCGCTGTTTCCAGCACTGCGCAGTCCGTGCAGGCAGCGGTTTCTATTTCGTCACCGGCAGCTAACTGCTGCACCCATTCTACAAACGGCATCCCATCAATGGCGACCGTATAAAATTCCGGCGTCACCGTGACGCAGTGCCCGTCGCCGCCAGCCATAAAATAGAAGAAATTGTCACTGTCACCGGCCTGAATATCCGCAAAATTTGCCTCTAACAAATCTTGCAGCATGAAATCTGTCAACCCGCCCAGCGTCAGGAATTGTTCCTGCACATCGTCGCCAGCCGCGTTGTACTGGCTAAATGTAATTTCAGGGAACAGCGTGCTGGATTGCAGGTAAAACGTCTCGAAATTGAGCGATTCAGCCGGAACTTCGGCGTAGTTTTCGGGCAGAATCCCTTGTGTTCCCCATGTTTCCAATATGTTAATCATCAGCGCCTGATCGCGGTAGCCGCCGGAAGCGTCGCCTAGTTGTTCAATGCGCGCATCAGGGTAAGCTTCTGCCACGAACTGGGTGTACAGCGGCGAAGGGATAGAACCCGCGCTGCAACCGGTTACAAACACTGTTTCAGGATTCTCAACATTGGCAAACGTCCAGTCCAGCGCCGCCGTAGCATTGATATAGCCGCGATGATTGATCGTCACTTCAGAGGCGTTCTCGGTTCCAGCGTTCACCTCATAAGTCACATCGGCATTGCCAATATGCACATCGCCGGTGCAGTAAGGCGCCATCACCATGTTATAGCTCTGGAATGGATTGGATGCGTTCTCAAAATCGAAGATACCGGCAGGCTGCGAAGTGGGATCGTCGCTTTCGTCTACAAAGGGATCATAGGTTGGGAAAGTATTCAAATCGCAGTTTTCGCCAAACCAGCAGGCGCCGCCGCCCTGAAAATGAATCAGCAGCTCATCGCTTGGCTCATCTGCCGGGCGGGCAAAGAAGGAATAGGGTGTGCCATTGGAGCAAATTGTGTCTCCACCGGGGCTGATTTGCGTCCATTCCCCTGCTGGCAGATCGCCCCATAATGGAAGTTCATCCTGCGCGCTGACCGAAGCGGAGAGCAGCGACAATAGTGAAACAACAGCGAACATAATTAACAGACGGCGAAACATTAACATCCTCCTAAAACAGTAAGTGGAAAAGCACCTTTATTAAGTGCATCTTTACAATACCTTATTTGCTGCGGAAAGGAAAAATTCGGAGAGCAGCGACAGCAAAACAGCGAGGGCGCAGCCGCCTATCGCTAGAAACAAAAAAACGCGCCTATCAAAAGTGATAAGCGCGTTTAGAATTCGATATATCGCCGCCAGGTTTCGTTACCGGTGCCGATAGCGACGACGAGATAGCTCGTGCGCGGCATCTTCGGTTCCCACTGAAGGCGCATTCCCGCTTCATGCGGCAGCCGGTCGCCTTTGCGGTGGTTGCAGGCGTAGCAGGCGCAGGCAGTGTTGCCCCAGTTATCTTTACCACCGCGAGACTTGGGGATGATATGGTCAACCGTGAAATCGCTCTTGACCAGCGGCTTTCCCTTAAAGGTCACGCCCGGCGTCACCCCACAATAAATGCAGATGAAGCTGTCGCGTATCAGCACCCCCCGCCGGCTCCAGTGTGCCTGTCTGCGCGGGACATTGACATAAGTTCGCAAGGCGATAACGGATGGAATCGGAAAACGATCGCAGACGGTACGAAGAAATTGGTCGGTCTGCTCAACAACGACGGCCTTCTCCGCCAGCAATAGATTGATCGCACGCGGGATAGTGACCACTGAAAGTGGCTCCCACGTACGCCCGTTGAGCAGAAGAACGCGCCCCTGGAACGCTCCTCCGGTGGACACAAGAACACCTCATGGCTCAGTGGACGGGAGGTGGCATTTCACAAGTAGTTCTGTGAATAATCCCACAACTCGAACAAGTATATCAAAAATTCGCTCAAACGCAGCAGGTTTTTACAGCGCTTATACAGGGTAATCGCATTAACTTCCTAGAACGCCGGGGGTTCAAAGCCATCCGGCTAAAGCTGCGCCCCGTAAATGGATGGAAACCAGATTAGCGACAATAAAGCCAGTCAAACGGCAGCAGGCGGGTCAACAACCCGCCTTTCGCCCGGCACGCAACGTGCGCCAATCCCATTGTCGTACAATACAACTTCCCCGAAATGTGTGACCCGTGTACGCTTGCTAACAATAAATCGGTCCCGAATGCTGCTTGCATTTAAAAATCATGGAAGCTTAAGGTTGTGGGCTTCACGCCCTCCCCTGCCTCCACTAACACTACGGGCAAAGGTGGCGCGAAGCATGTCGGAATACGCTGACTTAGAACCGGGTTGCTCATCCGTACTCATAGCCATAGTTCCTTCCGGTGGGACAGAAACCTTCTTGCGTAACTGCCCACCATACTCGCTCCTTGAACGATCCCTACAAGAATAGACTGATAATCCGCGTGAATACGGTTGCGCGTTTCGTACTGTGCTTACGCTGAACTTCGCGCACCAAACGCTGACGTTTTGCTTCCTGCTGTAATTCCCGCTGTCGCTGTTCATGGAACAGCAAGTGATTCTGGTTAATTTCGTACATGATTTTGCTCCTACCTCATTCAGGAGCTTCCGCTTCTTCATCTTCGACACTAGAGAAAAACGCTGATCACGCGCACCCATGCGCGATTGTGATCCCGATTTTGCGAACGGCGCTTCGTTTCTCGCGCAATGCTCTGGCGTTTTGCCGAGCGCCGCTGATCGCGCTGCTGCTGCTGATTGACGCGAACATGATTTACGTTAAACATTATCTTGCTCCCTGCCGCCCTTATTTTTGTAGCGGCATACTGGTTATCTATCCTGAGTTGGTTGGTATCGCACCTGTTAAACATTGTGGCGACCTCCTTTCGTACTGCCGGGTCGTATCAATGGCGGTTATCTATGTTTTAAGCGGCGGTATCCGCTTCCGTCTGCGCGTGTTTACGAGGCTTCCGATTTCGCCACGATATGAAGTGTCGTGTCGCCCCGTACCTCTGCTCGCTGAATTTCGGCCATCGTTTCCGTCGCCGTGTAAACCAGCTCATACAGCCAGCCAATCAATTCGGCGTTGGTTAACGTGGTGACCTGCTGAAGCCGCCCCTCACTGGCGGCGCTGTGCAGTTCATCCAGCGTATCCATGAGGCTGCCCATGCGCGCATCGTTGAACAGCAGTTGAAGGTGATGCATTGATGACATGATTGCCATTTCCTTGCCAAAACACTTTAAGAAAAACAAAACGGGCGTGAGATTGAACCTTCGCAATCTCACGCCCGTTTGGGAACCCGTTTTTATCAGGTCATCGGATCATATCCTGAAACGATACGATCCTTTCGTATGAGATTGCCCCGTAGCCAGATCAGCTTCGCCGCCAAAGCCCCCATCGGGGAGGCCCACGCCAGCGCTGATCGCATTCCACCCACCATTGATCGGCAGCAGCACAGCGGCTGGCCGGGCGGTAGGCACAACGCGCCCATCGATCATGATGGGAAGCAGGTAACGTGCGTGACGGACGATAGACATGATGGTTCTAAGCACCTCGCTCCACAGCGGTGTTATCCAACATCGCCAGGATAGATTCGCCGGTGATGAACACCCGGCGCATCCCTGCGGGTTTGCTTACCCGCAGGTGCCCATTCTTGACCAGTCGCTTCAGCGTGCTCAGGCTGATGCCTAAAGCTTCTGCCGCTTCCTGCCGGGAATAGACGGCTCCTGTTTTGATAGTTGGCTTAAGTGTCGTTGGCATGAAAATACAAACCTTATTTCAATCCAGAACAGCGTAACACGGTCTTTCCGGCGTGTCAAGCAGTCAATTTCTCGTTTTACAACTTTTAATGGTTAGTGGGGGGTCAAAGGGGGTCAGGGGATGAAAAGCGAATACCGGGGAGACGTTCAAACGATAGAACATATCTGGCAGTTTTCACAGACTTAGTATGGAAATCATCTTAATCCGCAGTGGAAAAAGTGGGCGAATCAACAGGCGAAAGAAATCTTCAAACAATTTACCATGATGCATACCGTCTGGCAGATTCCGGCAACTGATACCCGATTCTAAGTTACGTTATCCAAATGTGTCCGTGGTTTATTCATGCCAGCGACTGCGTAATCAGATTGTTCAATTGTGAGATCAAGTGAAACAACCGCCGCCCTGTATCGCCGCCGGGATACCATGGCTTGACGGTCATTTTATGCAGTCCGTCACCGGTCATTACTTCAATTTCGCCGGAAGCTAGATCGCTGGTATTGTTGGCGCTGCCCGTTACTTTTGCAGGCATTCCGCGCACGCCGCTGGCTTCAATTGCCGCGCGCGACTGTGCAAGCTGATCTTCATTGAGAGTGGCGGCCGGATACCAACCCGGCGTCACCGGCTGCTCCTGATATGCACCAGACGCGGACTTCACCAGCCTTGAGACACGATAGCTCTCAACTTTGCCGTCATCATAAAGTCGCTGGCCGTACGGATCTGAGGTGGAATCGCGCACAAGGTAACTGAATAACAGGTCAGTCATGTGAGAATGCTCCTCATAGTAGCCGCTAAACAATCACCCCGCCATCCGGCGTGGGGGTGCCGGGAATGTGTGTTGGCGGGTCGCCTTCGCCACCATAACGCCAGCTTTTTCCCGTAGCCTGTTCCAGCGCGCTGTGGAAAGTGGCATAGTGCTGTGGGCGCACGGTATCACCCAGCGACATGATGTTATCGTTGTTTTCCGCAACTGCGCCGTCAATTGGCGCATCGGCCAACCCATCGGCATCAATATCCGTATGGTCTATCGTCGCGCCAATCGCGTTTCCGGTTCCGCTAATGAACCCGCGCTGATCCGCAGGCAGCGTATTATTCTGGGTATCTATGGTTGAATATTCATCATCCAGCCCCAGCAAATGCCCGGACTCGTGCATGGCAACATTTTGCGCCGCCCCGGAACCGATGATCAGATCAACCCGTCGTGATGCGTCGGCATTATCGTCTGTGCCGGTTTCACCTTCGCCGCTGTCTTGCGTACGATTCACCGAGCCAGTCAGCCCGTTTGCCTGTAAGAACTGCTCAACGGCGGCAGAGCGGCGCTCAGAAAGCTGCTGGTTATAGTTCGCCGCCCCTACAGAGCTTGCGCGCCCCACCAGTCGAATGGGCTGCCCCGCGTTGCCAGGCGCAGCATTAAAGGTGTTGATGAACTGCTTCAAGAAGGTAGGCCCATCAAGCCCTGCGCCATTTGGCTGTGAAGTGGCGCTGGCAACATCTGAAGAGTCGTGGGCGAAATAAAGCTGCCACTGCAAAAGATTGTCGTGGCGCGGCCCCAGCGCCGAACTGGACATAATCAGTTCTTGATCATCGGTGCGGGTTCTACTGCCTGATTGCACGAAAGCGCCAATACCGCCGGGCGGCGTTTTCACAATTTTAGCCTTGCAGTGGTCGCCATCCTGCCGGCCAGCATGCACATTCGCTGCTACGCGAACGCTGCTAAATAACTGCGACCAATCCTGACTGACGAAGAAGTGTTTCGCGCCCCACGCATCTTTTACAGACTGGGCGTAACTTTGCATCCAGCTGTCTTGCTCTCCGGACCAACGCCATTGTGAATTCACAATAGCCGCGCGGTCCGCCGCGGGGACATCGGTCATAATCTTATTCGCGCCGTTTTGAAGCTGGGTGATGGTGCGCTGCTCCGATTGATCGCCCGTATCGAGGCCAGCGCCATCTACCGTTACCACATTAGTGGTGGGGTCAATCTGTAGACCGTTGGGGAAGATGATCCCGACATTGAGCGCAATTTGAAGCTCGCGGGAATTCGGATCGAATCTAGCGTTAAAACCGCCAATGCCAGTAGGCGTAACGTTTAAACCATCCGGCCCCGGCATCACCCCGCGCGCCAGAAATGCGGCCATATCTGCGGGCATGGCATCGTCCATCGTTGGCGCAGCGGTCTCGCCAAGGCCAAATTCTTCAAGCCCATCACGCTGGATATTGCCCATCAACACCCGCTGAAGCGCGCGGTTGCCGATAATCGAACCAAGCCCTATTGCCGCGCGGCGTTGCAGCGGCCTATTATCAGCCGTTTTTACCTGCTGAAGCGAGTTGACGGCTTGTTCACTGCTTATCCCTTCAGGGATATATTCATCTGAGAGATTATGGCGTGTATTTTGCTGCGGCGAATGGGTTTGATTGTGCTGTACCTGTGATGATTGGGGCATGATATTTCCCCGAAACAACCGGACGTATAGCACAGCATAATGCCAATTTTATTTCAACGCAATCGGGGTGAACTAGAGATGAGAAAGGGCAATGAGGATTTTTACGATCTTTTATGGCTTCAGCCTGCGTAAACTGATCTGATGAAGCGCAGTGTGATCAAAGGGTCACACTGTGCTTCATCAATGGGTTTACCTACTGCACGCCCCACAATTGAATTTCGTTCTCTTTTACAACTACCAGCAGCGTGTCGTTGCGGGCGAAGTAGACTCTGGTGGGATACGAATACGATCCTGTCCCTGTGAAGAGGCGTTCGGTGGTGAAGAAGCTGTACACGTTGAAACCGCCCGAATCTTCGGTCACAAGAAGGTTAGCGCCTTCGTTCACATCGAAATGGGTGGTGTCATCTACTGTGAACTCGGCTGTGACGTTCCCGTTTTGCAAGTTCCACACATCCACCACGCTGCCGCTCCAACTGCCCCCTGTAAAGACACCCTGTTCGGTCAGCCCGACGAGGGCAGCGGCGGCAGGCGAAATCATAATCCGTGATGTCCTGCCAAAGGTCACCGCGATGACGCCGCTTCGGACGCTTGACCCCATGCTGCCAACCAGTTGTCCAGATGCCACGTCCCACAGATCAACATTAGCATAGGTGCCTGCCAGCAGCGCCTGCCCGTTGGGGCTGAAGGCCAGTGAATACACGCTGTCCGCGCGCAAATCCAGCAGGTCACTGCGCTGAAAACTCCGGCTCAGCATCCATGATCCCACTTCCCACAGATTGATCGCTTCATCCGATCCGGCGGTCGCCATCGTGAGACCGGTAGGGCTAAACGCGACGGTTTGAACGGTCTCGGTATGACCACGCAGCGTGGCGACGACGCGCCGTTCGGCGGTGCCGTAGACCGTTACGGTACTGCCATTCGGATAGGCGATATAGCTGCCATCCGGGCTGATGGCAATTTCAGGTTGCGTAAATTCGTTGTAGCCCTCTGCGTTCGGCAGTTCAATCAGGCGTAAGTTGATCAAATCATAAGCATAAAGCTGCTGAGGGCTGCCAATTACGCTGCCACCAATGACCAGCAAGCTGCGATCCGCGCTGATGCCAGCGATGTCCATGCTCACCGGCAGCGGAATTGTTCCTATCAGACTTAATTGGGAAGCGTTGCCGTTATGGATAGCCGTCGTAGGAAGATCTTGTACGATTATAGTGGGCGGCAGGGGAGTACTGGTTGGCGGCACGAGGGTGGGATACGGCGTGCTGGTCGGGATACTCTCGAAATTAAAGACAACCTCCAAATGATCGAGGCCGTCTGGATGCCATGCTGGCAGGGAGTAAATATAATCGATAGAGGGAAGCCACTGAAGATTTGACCCGTCAAGGTTTGCATAATAAACATTGGTGTTCTGGCCGCTCCGTTGCAGATCGAAAGCGATCTGGCTTCCATCCGGCGACCACGTTGGATTCAATGCGAAAGCATCTCCGGGCGAAACGCGCGTCTGGTTCGTTCCGTCTGAATTCATCACATAGATTCGATTTGTGCCGTCGCGATTTGACGTGAAAGCGATCCTACGGCCATCCGGTGACCACACCGGATCGAAGTCGTCTCCCGCAGTACGGGCGAGAAAATCAATTCGCCTGTCCTCCAGCATTCTGATGAAAATATCCTCACCGGCGCTGGTGGAGGTATTCGCTGAAAAAGCGACTGCCCCGCCGTCGGGAGACCATGTGACGCCGCTTACAGAAGCGTCACGGGTAAGCTGCCGGAATGGCCCGCTCAAAGAGACAAGATACAAATCCGCGCTTGAGCCATTATCCGAAATAAAAGCGATTTGCTGGCTGTCGGGCGACCATGCGGGCTTCGTGTTACGGGAATAGGTCATTTCCCGCGTCAAATTACGCAGGCCTGTGCCATCGGTAAACATCACGAAAATATGGGTCTGCCCGTCCGTCGTCTGACCGGTAAAGGCGATATATTCACCATCGGGTGACCAAACAGGATCGGTAACGCTCAGGATATCATCTCCAAGGTCATAACGATGCAACTGCTCCCCCTCTAAGTTCAGCGCTACGAACGCAGGGGTTGGTGAATCCAGAATGACAAGCAAAGTATCTTCGGTAAACGCTGGCGCTTCAGCCGGGGCAAAGCTGCTATCCACGAGCGCCGCCGCTTCAGGGAAACAGACTGCAAGTTCGTTAAGCGCCGCGTTTACCATCGCGATGCCTTCTTCAGAAGACATATCGTAATAATATCGTTGCTCCAGAAGTTCGCTTGCGGCGGTTATTCCCTCGCAGGTCACGTCCATAGAGCAAAGAAATGCATCATTCATCGCGACGCCAACCTCGTAGCCGGCAAGAATGGTCGAGTCTGTGGTGTACTGATCTCGTGCCAGAATCAAGCCATCAATGAATGAAGCGCAGAACTCATTTAATGAAGATGTATTGCTGGCAGCCGGTATTTCAGTTGCGGGAACCGGCGTTGGCGGGCTAGTCGGGGCTGGCCGCGGAGTACTGGTTGGTGGGTTGCCCAAGCTTGCACAGCCTGATGAAAGGCGAACGATATCTTCACGCACCCAGAAGCCAAAATCGAGTTGATACCACCGAAAGCCATCGCTGCCGGTTGTAACGGCAACACCGTTATAATCACCGGGTTGCAATCCGTTTTGCAGGGGATCGGCGGATGTACTAGGCTCCAAACGGGCATTGATGGTTGTGTTGGTTGATACGATGCAATCTACCCGGCCGCCAGAAGCGCTCGCCCCCTGTACAACAAAGTCATTTGGCTGGCCGCACTGCATCGTATATTCAACGGTATTGCTTTCATTGCCGGATCGATCAAGCATGCGTACGCTTAGCGTAACGCTGTAAACGCCCGTACCACAGTTCCAACGACCTTCATGATAGTTGAGCGTCATCTGGGTGGCAGTGGGCGTGATTGACCCATCACTGGCCTGAATGCCTGAGGCAGTGGTTGCCACAATATCAAAGTCAACCAGATTTGTATTCGCATCGGGATCGCGAAAATAAATTCGCTGAAGAATAATTGAGGGATCACTGAAGTCATTAAATACTTCAACCCTATCAATAATAGGGTTGAAGGGGGTGTCCTGGGCTACTGTGCCAGTGACTTGAAGCCAGATTAAAGCAGATAGGAAAAGCCCGACGACAAGTCCGATTCGACGAAGAGAGTGCATGTGGAGAAGTCCTCAGTTAAGACACAATAAAAATCACACAGTTCAGTTGTTCACTGAACCGGTCTGACAGCCTGATATTGAGCGTAATGCCTAGACGAACTACCGATTGACAACAAAAACGCAGTGTTCAGCGCCGGCGGCGCGGCATTGAATTTCGCGCACGGTGAAATCACGACCATTAGAAGCGTAACGCGCGGTTTCTTGAAGTAAGCCAACAATGGGGTGACAAATCGGGCGTTCGGCTTCCTGCCCCCAGCACATGGCGCTGTTTTCCACAATAAACCGGTGGCTGGCCGGCGTTTCCTCAAGCGAACATTTCTGATCACTGAAGCTGGTAAATGCTGCGGCCAGTCCTTTGAACGCCGCATGCAAACGTTCTTCAATGGGCTGCGCACGAAAAGCCGGATCCGTCACGCCGGATAACGCCCCGAAACGGTTCATGCCTTTGACTAACCATGCTCGCCCTGCGCGCAGCGCCATACCCCGCCCGCCGCGCCCCCCGTACATTTCGTCCAAGGCCAGATTAAGCGCCGAGAGCGCGGCAAAATCTATAGTGCGTTCTAGATCATCCGGTGGGAGGGGGTTGGCTAAAGCGCGCAGATTGGCGAGTTCAAGCGTAGCTTCAAGCCCATGTTCGCCCATAACTTCTTTCAGGGCGAGGAACAAAATACGCCCAAAGCGGTTCGGATAATACAAACCGCTTTTACGGGCGCTAAGAGTCGAACTCGGGGGCGTCACAAGCATGAGGCGAGACTATGCCCGCGCGCCTAAATAAGCTGCTTCAGGTCTTGCACCGTTCGCGCCACATCGAGGAAGATCAGGCCAAGCCTTGCCTCTTTGCGCGCCAGCACGGTGAGAACGGCTTCTTCGCCAACAGCAGTGAGGATGACGTATCCGTTTTCGCCTTTCACAAAAACCTGTTCCAGAGCGCCGCGTCCCAACTCGGTAGAAATACGCTCACCAAGCGACAGCATGGCCGCAGACATGGCGCTAACACGATCTTCTTCTGTAGCAACCGGCAGAGAAGAAGCAATGCTCAAGCCATCAACGCTGACGATGGCTGCGGCTTCGACTTCACCAGAACTTGCCTGCAAATCGCGCAGCCGCGCGACCAGTTGCTCTGTGCGTGATTTAGCCAACGAAATACTCCTGTAAACGATGGTGAAGCAAGCAGAACACCGCGCAAAAACGCGGATATAACCCAAAGTTACAGTATATCATAGCGCGATTTCTTAACAAACAAGCGAAAGATTCGTGAAGAATTCCTGTAAACAGTGCAGTTGGGCAAAAATAGACCAATCTGGTCTAATGGCATCATTGCCGTAGGCTTGCATGTTTCTGCTATAATGCAAGCGTTAGCACCCCCAAGACGAAAGACACACAACTGATTATGGCGAAACGACCTATATACCCCTTTACGGCCATTGTCGGCCAGAAACAAATGAAACGAGCGTTAATTCTGAACGCGATTGATGCCCGCATTGGCGGCGTATTGATTCGCGGCGAACGCGGAACCGGCAAAAGCACGGCGGCGCGTGCGCTGGCAGCCCTGCTGCCAGAAATGGACGTATTCACTGAATCGCCGTTCAATGACGACCCCGAACATCCCGATACGTGGTCAGATGTCATTCGAGAGCGCGCTGAAGCGGGCGAAACATTACACATCAGCCCGCGCAAAATCCCATTCATTGACCTACCGGTGAGCGCGACTGAAGACCGCGTGGTTGGCACGCTGGATATTGAGAAGGCGATTCAGAAAGGCGAACGCCATTTTGATCCCGGTGTGCTGGCGGCAGCCAATCGCGGTATTTTGTATGTAGATGAAGTGAACCTGTTAGATGACCATGTGGTTGACCTGCTGCTGGACTCGGCGGCAATGGGTGTAAACGTGGTCGAGCGCGAAGGCATCAGCTTCAGCCATCCTGCCCGTTTCATCTTGATCGGTACCATGAACCCAGAAGAAGGCGATCT
This sequence comes from Anaerolineae bacterium, assembly GCA_014879665.1. Classification (GTDB taxonomy): domain Bacteria; phylum Chloroflexota; class Anaerolineae; order Aggregatilineales; family Phototrophicaceae; genus Flexifilum. Next base: position 37,445 of record JACSRP010000067.1, on the reverse strand, counting down.
ACGCCCGCAGCTGTTAGATCGTTTTGCCTTCTCGGTTGAAGTGCGCGGCATTAGCGATACTGCCGAGCGCATGGAGATCGTGCAGCGACATATTGCCTATGAAAGCGACTCGGATGGATTCAAACGCTACTGGGCGCCGGAAGAAAAGACGCTGGCAGATCGCATCATGCAGGCGCGGCAGGCTGTAGATAACGTAGGCTACAGCAAACGTGATCTTTTCAGCATCGCCACCCTGACCAGCAGCCTGCATATTGACGGCCATCGCGCCGATATCGTCATCCTGAAGGGCGCGCGCGCCAATGCCGCGTTTGAAGGACGGGATCGCATCACCCGCGAAGATATTCTGCTAGCCTTTGAACTGGCTATCCCTCACCGTTTGAAGCGCGGGCCGTTCACCGACGCGCAGGTGAACATGGGCGAGATGTCAAGCAAGCTGGATCAAGTCGAAAGTGAATGGGGCGAAGGCGACGATATCGAGCAGAGTGACGAGCAAAGCGAAGAACAATCCGCTAAAAAAAAAGTTCTTCCCTGAGTAACGCTAGCGATCAGGAAACACCGGATTACGGGCAGACCGATCCCGGCCCGCAGTCGGTCTTTGACAACCGCGATTCCTATTGGTGGGAAGGCGGCAAGAAGGCTGAGTCCGGGCAGGAATTTGCGCCTCGCAAAATTCAGACGCAGATTGACCAGTTGACACGGAAGCAGTCCGGGCGGCGCTCGCACACCAAAACCGACCGTAAGCGGGGGCGTTACATTCAGGCGCGCCCCGCCAATGGGCGTACCGATGACATCGCCTTCGATGCCACACTGCGCGCGGCGGCACCCTTTCAGCGCGAACGTGAAGACCAGAAGGCGCAAACGGGCATGGCTTATGCCCTGAAAAAGGTTGATTTACAGCGCAAAGTGCGCGTAAAGCGTACTGCCAATCTGGTGTTATTCGTTGTAGATGCCTCGTGGAGCATGGCAGTTAGCGAGCGCATGACCGCCACTAAAGGCGCGATCATGTCGCTGCTGACCGACGCCTATCAACGCCGTGATCGCGTGGGGCTGATCGTGTTCCAGAAAGATCGCGCGCAGACTGTGCTTCCGCCCACCAATTCCGTACAGCTTGCTAAGACCGCGCTGGTCAATATTCCGGTGGGCGGCAAAACGCCGCTTTCCGCTGGGTTGATGCTGGCCTATGAAACCGTGCTGAAAGAGAAGCGCACCCATCCTGATATTGTGCCGCTGGTCATTTTGCTGACCGATGGCGCCGGAAATGTATCTGTAGGCAGCAGACCGCCGCAGGAAGAAGCAGGGCAAATCGCCGGACTGTTCAAGGATGATCACATCAAGACTGTGACTATCAATATGGAACATATCGCTTTTGATCAGGGGTTGGCGCAAAAACTGGCAGACCGACTAGGCGGCCCCTGCTATACTTTAGGGCAAATGCGCGCCGAGATGCTGCTGCAAACTGTGCGCCATGAAATGGCAACTAACGAAGCCCGAAAGTAAAAAGGGCGAGCCAATTGGCTCGCCCTTTTTGTTCAGTGAACGAGCTACTCTTCCACCACTTCGCCAACGCTTTCGGCGCTGAAGGTGAGCGTGGGCGTGCCGTCTTCGTTCACGCCAGCATCTACCACCACATGATCGCCTTCACGAAAATTACCGTGCAAAATTGCATTCGCCAGCGGGTCTTGCAGTTCGGTTTGAATCGCTCGCTTCAGCGGGCGCGCACCAAACACCGGATCGTAACCGGCGTCACCCAGCACCTGTTTAGCTTCTTCCGTCAGTTCCAGCGTGATCCGGCGGTCTGCCAACAGTCGCTGCAGGCGCTTGAGTTGGATGTCTACAATCCGGGTCATGTCTTCGCGAGTCAGCGGCGTGAACAGGATGATATCGTCCAGCCGGTTGAGAAACTCGGGGCGGAACTGCTGATCCAATTCACGCATAATTTCTTTGCGCGTCGCTACTTTGTCGAAGCTGCCGCTGGCGGTGCGTTCCTTGATGATCGGACTGCCCACGTTGCTGGTCATGATGATGATGGTGTTCTTAAAGTCCACGACTCGCCCCTGCCCATCGGTCAGGCGGCCATCATCAAAAACCTGCAAGAACACGTTAAACACTTCCGGATGCGCTTTTTCGACTTCATCCAGCAGCACCACGCCGTAAGGGCGGCGGCGCACGGCTTCGGTCAACTGCCCACCTTCTTCATAGCCTACGTAGCCGGGCGGTGCGCCGATCAAGCGAGCGACACTGTGTCGCTCGCCATATTCGCTCATGTCTATACGTACCATCGCGTTTTCGTCATCAAACAGAAATTCCGCCAGCGCCTTGGCCAGTTCGGTTTTACCGACACCGGTTGGCCCCAAAAACAGGAACACACCCACCGGGCGGTCCGGGTCTTGCAAGCCCGCCCGTGAACGGCGCACCGCAGCCGAAACCGCACGCACCGCATCATCCTGACCGATCACCCGATCATGCAGGCGTTCTTCCATGTGCAGCAGCTTTTGCTGTTCGCCCTCTAGCAATCTGGTCACAGGGATGCCCGTCCAGCGGGAAACCACCTGCCCGATCATGTCGGCATCCACTTCTTCATGCAGCATACTCAGGCCGCTGGCGCGAAGATTGCTCAATTCGGCATCTGCGCGCTTCAATTCCTGCTCCAGATCAGGCAGCGTGCCATAGCGAATACGGGCTGCCGTCTCCAAATTGGCATTGCGCTCAGCCTGCTCCAACTCCACTTTGGCCTCATCAATCCGCGACTTGACGTTACGAATCGCTTCAATGCCACCCTTCTCAGTTTGCCAGCGAGCGGTCAGCGCATCCGACTGTTCGCGCAAATTTGCCAGTGCTTCCTCGATGTCATCCAGCCGCATCATCGAGGCCTCATCGCGCTCTTTCTTCAACGCCTCGCGCTCGATCTCAAGCTGCATGATTTCACGCTCGACGTTATCCAGAATCTGCGGCTTGCTGTCAATTTCCATCTTCAGCCGCGCCGCAGCCTCGTCAATCAGGTCAATCGCCTTATCGGGAAGCTGACGATCGGTGATATAACGCGCGCTCATCGTTGCGGCGGCAATGACGGCGCTATCCTGAATCCGCACACCATGATGCACTTCATAACGCTCTTTCAAGCCGCGCAAAATGCTGATCGTGTCTTCTACGCTCGGCTCTTCCACGTACACCGGCTGAAAACGGCGTTCCAGCGCCGAGTCTTTCTCGATATATTTGCGGTATTCGTCCAGCGTGGTTGCGCCGATAGCCCGCAGTTCACCGCGCGCCAGCATCGGTTTGAGCAGATTGCTGGCATCCATCGCGCCTTCCGCCGCGCCTGCGCCGACAATCGTATGTAGTTCGTCTAAAAATAAGATCACGCCGCCGTTGCTATCGGAAACTTCTTTCAGCACAGCTTTTAGGCGTTCTTCAAACTCGCCGCGGAATTTTGCGCCGGCCACAAGGCTGCCCATATCCAGCGCGATCACCACTTTGTCACGTAGGCTTTCCGGCACATCGCCCTTGATGATACGCTGCGCCAGCCCTTCCACGACGGCGGTTTTGCCCACGCCAGCCTGCCCGATCAGCACCGGGTTATTCTTAGTCCGGCGGCTCAAGACCTGTACTACACGACGAATCACCTCTTCACGCCCGATCACCGGATCGAGTTTTCCCTGACGCGCCATCGCGGTGAGATCGCGCCCGTATTTTTCCAGCGCTTGATAGGTGCCTTCAGGGTCTTGTGTGGTCACGCGCTGCCCACCGCGTATCGTCGTCAATGCCTGCAAAATCGCATCTCTGGTCACGCCGTGCCGCTTTAGCAGCGGCTCAATGCTCTGATCTTCCACCAGCGCGATCAGCAGGTGTTCAGTAGACACATATTCATCTTTCATCTGCGCCGCTTGCTTTTCGGCACGGTTGAAGATTTCCAGAAGCGGGCGGCTGATGGTTGGTTGGGCATTGCTGCCGGAAACGCGCGGCTTGGTTTCCAGCATCACCATCAGGTCAGATAAGACCACCGCAGGGCGCGCGCCAATCTTAGCGATCACTTCCGGCACCACGCCCGCTTTTTGCTCATTCAGCGCGACGGCCAGATGCACCGGCTCAATTTGCGAGTGGCCGTATTCCAACGCCAGCGTTTGCGAACGCGCCACCGCCTCTTGAGCTTTGGTTGTATACCGATCAAAATTCATTATTAGACACCTCGATTAGGAAATACCCCAAGCATATAATCGAACTATAAGAATTGCATCTAAGCATCGTCTGATATATATCATCGCGCAAGCCGCGACTCTATCTTGAGGAGAAACTGACGTGTTTTCAGCCATTGTCTTCACCCCCGAAAAATGTATCCGCACGCTGGGGCAAAATCTGCATATCCTGTGTTCCATTACTGATAAGCTCAGCCACAAGCAGATGTTACAGCTTCGAGATGGCGATAACGGCTGGAATACGGTTGAAATTATCAGCCATCTTGCCGATTGGGACGGACTCTACGCCGAACGCATCCGCCGTGCTGTGACTGAAGATCGCCCGGCGATGGTCACATACGATCCGCTGGCACGTTTTGAATCGGAAGGTTATGCTTTCCGCAAGCCGGATGAGGTGCTGCTGTGGTTTACCGAACGACGCAGCGAATCGATCGATCTGCTGCGCTCGTTAACGCCGGAACAATGGCTGCGGCAAAGCATCCACCCTGAAAGCGGCGAAATGAACGTGTATGACATCGCCTATAATGTTTGCCTGCACGACATCAATCATATCGAACAAATTTTGAAGGCGATTGAGTAATTAGGCTTCATCTAGCTCTTAAGGCGAGAATAACGCCAACAGCAGCACAATTTGCATTTTACGGGGTGTAGATCGCTGTCAGCGCAGCACCCTTAACCCACATCAGGAACCATGCTTAACGAGCCTGCTCTCTCTTATGATGATCGTCCCATACACCGCGCCCCGCCGCCGGGTACAGTGCCAATTCGTGACAGCCTCACCGAACTTCGCCCGATTGTAGACACGGCGCTTTCTATCGGGCGTGAATACATGGGCGACGATCCCCATCTTCCCGCGGCACGCGAAGATCTGCTGCTGCTTCCGGAATCGGCGCTCGTGGCGGTGTTTGAAGGCAAACTCAAGCAGCCTTCTGAAGAAGCGTTCGCGCAGTTGGACAGCCTGCTCACACCGCTCAACATGCTGCCAATGCTGCGCCACCGCGACGGCAAAGATATAGTCATCGTGGTCAAAGGCAGGCCAATTCACCGCTCGCGCCCAACATGGCCGAACTGGGCGCTATTTGCTGCAACGGTATTCAGTTTGCTGCTGGTTGGCACCTCTATCGCAGCGGGCGAAGTTGGCGTGGCGAATCCGGCACTGGCTGAGGAAATTGCCGGGGATTCGCTAATGCATCTGTGGCGCGGGCTGCCGTATGCTATCAGCCTGCTGCTGATTCTGGGCGCGCATGAACTCGGCCATTACTTCGCCGCGCGCCGCCACAGGCTGAACGTCACACTGCCCTATTTTATCCCACTGCCGCCGCCCTTCAGCATTTTCGGCACAATGGGCGCCTTCATTCAACTGCGCGAGCCAATGCGCAATCGAAAATCCCTGCTGGACGTGGGCGCGGCAGGCCCGCTGATGGGGTTAGTGTTCGCCGTCCCGATCTTGATCATCGGGCTGGCAACCTCGCCAGTGAGCACGCTTGAGCCGGGGATTCAGCTTTTAGAGGGCAATTCGCTGCTCTACGCTCTCTCCAAAACGCTGGTGTTCGGTCAATTTCTGCCAACAGCAACAATGGATGTCTCGTTAAATCAACTGGCAATGGCCGGGTGGGTGGGACTGCTGGTCACTGCCATCAACCTGATCCCGTTAGGACAACTGGACGGTGGGCATATCCTCTATTCGCTGATTGGCGATAAAGCCCGCTGGTTATATATTCCGGTACTGCTGGCGACGGTAGCGCTGACTCTGTTTGTCAGCGAAAGCTGGCTGATCTGGCTGGCGCTGCTGTTCATCTTCGGGCGCAGCTATGCCGTGCCGCTGGATGCGATTACGCCGTTAAACACCCGGCGGCGATTCCTTGCTGTACTGTCGTTTGTGGTGTTTATCGCAACCTTCGTGCCGGTGCCGTTCACGCTGCGAGTAATCGAAGAAACCGCGCCCGTCTCCCGCGACAGTATCTCTACTCTGCTGCCCTTCGCGCTGGTGTTTATCACGCTGTGGTTGAGACGAAAGTGATGCGTGACGAGTTAAAAACAACGATTTTTAACGACTAATTTTCTTTTACTCATCGCTCATCACCCATTATTAAATGCTGGCCGCCTCTCCCTGAATTCACGAAATTGTTCCAGCCACTCACCATCGTGCTGCGTGATCAGTGCCTCAGCTTTTTCCACCAGTTCACGGTTACCAACGATCACCGGCGTGTGCTGGTGCAGGTGATGCGGCTGCACATCCAGTAAATCACCCGCGCCATCAGAAGCGTAGCCACCCGCGTGCTGCGCGATGAAGGCCAGCGCCTGCGCCTCAAACATCAGCCGCATTTTGCCGTAGGGCTTCTCCGGATCACGCAGATCGCCAGGGTAATAAAATACACCACCTTGCAATAAATTACGGTGAAAGTCAGTGACCAGCGAGCCGATATAACGATGCGACAGTGGGGGGCGGGTATCCCCCTCATCCATACCTTGCAGCCAGCGGGTATAGCGGCGAATACCTTCCGGCCAGTATTTTTCGTTGCCGTGATTCACACTGTAAAACTTTGCCGTTTCGGGGATACGAATATTCTCATGGCTGAGTAAAAATTCACCGAGCGAGGGGTCCAGCGTGAAGCCATGTACGCCCCGCCCGGTGCTGTAGACCAGCATGGTGCTGCTACCGTAGATCACGTAGCCAGCGGCCGCCAGCCGCCAGCCCGGCTGCAGCACATCTTGCATCGTGCCGCGCTCGCCAAGTGATATTTTCCGGTGAATAGCGAAAATAGTGCCTACTGACACGTTCACATCAATATTGCTGGAGCCATCTAGCGGATCGTATAACAGCACATATTTGCCGGTGCCAAAGTGCGGCGGAATCTCGATGATATCCTCATGTTCTTCACTCGCCATGGCGCATAAACGGCGGGTGTAATCGTTCATTTTGAAGATGGTGCTGTCGGCAAACACGTCTAATTTTTGCTGGCGTTCGCCGTATACATTGATGCCGTCAGTAGCGCCAAGGATGTTGACCAACCCGGCGCGGGTGGTTTCACGGGCGATCAGTTTAGCGGCCAGCGCAATATCGTAGAGCATGGAAGTGAATACGCCGGTTGCGTCCGGAAACTGCTGCTGCTGCGTCTCTAAAATATGCCGCTCAATTGTGAGGATAGGCGAGGTCATCAATAAGCCTTTTGGTTTTTATTCAAAGTATAAAGTTAAAAGCTAAAAGGGACGAAATATCTACTCCTGTCATCTCTCAAATACCCCCATTTATCGGGGCAAACAGGCTGAATCGCGCGCGCATCGCTGGCAAAGGTGTTCTATACTAAGGGCTAACCTTCTGAAGGAGTCGGAGAATGTTAAAAAGAATAGCATTGTTGGGTGGCGTGGTAATGGGCTTGACCGTGTTAGCTGCCTGTAATCTTGGCGATGTGGCCGGGGCGGCTGGCGGCGTGGTACCCACCACCGGCAACACCTCATCAGATGCAACCGCCGCGCAGCAGTTCATTCCAGTGAGCATACCGGGCTACACCACTACTGAAGCCAACAGCATCACCGGCGCGCTTTCTGCTGTCGGGGGCAGCGCATCGGTGCTGACCGGAAATCCGGTTGTGGCCGCCGCGATTGGCGCGGTTGACGGCTTAATTCAGTGCTATAACGGCGTCGGCGCAGCCGCAGCACGCATCTTCATCGCTAACGATGCGGCGACGGCGATTATGAACGGCGGATCGCCCAGTTTCGGTGCAATGGCGGTGATCAACGGTGACCGCGTCGCCAACAACTTCCTACCCTGCGCGCTAGGGCAGGTACAGGGGCTGTCAAGCCAATCTGCCGCGCCAACCATCTGCTCGAACAATGGCAACTTCGTGGTGAATAACGAGACGCTCTATTATCTGTATGCCGCCACCTCGCCGGAGTTGTGCAGCGCATTTGAGGCGGCGGTTCCCGCCCGCACTCGCTAGTATCACGGCCTATTGGTAAGTTCTATGTGCCGGGTTCTGAGTCCTGAGTAAAAGATGCTAAAATCTTCTTTTGCTCAGAACTCAGGACTATCGTTATTTTTCCCAGAGGCTGCCCATGTTCCGCAACCTCGTTAGCACCTTTGGATGAATAAATCTCCCGTCTAAATTCGCCCATACAGTCGCCCGCCAAATTCCTGTACCAGCTTGTCATCCAGATCGTCGGCATACGCGCCAATCATGTTGATGATGTTGCTGGCTTCCTGCGAATCTAATCCCTCAAGCGGGCGTTCGTGGAATACGTAGACGACATCGTTATGAATACCTAACGCCGCCGCCGTGATCTGCAAGTTGGTTTCTAGCAGCCGCCGATAAAGTGGCAGTAAATTCGCCTGTGGCAGCTCGATCAGCGGTGAAAGCACCTGCAAATAGCCAACACCTTCATGCACCGCGATATAAATTTCTACCATTGCCGAGCCGCGCTTGAAATTCCAGCCATAGCCCTGCTGCACCGGCATCGCCGCCTGCTGCGGATCAATGCCAATATTCAGCAAAATTTGCGCCACTGTGGAGGCATAACTTTGCAGGTCAGCTTCTGTCTGTTTCTTAGCCGGGCGTTTGAAGACCATGGTTGCCTCTTTAGTGATGGGTGATGAGTTAAAAACACCAGTTCCTACTCATGACCACTTCTAATACTGCCCCTGCCCGCAGCGCAGGCACTTGCTCTGATAAATCCCTGCCGCTGATGCACATTTTGTACAGCGGGTCGTGCTGGTTTCATACAGCACCGCAGCCTGCGGAATCGGATACCGCGAAATATGCATCGCTGCTGGCAGCGTGCCGCCGCAAGTTTCACAGTAGAAATAGCCCTGCCCACCGGCGATGCTGGATGCGCCGCAGGCTGGGCAGTAGCTGCGCCGCGTCCCACTTGCCAGCGCCGCCTGATAGTTCTCTACGCAGGCGCGAATGGCCTGAATGCTGAGCGCATAATAATATTCTGAAGTCTGACTGGTATTTTTGGTGATCATGCCCGCCAGCATCCCTCGCTCATCTATCAGCGGCCCGCCACCTTCATCTTTAAGCTGCTTGATCGTCGTCGGAATCCAGTGTACCGCTAAGACGCGCCGGGTGGGGCGCTGGCTGCCACGCACCGCCTCGCCGGTATAGTGAAAAGCATAGAGCGCAGCTTCATCAGCCACCCGCGGTTCCGGCACGATTGGCATCAAAAATGGCGGCGCTGCGTCAATCTGAATCAGCGTAAGATCGAGTTCAGGATAAGCGCGCACCACTAGGCCAATAAGCTGGCGACCATCATGCAGATCAACCGTCAGCCGTTCTTTGGCCCCGGCCACGCGCCGGGTGGTGGCGATCAGGCCGTCCTGCGAAACGAAAAATCCGCTGCCCGCACCCCGCGCCCCACCAACCACGCTGGCGACATGTTCAGCAAGGTTAATCGAACGTCCAGCCTGTGGCGCAGCAGGTTGTGCCGTGGCAGCAGCCTGCTGCGCCGGGGCGGTCACGCTGCCGGGGGACATTAACCGCATCAATCGCGCCCGCGCATCGGCGTTATTCGGGTCAGCAGCCACCGCCTGCGTATAATAATTGCGCTTACCTGTCGGATTCGCCTCTGTTTCCGCCAGCCACATCAAGGCAATCGCCTTCATATCCGCCGGAAGCTCATCATGTTTGAGCGCAATACGAATCAAGCGGGCGCCCTCATGGGCACTGCCCGCCTGTATCGCGTCTATCCCTAGCTGAAGCGTTCGGAATGGCATTAACGATCCCTTAGTCCTCACTCCTGCTGCGCCCTAGGAACGCAGCATATTTTGCCCGCTTTCGGGCTGAGGACGCTCTTTACAATCCTAACTTGCTTTCATATAACGCGCGGTGCTTCACGGCATCGCCAAAAAAGGCCACGCCGGTATTCAGCACAATCAGGCCGAACAGCCCGGCCAGCAGCCAGACGATGAAGGGCTTCCCACTGGCGCGCAGGGTTGCCGACCACGCCACGATGGACGCACCCGCGCCGATCAAGATCATGCCGCGCGGCATAAGATCGCTCCACTGTTGATAATGTTCATCCATGCGCTGCATTCCTAATCATCGCTATCACGGCTTTTACGGATACTTCCTGCTCAGCATACGCGCATAGGGGATGGTTTCGCGCACGTGCGGCAGGCCGCAAATCCAGGCGACAGTACGTTCGATGCCGATGCCGAAACCGGCGTGCGGCACGCTGCCAAATTTACGCAAATCCAGATACCACGCATAGGCTTCCCGCCCGATGCCCATCGTCTCCACCCGTTCCTCCATCAACTCCGGGTCCCAGATGCGCTCGCTGCCGCCGGTAATTTCGCCGTAGCCTTCCGGCGCCAGCAGGTCAACGCTGCGGCACACTTCCGGCCTGCCATCCACTGGCTGCATATAGAAGGCTTTGATCGCGCTAGGATAGTGATACACAAAGACCGGCTTATCGAACATTTCGGCAATCGCAGTTTCATGCGGGCTGCCAAAATCTTCGCTCCATGTGATCTTCAAGTTGTCTTTCTCTTCGCCTTCAGGCAGTTCCGCCCACTTCTTTTGCAGGCGTTCGATGGCCTCGTCATACGAAATGCGGGCGAAGGGCGCGGTGATCGCTTCCAGCTTGCTCAAATCGCGCTCGATGATCGCCAGCTCACCTTGATGCTTCTCCAGCACCTGCCGCACCACATAACCGACCATCCGTTCCTCAAAAGCCATCATCTCTTCAAGGCTAAGGAAGGCGGCTTCCGGTTCCATCATCCAGAATTCTTGCAAGTGACGGCGGGTTTTGCTCTTTTCGGCGCGAAACGTGGGGCCAAAGCAGTATACCTTGCCGAAAGCCATCATGTTCGCTTCGTTATATAGCTGCCCGGTTTGCGCCAGATAGGCCGGTTCGCCGTGATAGTCAATCTCAAACAACGCGGTGGTATTTTCGCCGGCTGTCGGTGTCAGGATCGGCGTATCCACCAGCAAATAGCCTTCATCGTCCATGAAGTTGCGCATGGCGTGAATGATTGTGGCGCGGATGCGGATAATTGCCCACTGGCGGCTGGAACGCAGCCACAGATGGCGATTGTCCATCAAAAATTCGACGCCGTGTTCCTTCGGGGTGATCGGGTAATCTCCGGCAATTTGCAGCACTTCCAGCGTTTGCAGCCCGATTTCATAACCTTCGGGGATGCTCTTCTTGGCTTTCGGGTTTTCCTTGACCACGCCGGTCACGATGACCGAAGACTCCTGCCGCAGCCTGCCCACCTGCTCGAATGTTTCTGGGGGCAAGTCTGGCCCGTAGGCTACCACCTGCACCACGCCGCCGCCATCGCGCACTTGAATAAACTGGAGCTTGCCTCTATCGGTGCGGTCATAGATCCAACCGCGCACCGTGACGGTTTGCCCGACATAATTCCCAATATCACGAATACTGATCGCTTCTGCCATGAAGGTTGCTCACTTGAAATTTTTTAGTAGGTACAATTAGCGCCGATTATAGCATAGGGGAATACAGGCAGTAGCAGTGAGTCATCTACCCCGGTTTCGCGGCGCGCAAGATCACATAAACATGATCAAACGCGGCATCTTCGGTGCCAGCGCAGCAGATATTCAGCCAGTCGCGCACGGGGGGCGGCGCTTGCAGCATTAAAATTTGTAGATGTTGAATGGTGGCGGCGTCACAGCCCTGCATCTTCGCCCACTCGATCATGCTGGCGGGGTGCCGCTGAATTTCGGCGTGCTCGATCATCAGCCCGGCATCAAGGCACATGCCGCGCCATTCGTATTCGGCGTACATGCGCGCGTGGCTGGGGTCGCGCAGGCGTTCAAACGAGTCAATGAAGCGTGCCGCTTTCTTATCGTCCGGTACTGTCAAATCCTGCAAGAGAAACACGCCGCCCGGTTTCAGGCAGCGCGCCGCTTCCTGCACAAACTTGAATGGCTCAGGGAAATGATGCGGAGCGATGCGACAGGTGATCAGGTCGAAGCTGTTATCAGCAAAAGACAGATTTTCGGCGTCAGCGTCGGAAAACAGAATATTCGGCGCTTCCGGCGCGATGCGCGCTCTGGCGGCTTCCAGCATTTTCGGCGTCAAGTCGCTGGCGATGACCCGGCCTACATGCGGCGCGAAGGTGAGCGCAGTTGCCCCGCCGCCCGTCGCCACATCCAGCATCAACCATTCCGGCTTCGGCCCGGCAAGTGCCAGCAAATGCCCCAATTCCGCGCCTTTGAAATGCCGCGTCGAATTTGTGTAGCTGTTCGCATACTGTCCGAACCGCTGCTGGCTCAGGCGCTTAGAATCATCAGGGATCATCACGTTCTCATCGTGCTAAGAATTTCGCCATTTCGAAGTAACTCTCACTGATCGGGCGAAGCTGGCTGACCGCATCTTCCAGTGGGATGAGATCCATTTTACGCCCGTTCAGCGCCACCATCTTGCCACTTTCGCCATCCCGCAGTGCCTGCACCGCTTTCACGCCCATGCGCGTTGCCAGCAGGCGGTCAAAAGCCGATGGGCCGCCGCCGCGCTGAATATGCCCCAGAATGGTGACGCGAATCTCAAAGCCAACTTTCGCCTGCTTGGCGAGAAAATGTTCCAGCTCAGATACGCGAAACGGTGCGCCTTCGGCAACCACGCAAATCGCATGTGACTTGCCGCGCACATAAGCATCTTGCAGCGCGTCGGCAACTTCCTGCATAGAGAAGGGGCGTTCCGGCGTAACCACAAGTTCCGCGCCGCCCAGAATCGCCGCCGTCAGCGCCAGATAGCCGCAGTTACGCCCCATCACCTCAATCACGAAGGCCCGTTGATGTGACGAAGCGGTATCGCGCAGGCGGTCTATGGCTTCAAGGATGATATTCAGCGCCGAATCTACGCCGATAGACATATCCGTGCCGAAGATATCGTTATCAATGCTGCCGGGAATACCAATCGTCGGAAACCCGGCTTTATGCAGCACATTCGCGCCAGTCAGGCTGCCGTTGCCACCAATTACGATCAGCCCTTCAATCTGGTGTTCGTTCAGGCGGCGCAAACCTTTCGCCTGCCCCTGCGCGGTCTTGAATTCTTCGTTGCGGGCGGTCTGTAAAATGGTGCCGCCGCGCTGCAAAATACCACTCACTTCCACGCTGGTTAGCAGCTCAAAATCACCCGCCATCAAGCCGGCATACGCCTGACGCACGCCGTAAGTTTCGATCTTATATTCCAGCCCGGTGCGCACAACGGCGCGAATAGCGGCATTCATACCGGGCGAGTCGCCGCCACTGGTCATGACTGCGATACGTTTCATGAAGTGATGCTCCCTCGTATTCGCGCATGATTCTAGCGATTTGTTCAATCTTCGCTAGTACGCATCTTTAATAATCGAGTGGTTTTCTTAAAATTGGCAGCACTTATACGAACACCGTTTGCAGGCTGTCGTTATGCTCAGGTGGCGTTTAATATCTCCACACTCACAATTTCCACACCGTTGATCTTTTCCAGCTCCCCGGCAAGGTTGTCGCACCACTGCGTCGTCAAATGCTCAAAGACAAAAACGTCCTCTTCTTCGCCGTCGCCGCCATGCGCCGAAATCACGATCTCAAAGCGATCTTTCCCCGGGTATTCGGTCAGCTTGCCCACCACCCGCCGCATCCGCAGCGCGTCTTTTTTATCATCGCCATTTCGCCAGAAACGCAGCGTGACGATCACCGGCAGCGAAACTGGAGTCTCATCCTCAAACTGAAACGTATTGCTGTCCGTGAAGGCTGGAGCAGGTTCATCTGCCCACAACGGCGGTTCTACCGCGCTCGCCAGCATCCCGCCGTCAACTTCCTGATCCGGCTCAAGTACGGCGGGCTGTAGCCTGGAGGCTGGCACAGGCTCGTCCATGATCGCCTGTATCTGCGGCGGCTGATCACCCTGTTTCTGATCGGCCAACACCATATCAAATTTCGTCGTCACCGACTCTACAATGATCTGCGGATCGCCGCGTTTTAGGTCTAATGTGCCGGAAACCAGCACCGCATCACCTTCGATCATCAATTCTTCAAACCGCGACCATGTGCGTGGAAATAGGACGGCGTTCACAGTGCCGTTTTTATCCTCCAGCGTCACAATCGCCATCATATCTTTATTTTTGGTCACGGTCTTACGCAGGCTGCTGACCAACCCCACCATACTCACCGCGCGATCCTGTGCCTCTGGCTGTGCGCCGCTGATATCAATGCTGTTCCAGAATTGGCTGGTATCCAGCAGTTCAATGATCGGGTCAATCGGATGACTGGAGAGATAAATACCAAGCAGTTCCTTCTCCCAATTCAGCAGGTCGCGGCGGCCCATCTCTGCCTGCGGCGGCAGGTTCAGCAGCAGGTCCGCGGCGGAATCGGCGGTATCACCAAACATGCTCACCTGACCAGATTCCTCGATCTTGTGAACGCTGATGCTGTGCTGCACGATTCGATCCAGCGCGTTGATCAACGTGGCGCGGGTGCCAAATTCATCCAGCGCGCCCACCTTAATCAGCGATTCTAGCGGGCGTTTGCCTACGAGACGCAGATCAACCCGGCGGCACAGGTCATCAAGGCCAGTAAATTGACCGTTTGCATCGCGCTCATTCAGTATCAGGCTCAGCGCGCCGATACCTGCGTTTTTGATTGCCGCCAGTCCGAAACGAACAGCGCGGGTTCTATCCTGTAAATACTCAATGTCAAAATCTAGCACGCTGGCGTTGATGCTAGGCGGCAGAATCGGGATAGCTAGACGCTTGCATTCAATGAGGCAGGCGGTCACCTTATCGGCGGTGTCAAAATAAACCGAGAGCAGCGCAGCCATATATTCCGGCGCGTAATGGGCTTTGAGGAAAGCACTTTGAACCGTGATGACCGCATAGTCGGCAGCATGAGATTTATTAAATCCGTAGTTAGCGAAAAGCTCGATATCATCAAAGATGCGTCCGGCAATTTCTGCCGTCATCGTAGAATCAAGCTCCGGCCCGCGCTGCAAGAAGATCTCTTTGTGCGCGTGCAGATCTTCCTTCTTCTTCTTAGACACAGAGCGGCGCATCTGGTCAGCGTCCGTTAACGAGTAGCCAAACAGCTCGCTGGCAACCTGCATGAGCTGTTCTTGATAGACCATAATCCCGTAAGTTTCATCGAGAATCGGCTCCAATTTCGGGTGATGATATTCCACCGCTTCGACGCCGTGCATACGGGCGTTGTAAGTGGGGATGTAGTCCATCGGGCCGGGGCGATACAGCGCCACCGCCGCCACGATATTTTCAAATTTATTCGGGCGCATTTCCCGCAGCATCTGTTGCATACCGGGGCTTTCCACCTGAAATACGCCGATGGTATCCCCCCGGCTCAGGAGTAAAAACGCCTCTCTCAGCATCTCATCTTGCACCACATCACCGGAAGGGCGATAGGGGATATTATCCATCGTATAAGTGATACCATGATGCTTGCGGATTAGATCGCTGGCGCGTCGCATGATGGTCAGCGTGGAAAGCCCCAGAAAGTCTACTTTGAGCAGGCCAATGCTCTCGCAAGTTTCCATCGGGAACTGCGTCACCTGTTTCAAGCTGATCGAAGCATCATCTTTAGTCTGGCGGCTGAGCGGGATATATTCGACCAGCGGCTTATCGGCAACGATCACGCCCGCCGCATGCACCGACGAATGACGGCTAACACCTTGCAACGAAGCGGCAACATCCATCACCTGCCGGATCTGTTCGTCTTGTTTATAGAGCGTCCCCAGTTCAGGGTTACCTTCAATATAGGTATGAATCGGCTTTGGCTTTGGTTCGGTCGGAATCATCCCCGCCGCCTGATTCACCAACGCCAGTTCCACGCCAAAAGCGCGGCCGACATCGCGCACCGCCGCCTTCGCGCCCAATGTTCCAAAAGTGATGATCGCCGCGACTTTATCTTCGCCGTATTTGTGTACTGTGTAATCAATCATGTCGCCGCGCCGGTCATCGGGGAAGTCCATGTCAATATCCGGCATGGTCACGCGGCCCGTATTCAGAAATCGCTCAAACAGCAGGTGGTTCTGGATAGGGTCAATGTTGGTGATGCCCAGACAATAGGCCGCCAGACTGCCCGCGCCAGAGCCGCGCACGTTCCACCAGATATCGGCATGGCGGGCAAACTCACATAAATCCCATACGATCAGAAAATAGGTGTTAAAGCCCATCTCGTTAATCGTATTCAGTTCAAAATCTAGCCGCTCGCGCAGTTCCGGATCGCTGTCGGCGCGTTCACCAAAGCGCCACGTCAGCCCTTTCTCGCACAGGTAGCGCACGTAATCAACTTCATTGAAGCCCGGCGGCACCGGGAAAATCGGCAGGTGATACTCTTTGTCGTCTAATGTCAGATCGCGGCACATTTCCGCCACCAGCAGCGTATTGGTGAGCGGGGAACCGCCGTCAATATGCCCGAAAGCCGACCACATCTGCGCCGGGCTGCTCAGGAAATAGCTGTTGTCGGACATCGACATACGGTCCGAATCAGTCTTCAACGCGCCGGTCTGAACGCACAGCAGGGTATCATGCGCGTCGTAGTCGCCTTCCAGCACATAATGCACGTCATTGGTAGCTACAAAGCGCACATCATCTTTGTGGCCGATGTCTACCAGCCACTCATTAACTTGCTTTAGGCCGGGGATATCATGGCTTTGCAGCTCAAGGAAAAAACGTTCCCGCCCAAAAATTTGCAGATACCAGTCCACTAATTCACGCGCCGCATCATCGCGGCCTCCCGCCACCAGCGAGGGAATCTGCGCCCCCAAACAGCCGCTGGTCACGATCAACCCTTCGCTGTGTGCCGCCAGAAAATCACGGTCAATGCGCGGTTTGTAATAGTAGCCCTCTAACTGCGCGGCGGTGGCGATCTTGCATAGGTTGCGATAGCCCTGCGTATTCGCAGCCAGCATCAGCAGGTGAAACGGGCTTTTATCTAGCCGCACATCCCGATCCTGCATGCCGCGCGGCGCAAGATAGCCTTCCATTCCGATGACCGGTTGAAGATCGGCCTTCTTCGCTTCCCGGTAGAAGTCAATCACGCCGAACATTGCACCATGATCGGTGATTGCCATTGCTGGCATCTCCAGCGCTTTGGCACGGCCGACCAGCTTTTTGATATCGCTTAAGCCATCCAGCAGCGAATATTCAGTGTGAACGTGTAGATGTACAAAATTTTGATCAGGCATAGGTTTCAGTGAGTTAAAAGGCCAAAGTTAAAAGAAGTGAGTCATAAGCAGCAAGCTGTGTGGAAACACCCTTTTAACCTTTAACTTTCACCTTTTAATTTCAGGATTTGAGGGCTGAAAGAAACAGATGTTCCACGTACAATATCAACGATTATAGCAATTTAAAACCGGTTTTACTGTCCGCTATCGTTAGAAAATAGAGAGTTTTGAGTTCAGAATTGAGTTTAGAATAACTTGTAAAAATCAATTTGTTTAGTCTCTTGGTCAGCATTTTACACTCAAAACTTTCTTCCGGAGTCCCCCATGCCTGAACTTCCAGAAGTGGAAACTGTTGTACGCGGCCTGCGCGAGCCGCTGATCGGCCATACCATCCTTGGCGTTACCTGTGAGCAGTCTCGAACCATTCGCCATGCTGATATGGCGACACTTGCGGCGCGCCTGCAAGGGCAAACCGTCACCGGCGTCAACCGCCGCGCCAAATACATCCTCTGCGAATTGAGCGGCGGCGATCTCTTCATCGTCCATCTAGGCATGACCGGGCGGCTCTATGTCGTGTCCGACGACTCGCACTGGCATGCGGATCGTTGGGCGCATGTGATTCTCCAACTCGACGGCGGGCAGCAGCTTCGTTTTAGCGACCCGCGCCGCTTCGGGTTCGTGTCTGTCGTCAGCAATTTTGCCGAGATCGCGCCGAACATTGGCCCCGAACCCTTGAGCGACGATTTCACTCGCGCTGGCTTTGCCGAAAAGCTCAAACGGCATCACAAAGCCATCAAGGCGCTGCTGCTAGATCAGTCATTTGTTGCCGGCATCGGCAATATTTATGCGGATGAATCGCTATTTCGCGCCAGAATCCATTCACTGCGTCCCGCTGACAGCCTGAAGAAGGCTGAAATTGATCGCTTGTATGCTGCCATTCGCAGCGTGCTGGAAGACGGCATCGCGCGACAAGGCGCTTCGATTAACTGGTATCGTAAAGTAGACGGCACCACGGGCGAAGCACAGGATCATTTCGATGTATATGGGCGTGATGGCGAACCCTGCCTGACCTGCGGGACGACCATTGAAAAAATCTATGTCGGTGGGCGCGGCACCCACTTTTGCCCGAAATGCCAGAAATAGACCTGCCTGAAGCACCGCACTATCAAATCAATCCCCACAGCGTTGTGACCGCAAAGGCGCAGATCGCAACCCCGGCAGCGCGATTAATCCACAGCATCCAGCGCGGCGTGATCCGCGTTCGCAAACGCGCTCCCAGCGTGACCAGCAGCGTGGCACAGGCCAGCGATCCGCCGACAACGCCTAAAACCAGCGCCAATGAGCAGCCTTCTCCCTCTGTGGTCAGCGCCAGTCCGGAACCGGTGAAGATACCCGCAAACAGGATGATGGTCATCGGATTGGTCACGGTCAGAAAAAAGGTTGAGATGTATTTCCCCCACAGCCCGCTTCCGCCCGCATTTGCCGCCCGCTCAGTAGGCAGCGCGCGAAAGGTTTTATAGCCGATGTACAGCAAAAACAGGCCACCGATCAGGCGGACAGGGGTTTGTATAGAGATGAGAAAACCAGAAAGAGCAGAAAGGCTAAATGCGGCAATCGAGGCGTAAATAGCATCGGCGGTCACCGCTCCCAAAGCGGTAAAAAAGCCAGAACGCCAGCCTTCGGTCATCGCCCGGCGCAAATAGAGGATAGTAATCGGACCAACGGTAGCAGCCAGCGTTGCGCCGATGAGGAAGGCTTTAACGAATAAGCTGAAGACACGCTTCCATGCGCGCTGTCCCTCTCTGTAGGCTATGCCTACCAATGCAAAAGAACATGAATGAAGGGCGGTTCGCGAAACATATCCCCGCCCCTGCTATATTTCGATGAACGTCTCTGCTCCCCTATAAACGGGGCGAGGCTCTTAGACGTAATTCGCCGGGCTGCTCTGATCGCCTTTTTTGCCGTCCGGCCACACCGTGCGCTGGTCAAAGCGCACGCCATCTACTTTCGCGCCCTTCATATTCACGCCGAGCAAATTGGCCGCGTTCAAGGTTACGCCGCTCAGATTGGCGTTGGTCAGGCGGCCGCTTTGCAGGTTGACACCGCTTAGATTCGCCCCGGTCAGGTTGGCGCTGTCTACATCACAGCCGACCATTTGCGCGCTTTGAAGATCCACAAACGACATATTGGCACCCCGTAAAATGGATTCGCGCAGGGTGGATGCAGACATCTTCGCTCCGCGCAGATTTGCGCCAGAAAGATCCATGCGCGTCATATCCAACGCTGTCAGATCGACTCCGGATAACCGCGGGTTTAATCCCGAAGGCACCAATGCCAGTATCAGTTCTTTACGTGTTATTTCAGCCATTCAACACCTCCCGTTCATAGGCAACGATCTGGTCTATCGTTTCGTCTAAAGATGTCGTCGGCGTCCATCCGATCAGCTTCTGAATTTTCTCAGTGGCGGGCACGCGACGGCGGAAATCTTCAAATCCGGGTTCATAAAACTGCTCATAAGGCACCAGTTTGATTTCAGAGCTGCTGCCAGCACGATCCTTCACCCGGCGAGCCAATTCCAAAATGGAAACCTCTTCAGTACTGCCAATATTGATCACCTGTCCGATAGCTTCTGGCGTTTCGCCCAGTGCGGCAATCGCCTTCACCACATCAAACACGTTGCCAAAGCAGCGGCTTTGCTGACCATCGCCAGTGACAATAATCGGCTCTCCACGCAGCGCCCAGCGCACAAATCTCGGCACGACCATGCCATACTGCCCGCTTTGACGTGGGCCTACCGTGTTAAATAATCGGAAGATGACCACCTGCAAATTGGTCTCTTTGTGATAGGCCAACGCCAGAAATTCATCCACCATCTTGGAGGCAGCATAGCTCCACCGATTGCGGATGGTCGGGCCAAGCAGAACATCGTTATCTTCGTGAAACGGGAACTGCGCCCCTTTCCCATAAACCTCAGAAGTCGAGGCCACCAACACCTTCTTACGGTAGCGCCGCGCCGTTTTCAGGACAACCTCAGTGCCGCCGATGTTGGTTTCAATGGTTTCAATCGGTTCGCGGATAATGCGCTCAACCCCCACCGCCGCCGCAAGATGGAAAATCATATCGCATTCGCTGACCAACCGGTCAAGGACATTGGTATTGCGAATATCCTCAATGGCGGCCTGAAATTTCGGAGATGAATCCAATGCCGCGATATTCTCAATTTTTCCGGTCGCAAGGTTATCAATGACAGTAACGTGATAATCCCGCGCAATCAGCAGTTCCGCTAGATGGCTGCCGATGAACCCTGCGCCGCCCGTGATCAATGCATGGGGCATTTGATATTCTTTCCAGAATTGGTTAGACCAAACAAACCGTTTCATCATACCGTATAGCACGCTTTCCCCACAACTCCATCTATGGTTTTGCATGGATCAAGCGTCCTAAATTTTGTTTGCAGCTTCTAACGGTGGAAGTCTATTAAAAATGTGCTACATTCTGCCCAATTTGCGCTTGCGCGATTCAAAAGTTATGTTACAGTGAACACAAAAGGTTGGAATTCTGCAACATGAAGTTTGTAACAAATGAACGGGGTTCTGGATGACAGACAAAGTTCTCATCATTGATGATGAAGTGACCACGGTACAGCTTATCAAGCTGCTGCTTGAACGACGCGGTTTTGAGGTGATTGATGCTTACAGTGCCGAAGATGGGCTGCGCAAGGCGTACCGGTTTCAACCTGACCTCGTTTTACTCGATATCATGATGCCAGAAATGGATGGTTGGGAAATTTGTAAGCGTCTACGCGAGATGTCGGATGTGCCTATCATCTTTTTGACCGCGCGCGGCGATACCCGCGATGTAGTCAAGGGTCTGGAGATTGGCGCCGACGACTATATTTCCAAACCGTTTGACAACGATGAATTGGTCGCGCGCATCAAAGCCCATTTGCGCCGTGCCCCCAAGCCCAATATGGCCGAAGAGTTAACCTTCAATGGCGGCGAGTTTCGTATCAATTTCATGAACCGTGAGGTTCGCGTACGCAACGATTTGAAACACTTGACGCCGAAAGAGTTCAATTTACTTGGGGTGCTCGTGCGCAATGCTGGCCGCGTGGTTCCCCGTCAGGAACTGGTTACCGAAGCGTGGGGTGAGGAGTATGGCGACGCTATAGATAGTCTGAAATTATATATTCACTATCTGCGCCAGAAAGTAGAACGCGACGCCGAACATCCTGATTACATTTTGACATCGCGCGGCGTCGGCTATCGCTTCGCCAATCGCTAGCAAAACCAGTTGAACACCCGGCGGGCTTTTATAGAGGAAGCCCGCTTTTTTATTTTCTCCCCACAATTCGTCATAATTCCCAAGTTCTGCGCCTTCCCTCATTTTGTTTATACGCTGCTTTGTGGTTGAATTGGGCGGCGATCTAAAGAGACCCCCGACCTCCATGAACTGGCGTGACCAACTGACCTCGCTGCTGCGGCCTGCCCCCTTTCCTGAGTTTGCACCCAATGCTCCGGTCATTCAAGCTGCTATGAGCGCAAAACGCGCCGCGCAAACAGATCAGGCCATCATCCTATTTGACGAGGCGTGGGAGAGTGCGGCTACGCTCATCGAGCGGGCACGCATCGGCGGCCTCAAAGTAGAGACGCTGGTCAATTCTGGAAGGTTAGAGGATGCCCGCGCCGCTGTTGAGCGGGTAAAGGTTTCCGGCGGCACTGGAAGCTCTGGCGCATACTGGCGAATTGCAGCAGGTATCCTCGCTCAAGCCTCCGGTGATCTGGCAGCTGCCCATGAAAATTTCGAGGCGGCCAAAACACTGGCACATTCAGCAGCAAATAATTCACTGGCGGCGTTGGCCGTCGCCCACAGCGCCGAAATCTTCTTACTTGAAGGAAACGCCGTCTACGCGGTGAAGCTGCTGCGCGAGACGCTGCCGATGTTGAACGCCAGCGGCGATCCAGATGACTACGCCTATTTCAGCGGCATATTTGGCACAGCCCTTATCGAAAGCGGGCAGGAAAGCGAAGGGACAGGATATCTGAGCAAGGCGCTAGAACTTGCTGATCATATTCAGGACAAACTGCGTGTGCGCCGATGGTCGCTAAAACTGGGTGAACGCGCATTTCAGGAAGGTCGCTTTTTTGACGCGCAAACGCACCAGCAGCGCGCCCTGAATCTATTTGACGATAACCAGTCGTCCCCGGCTCACGTCAACGCCTTATGCGCGGGGGTACGCATTCATTTAGCCCTACGCGATTTGAAAAACGCGCAGGAATTAGCGCGCACAGCATTTGCCATGGCACAACGGGGAGAAGATTCCGCTGCGCGAGTAAATGCACAGGGCGTCCTCGGCTTAGCATTACGCGCCAGCGGCCAAAACAGCGAAGCGCTGCCCTATTTGCAGGCTGCCGCTGCGGTCAAAAATGCGCTGCCAGAGATTCAACGGCATTATGCGGCGGCGCTCGCTGAAACTGGCGCAGCAAGCGACTCTATCGAACAGTTCAACAGCATCATCGCCGGGCGCGCTGGCACGCTGGATGAGGCATTGGCGCGCCGCGATCTAGGGCTTTCCCTGTATAAAGCCGGGCAAACACAGGCGGCGATCAACACATGGTCAGCGGCAATTCCGGTGTGTGAGGCTGAAAACGCTTACGCCTTAGCCGCGCGCCTGTATTGCGACATTGGCAGCGCCCGCCGCGAGATGGAACAGCATACCCGAGCGCTGAAAGAGTATGAATCCGCGCTCATGCTGCTCGGTAAGCTGGGCGAACACGAGTTGGAAACGCGCGGCGTGGTACTTTCCAATGCGGCGGCAGCCTATGCCGAATCTGGAGATGCTGAAAGCGCCGATGCATTCTTCAATGAGGCCATCGCCATCGCCACAAAATTCGGGGATCACGCGGCGGAAGGCACGCGCAGCGGAAATTATGGCTGGTTTCTGGTGATCGTTGGCCGCCCCCGCCGCGCCATTTCAGTGCTGGAACGGGCCATCAAGTTCAGCGAGCAAGCGGCCATGTCGCTGCATCAGGCCATCCAGACCGGCAATCTTGCATTAGCCTACGATGCTTCAAACGAGTTTCAACGGGCGGAAACCTTCTATACCCGCGCGCTATCTATGATCAAAGTATTGAATGCCCCTTACTGGCAGGCGTCCATTCAGATTAACGCCGCGCATACCGCTGTTCATCTGAACGAGACTTCTATGGCCGGTGAACTACTAAAGCAGGCTTCTATCGCCAACGAAACGCTCAAGAATAACGATCTGCACATTCGCCTTCAAACCGCGCAGTCGGCACTGGCGATTCAGGACAACCGCCCGCAGGATGCCGATCTATCCGCGGCAATCTTGCTGGCGCGGCGCACAGAATCGCGGCGACTGCTTGCCGAAGCGCTGGCGGTAGACAGTCAGCGTCTGGCGATGTTGGGGCAGGCCGATGAAGCGGCGGCGGCATGGAAAGAGGCCCAACGCCTGTATGCCATTTTGCACATGCCGCAGGCGAAAATCTCCCCGGCATGGCTTACCGGTAATAACTAACCCGGCTTTCAAGGGTATAATCTCCCCTGTGATGAAAACTTCTCGCATCCCCCCCGGCACAGCGCGCGCAATTGTCATGGCGCTGGCACTTTTCAGCTTCGCGCTCAGCGTTATTTTGAGCTGGACGGTGTTCGAGCGTCTGCCGCATCTGGAAGATGAGCTGGCTTATCTATTTGAGGCGCGGGTCATCGCTGGCGGCAATTTCGTGATCCCCTCGCCTGAACCTTCGGCCGCGTACTGGCAGCCCTTCGTGGTGGATCAAAACGGGCTGCGCTTCGGGAAATATACGCCCGGTTACCCCCTGCAGCTGGCCGCCGGCGTGATCGCTGGCGCGCCCTGGATCATCAACGCCTTTTTCGCCGCCCTTTCGGTGGCGCTGGTCTACCGGATAGGGCGCGAAATCTTCAAGAGCGAAGATACCGGCGTGATTGCCGCCGCGCTGGTCGCTTTTTCACCTATGGCCATTTTGCTCAATGCCAGCCTGATGGGGCACAGCGCGGCGCTGTTCTGGGTCGGGCTGTTCTTGTATGCCTACTGGCGGCTGGATTTATGGTTTGGCCGACTGGTGCAAGAAACCTCACCACCCCATCCTTTCCCCCTGCACGAAGAGGGACGGGCGAACGTAGTAAGCCAGGGTGAAGTTAGTCTTAAACGCCCCCTGCGCCCTGCGCTTAGATGGGGCGCGCTGGCCGGCTTCGCTTTGGGCATGGTGTTCATCACCCGTCCTGCAACCGCGCTGGCAGTCGCCGTGCCGATCATCGCGTGGAGCGGGGTATGCCTGCTGCGCGCCCTGCGTACCCGGCGCGATCTGCTGCCCCGACTCCTCGCGCCGCTGGCGGCATTGAGCGCGATTACGATTCTGCTGGCGTTGATCGTGCCGCTGTATAGTTATCAGGCGACCGGCGATCCGCAGACCAATCTTTATACCTTCGTCTGGTCATATGACCGCGTGGGCTTTGGCGAAGGCTATGGCCGCCATGGGCATACGCTGGAAAAAGGCGTGCGCCATATGCGCTTTGACCTCTCCCTTACTGCCGCCGACTTATTCGGCTGGCAGCTTCAATCGATACGTGACGATTCCGGGGGGGTGCGCGCCGACCTGACCGATCATTTCGTGAATCAAGCCGATTACTATCCAGCCACCGGCTTAAGCTGGATACTGCTGCCTTTCGCCTTCATCGTGGTTTACAAAGAGCGTTCGCTGCTGATTTTCTTATGGCTGGCGCTGGGGTTAGGCTGGCTGGCACTGCCATTTTTAATGAATGATGGGGCGCTCACCCGCGTTCCTGCATTTGCGTGGGTCAACGTTTTCGGGCTGCTGCTGTGGCTGTGCGCGCCGCTGCTGGTTTTACGCGGTCGAACTGCGGTATGGACATGGCTGCTGGCTGCGGTTGCCCTCTCGCTGATCATCGTCCAGTTGACCTATTGGATCGGCTCTCAGCGCTATTCCACCCGCTATTACTTTGAAGCGTTATTCAGCCTCGCCATACTTTCGGCGCTGCCGCTGGCATGGCTGATTCAACGCCTGAAACATTACGATGTTGTCTACGCCGGTTTTGCTGTCTTACTGGCGCTCAGCTTTTTTAATTACAGTCTGCCGCGGGTGAATGTGCTGCATGGTTTCAACCTAATCAACCGTGAGTTAGTAGATGCGGTGGAGGCAAGGCGCGAGCCGGGCCGCGATCTACTAGTGCTGGTCAGCGGCGACAATGTGCGCTGGCGCAGTTACGGCGAGTTGATGGCGCTCACCAGCCCATATCTGGACAGCGATATTGTGGTCGCTCGTGTCTCGTCGCAGGCCAACCGCGATGCCGTAATCGGTCACTTTCCAACTAGGCAGATCATTGAAATCCACGCCGTAGAAAACGACGCCAGCTTTGTAGATACACCGTCAAGCTAAGTTTTTCTCTACCGGTGATTTCGTCATGATGTAAATCACGGTGAACACATACCAGCTCTCAGGAAAATGCAGCCATTTAAGGACGCGCTCAATTTTGGGTAGAAATCGCCCCCCCAAAGATAGATATGACCGTTCTAACTGAAAACCACGATCTGCGCAATAAGCCTCAAAATAGCGATTGGTTTGGGGTAACAACATCAGCCAGCGATGCCGATCCAGCCCGTAGCCATATTTCAAATCATATTTGCTGTTCAACCGTCCGTGCAGCAAAAAACGCCCGCGAAACATCACATGCGCCATGTTTGGAAGCGCCACCACCACACAGCGCGACGCCACCCGTTCAAATTCATCCAGAGCCTTCTGGAAATCATCTATGTGTTCCAGCACATCCAGCCCGGCAACCAGCTCGTATTGTCCGTCGTTAAACGGCAGCCCCTGGGCTGCATCGCCAATATAATCCACCGTGCCTGCATCGTTTTGAACGATATCCACGCCGGTGTAGCTGATACCCATTGTTTCTGGTTCGTCGTTCAGCGCATCACGCAGCACACAGTCACGGCAGCCAATATCCAACACCGATTTAATTTCATGGCGCAAGGTGAGATTGACCACTATTTGATAACGTGAATTTGCGGCGCGTTTGGGATCAGTCAATCAAGCTCTTCCTTCATACGTATCTTATTAGACTGCCCAAATCGTAACGAGAACCTTCACGCTGCGCAATGAGGGGGTAGGAATAAACCAGAAAATCTACCCCTCTCCGCCCCCGCGGCATGATACGCCCGCTCACTCCCTCGCTTCTTGCACCGGAATCCCCTCGTCTTGCGTACATAAGCTTAGACCAGAAAAAAGGTTGCCTTTAAACCCTGTGTATAATGATTGTGAACATTCGCGCAATCGGCTGATGCCCTTACGCGCCCGTTCAGAAAGATAACCAACAGACATGCGTATCATCGTTCATACCGGCAAAGGCGGCGTCGGCAAGACCAGTATTTCCGCCGCCACCGCCCTGCGCTGCGCCGAAATGGGGCTGAAAACCATTGTCATCAGCACCGACACCGCGCACAGCCTTGGCGACTCGCTAGAAAAGGAGATCGGCCCGGAGCCAGTCGAGATTTACCCTAATCTCTGGGCGCAGGAAGTGGATACCCGCTACTCTATGGATAAATATTGGGGGCGCATCCAAACCTATCTTTCCGGCATGTTCGCCAGAAAAGGCGTGGATGAAATTGTCGCTGAAGAGGTGACGATCCTGCCGGGGCTGGAAGAAGGTGCGCACCTGCTGTGGATCAATACTTATGTAGAGCGCGGCGATTTTGACGTGCTGGTGGTAGACGCCGCCCCCACCGCTGAAACCCTGCGCCTGCTCAGCTTGCCCGATGTCACCCGCTGGTGGTTCGAAAAGCTGATCGGCTTCGCGGAAGGCGCAACCCGCATCCTCCGCCCGATCAACAAGTTGGTTGGGCGTGGCAACAACAATATGCCCGATAACGATGCGTGGGGCGAAGTACGCGCCCTGTTCGACACGCTCGACAAAGTGCGCGATCTGCTCACCGATCCTGAAATTGCTAGTATCCGGTTAGTCGTCAACCCAGAGCGCATGGTCATCAAAGAAACCCAGCGTACCTATACCTATCTCAACCTCTACGGCTACGCCACTGATGCGATTCTCTGCAACCGCATCATTCCCGATGAAGTCACCGATCCCTATTTCGCCATGTGGAAAGCCAACCAGCAGGAAAATATCGCTTTCATAGACGAAGCCTTTGGCGAACTGCCGCTGCTCAAAGCGCCGTTATTCGGCGGCGAAGTGAGTGGGTTGGACAAACTGCGCCAGCTTGGCGATATGCTTTACAAGGATCGCAGCCCCGCCGAAAAGATGTTTGACGGCAAAACCCATCGCATTGAATCGCTGGCGGATGGCTCATTCATGCTGCGCGTGCCGCTGCCATTCGCCAGCAAGCAAGACCTCGATATGTACCGTTCGCGGGATGAGCTGACGCTGCGCGTTGGCCCCTACCGCCGCAACATCGTTCTGCCCTATAGCCTATGGGACTTAGAAATTGCCGATGCTCGATTTGAAAGCGCCTCCCTCAACATCAAATTCGTCCGCCAGTCAGAACGGGAACGGAAAACACCCGAACCCGGCAGCTAATCCTGATCTGAAGGCCGAAGCACCGGAATTCGTCGCCCTGCTGGAAGCTGAAGCACCGGCCAAAGTTGTGCCGACTCTAGAAATCGCGCCGAAAATTCCGGAATCGCACATTCCCGATGTTGCCGAAATCGTGCGGCAGCGCCCATCATCCCTGCGCATGGGCTGGCGCTATCTGCGCGTGCTGTCTTTCTTCGCGTGGCTGTTTATACGCCTGCTTTTCTGGCATAAGTTCATGCAGTCCTATTTTCCAGCGCGAGTAGAACGCGGCAGCATGAAGCGCTGGACCGGTTATGCGCGTGAATTTCGCAAATTTGCCATTAGCACCGGCGGCGTGATGATCAAAGCCGGGCAGTTTGTCTCCACCCGCAGCGATATTTTGCCGCCGGAGATCACCAATGAGCTTGCCAGCCTGCGCGACGAAGTGCCGGGCGTGCCGATGGCGAAAGTGCGCGGGATCATCGAAACCGATCTCGGAGCGATCCCTTCCCGTTTCGCTCAATTCGATGAAAAAGCGGTGGCCGCAGCGTCTATCGGGCAGGTGCATCGCGCCAAACTGCACAACGGCGAACGTGTCGTTGTCAAAGTGCTGCGCCCAAACATCATCGAAATCTGCCACACCGATCTGGCCGCTATGAACGTGGTCGGTCATGTTGCCATGCGCTTCAAGTTCATCTCTCGCCGTGCCGATGCTGTCGCCTTAATTCACGAATTTGGGCGGGTGCTGCTAGAAGAACTCTCGTATCACCACGAAGCGCAAAATGCAGCTCGCTTCACCGAAATATTCAAGCATGATTTGGGCGTTTATGTGCCTAAAGTGTACAGCGAACACTCGTCTGATCGCGTGCTGACGATGGAAGATGTCACCTCGATCAAGTTGGACGATTACGCGGCGCTGGAAACAGCGGGGATCAGCCGTAAAGCCGTCGCTAAGCGGCTGCTGGACACCTACTTGAAGCAGATTTTTGAAGAACGTTTCTTCCACGCCGATCCGCATCCCGGCAATTTATTCGTCTATCCGCTGCCAGATTCCGTCGCCAGCGACCCCCAGTACGCCAAGCTGAACAGCGAAGGCGGCAAGCCGTTCTACCTGATCTTCATTGATTTTGGCATGACCGGAAAGCTCAGCCCTCAGCTGGTAGATGGGCTGGTCAGCACCATTTCATCCGTCATCACCCGCGATGCCAGAGGCTTAATTGACGCTTATTCCCAACTCGGCTTCTTACTTCCCGGCGCCGACACCGACCGGCTGGAAGAGGCTACCCGCGCTGTATTCAATCAGGTGTGGGGGCGCACCATGGAACAAATGCGCGATATGAGCTTCGACAGTATGGCCGGCATCGGGCGCGAATTTAGCGATCTGCTCTACGCGATGCCCTTTCAAGTGCCGCAGGATTTCATCTATCTGGGGCGCACCGTCAGCATTCTCAGCGGCATGACCACCGCGCTTGACTCCACCATTAACCCCTGGAGCGAGCTTCAGCCCTACGCCATGAAACTGGCAACCACCCCTAACAGCGCGGGAAAGCCAGCAATCAACCCGCTGGTAGGCAGCTTGATGAACGCGCCCATTCTGCAAAATCTGTTCAGCGGGAATGGCGGTCAGGCGTTGATGAATCTTGCAGGTGGACTATTTGGGCGTTCCAACGGCTCATCCAATGAAATTGTAGATCGGCTGGAAAATGGCGATCTCAAGCTCAAAGTTGAGGCCGCGCCGCACCTGAAAAGCCAGTTATTCCGGTTGGAAATGCAGCAGCGCAAAACCACCCGCGCGGTGCTGGTGGCCGGGATGCTGATCACCTCGACGTTGTTTTACACGCACGGCGACAGCACACTGGCCTTGATCGGCTACGGCACCACCGCACTCACCTACCTGATTGGCATCGTGTGGTCAGAGTCGTAAAACAACCTACTTCCCCGCCCCCGCAATCACCGCCAACATCTCGTCATGAATGATCCCATTGCTGGCGACGATTTCGCCCGCGCTGTATAGGCCGCTTTCGCCGCCGCCATAATCGCTGACGCGCCCGCCCGCTTCCCGCGCCACTAAAATCCCTGCCATCACGTCCCAGGTATTCAAGCCGCGTTCCCAGTAGCCATCCAGCCGCCCCGCGCCCACATATGCCAGATCCAGCGCCGCCGAACCCAGCCGCCGCAGATCGCGACAGTACAGCAGCATATCATGCCACACGTTCAAATTGCCGATCTCCCGCCCGTTGCGATCTGCCGAAAAGCCGCTGCTCAACAGCGACTGTTCCAGCACTGGCGTACCCGAAACCCGAATCGGCGTGCCGTTCAACGTCGCTCCCATGCCCCGCGCCGCGCTGAACAATTCTTTGTAGCAGGGATCGTAAACCACCCCTACCAGCGCCTGATTCCCCGCGTCGGCCAGCGCAATACTGATTGAAAAATGCGGCAGCCCGGCGGCGAAATTAGTGGTGCCATCAATCGGATCAATATGCCAGAAATAGGCCGCGCCCGGCACCTCTGAACGCCCGCTTTCTTCGCTCACAATACTAAATTGAGGATAGGCCTCACGCAGGCGCGGCAGAATCACCGCCTCTGATGCCTTATCGCCATCGGTCACCATATCGCGGATATTGCGCTTGGTGCCAATCTGCATCGGCTGTCGGAAATAGCGCATCGCAGTTTCCCCGGCAAGTATTGCAGTTTGTTCAACATAAGCGCGAATAGCAGATAAATCCATTTTCCACGTCACTTTCTCAATTCGTTATATGGCTAGCATAACGGAGATATAGGGCGCATGGTAGCACCACATCTTTGACGACCCCTGTCATCTTTGCGGTTCATCGTTGTCTTATCCACCGTGACCACTCTACACTTCGCGGGTTACAATAGGCATCACTTGAACTCGTTGACCAAAGGACATGATGATGACTGCACCATCCAGCCAGCAGGGGCTGTACTACGAAGATTACGAAATTGGCGTGAAGATGCGCACCCGTGGTCGCACCATCACCGAAGCCGATATTGTCAATTTCGCCGCCCTGACCGGCGACTATAACCCGATGCACACCGACGCCGAATACATGAAAAATCACCCGATGGGGCAGCGTATCGCGCACGGCATGTTGTCGCTCAGCTATGCTGTCGGGCAGGCCTACCAGCTGGGCTTCATGGAAGGCACCGTCCTCGCCTTTCGCGGTCTGGAGATGAAATTCAGCCTGCCAGTCTATATTGGTGATACACTGCATGTCGAACTAACAGTGATTGAGATGAAAGAGGCGCGGCGCTTAGGCGGCGGCATGGTCACGCTGGAAGTCAAGATCATCAATCAGGCCGGCAAAACCGTACAGTCTGGCACATGGACGGTGCTGGTGATGAGCAAGCCGGTTGTCGAGGCATAAACCTACTGTTTATTGTCTAGCACAAAGCAGGCAATACCTGCAAATAAAACGGGGCGAGCCATCATCGCTCGCCCCACAAATCCGATTATATTTACACCTATAGCTTTCCCCTCAGCGCCCTGAGGGGCAGGGGCAAGGGTAAATTTATACGAAAATCTCGTGTTCCACCCGCTCCGCCCCCAGGTGCGCGCGCTCCTGCTCAATGATTTCAGGATCGAGCTTAGTATACAGCGCCTTCGGTTCGCGCAGCGCCTGCCCCTGTGGCAGCGCCCGCTTCTTCCACTTGCCCGCCGCCGTGCTGCTGTCGTAAACCAGCACATTATGCGAGCGCACGTTTTCGGCATACGCTTCGATATGCTGTTCCCCGAATAGCTGGCCGTCATAGCCTAGATATTCATGCACCGCCTGCGCCGAAAATGGCAGGAACGGCGAGAGCACCAGATTCAAATTATCTATCACCCGCAGAATTGCATAGACCGCGCGCGCCGCATCTGCTGGATCATCCTTGATCGTCTGCCAGGGCTTGCGCCCATCCAGATAGCCGTTGGCCTCACGCACGATGCTCATTGCGGTTTGCAAGGCTTCACGCAGGCGCACCTGCTCGATTAGGCTGCCCACTTCCTCAAACGCCGCTTCCGAACGCGCGATCATCGCTTTGTCAGCATCGGTTAGGGTGTCAATGACCGGCACTTTGCCCTCGAAGCGCTTATAGGCGAAGCTCAGCATCCGGTTGACCAGATTGCCCCATGCCGCCAATAGTTCGCCGTTCACGCGGTTGAAGAATCCATCCCACGCAAAATCGCTGTCGTGGGTTTCCGGGAAAGTCGCCGCTACGTAATAGCGGATCGCGTCCGGTTGGTAGCGCTCCAGAATATCCGGCAGCCAGATCGCCCAATTGCGGCTTTTGCTGAACTGCGCGCCTTCGATGTTCATGAACTCATTTGCCGGCACATCGTAAGGCAGGCTGATACCCGTCGCGTCGTTATAAATGCCATCAATGCCCAGCAGTTCCGCCGGCCAGATGATCGTATGAAAGGGGATGTTGTCCTTGCCGATGAAGTTATAGATTTCAGCGTCAGGGTTATACCACCAGTGTTTCCAGGCGTCCGGTTGGTTGGTGTGTTTCGCCCATTCGATGCTGGCCGTCAGGTAGCCCATCACCGCATCGAACCATACGTACAGGCGCTTATCTTCCCAGCCTTCCAGCGGCACCGGAACGCCCCAGTCAATATCGCGGGTGATCGGCCTGCCGCGCAGCCCTTCAGAAATAAAGTTGCGGCTGAAGCGCACCACATTTGGCCGCCAGTGATGCTCATGCTTATCCAGATACTTCAGCAGTTGGCCGCTGAACTTGCTCAAATCGAGGAAATAATGCTCGCTCTCGCGCACAATTAAATGATCGCTGGGGTCATTCTTGCTGCGCGGGTTGATCAGTTGGGTCGCCTCCAGCAGGTTGCCACAGTTATCGCATTGATCGCCGCGCGCGCCGGCGTAGTGGCAGATATAACACTCACCCTCCACATAGCGATCCGGCAGGAAGCGGCGCTCTTTTTCGCTGTACAGCAGCGCCTGCGTCTCCAGATACAGGAAGCCGCGTTCTAAAAGCAGCGTGAATATTTCCTGCGCGATCTGGTGATGATTTTCGGTGTCCGTATGCGTGAACAGATCATAGCTGATGCCAATCTTTTGCTGCGTCAGCAAGAAACGTTCGTGATACTTGGTGAAAATTTCCACCGGCGAAACCCCGCGCTTATCGGCCTCCACCGAAATCGGCGTGCCATGCGCGTCCGAGCCAGACACCATCAACACTTGATTGCCCTTCAAGCGGTGATAGCGGGCGAAAATATCCGCCGGCAAGTACGCGCCTGCCAGATGCCCGACGTGAAGATCGCCATTAGAATACGGCCACGCAACCGAAACGTGAATATATTTGCTCATTACCGGTGCTTCCCTTTCGCCGTGTAAGATAGACCTCACCTCTTATTCCCGCTCTCCGTGTACGAAGCGGAGAGTTAAGCGCAGCGCAACGAGATGAGGTTGCGTGTTTTAACAACAAAAAAGCCGCCTGTCAGGGACAGACGGCTCGCGATTTACAAATTGTGTCATAGGCGCGGCTTACTGGAGTCTGCCCTGAAGGGGAGAGACGCGGTACATTCGCATCGAGAAAACCACACCTTTATTCATGCCGCCAAGTATACGCAGAGTAATCGTTGAGAGTCAAGCAGAAGAAATATGCATCTTAGAGATATTTTCGCCGAAATCTTGAAAGTTTGCGGAGCATATCCTAAAAAGCCGCTACCCGATCATTCACACTTCTCAAGTCTCTCCTCAAGCCCCCGCTGATATCGCCGCGCCACCTCAATTTCCTGAAGCAGCCCCTCGATCTGCTGATCTCTGGCTTCAATCGTCAGAAAGCTGTCGCGAAGCTGTTCCGCGCGCCACTGCCGCATCTGCACAAACGCTTCAGCCGTTATATGCGGATTCATGCGGAATACTTCCGCCATCACCCGCGGCATGGCAGCCTGTACTTGTGGTCGGTTTTTACTCACGCTGCCGGGCGTATTCCGATAATAAAAGATAAATTCTGGAACATATCCAAAAGTATGCCCCGCTAACAGAAGGCGGTAATTAAGCAGCACATCTGCCAAAGTTCCGGTTTTAGAAATTTCCGGGTCTATCAGGTAGCCGCCTACACTGAGCACTGCATCCCGGCGAATGCAATTTCCTGCTCCGGTTACGTTTTCCCATAACATCGTTGCAAGGATATTTCCCTCTAAAGGATCGCATCGGCGCTGGCTGTGGCGTATTTCACCGGTCACATTTCCTGCCTGATCCATCAGATAGTAGTCGCCATAAATAAGCGCATGTTCGGGATGGAGGTGGGCATAATTCAGTAACAATTCCACGGCCCGCGGATGCAGGAGATCATCGGCGCCCATCGGAATCACGTGATTATGAGAAGCATTCTCGATGCTCACCGTCAGAGCTGTTGCAACGCCCATGTTCGGCTGAGAGATAATACGCACCAGCCCACGCGCCTGCCTTGCCGAAAATGCCTCAATCAATGTCAGTGAATTGTCCGTTGAACCATCATTTACTACAACAATTTCGCTCACCGGCCGCGTCTGCGCAATAACGCTGTCCAGTGCCTCAACAATATATGCTTCGGCGTTGTAACAGGGGATCACAACGCTCACATTTTCAATTTGCATAATAGCTGCTGGTACCCTCCATAACGATAATCCCAACGTCTAATAAATAAATCCTACCTTATGGAATATGGTAGTGCTATTATTCTTACCACTCTAAAATTCTCACGCTTAAGGTCTAACACACCAAAGTCGCCCCCTTTGTGGAGATTTGATAAATGCTAAACCGAACACATCAGGTGTTTTTCGGCGCTGTACGCACGCTCCGCGAAGAAGGGCTTGTACATTTTGCGCGGCGCGGCGTCCGCTGGCTTGGGGGTGAGCGCCGATTTCACATGACTCCTGTGGTGCTGCAAGATCACCTGCCAACCTTCTCTGCCAGCACACAGGTCGTCACTGTTTGCAAACAGGCTGTGATGCCGCTTTCCCCATTAGTCACAGTGATCATCCCCGTATTCAACGCGCTCGATTATGTGAAGCGCTGCCTTGAAAGTCTGATTTTGACTCAAACAGAGATCAGCTATGAGATCGTTCTGGTGGACAACGGCTCATCCCCTGAAACTCAAGCATGGCTGAGCAGCTTTGCGCAGCTTCACGCCAATACGACGCTCTTGCGCGTGAGCAGCAACGTTGGCTATGGCGCGGGAATGAATATCGGTTCTCGTTATGGGAGAGGGGAATTTTTTCTGCTGTCCAATAGTGATGTGCTGTTCACAAAAGGGAGCATTCAGCATTTAATCGAAGCCTTGCGCGCCGACGAGTCTATTGGGGTGTGCAGCCCCTTAACCAACTATGTTGGCGAAGGCGATCAGATTGCTCTGGATGCGAAAAATCTGAAACCAGAGGCGGCAGAGGACTATGCTCGCCAGATTCAGGGTAATAAAGAGGTTGTATTTGTTCCGGAACGGCTTGCATTTTTCTGCGTCGCCATACGTAAAACTATTTTTCGGCTGCTCAACGGTTTTGATGAGCAGTACAGCCTAGGCAACTATGAAGATGAAGATTTAGGGGCGCGTACACTTCTGATCGGCCTGAAATTAGCCATTGCCCAGAATGCCTTTGTTTATCATTTCGGAAGCAAGACCTTTTCAGAAAACGATCTCGATCACACCGACTTAATTTCACAAAACATCGTGACCTATCACAACCGGCTTGCCGAATATGCTGTAGATCATGCGTTTCTGCGTTTTAAGCCCACGTTGAATGGGAAAGCATCCCCTCAGCCTCTCATCAGCGTTTTGGTCCGCACGCGCAATCGCCCGCAAAAACTTCATAATGCGCTGATGAGTTTGGCCTTGCAGCGAGATTGCAACTATGAAGTGATCGTGGTCAACGATGGCGGTGAGGACGTTACGTCAGTGGTTCAGCCCTTTGAATCATATTACCCAATTCAATATCTCACTCATGATGCCCCTCGATCCCCAAGTGATGCAACCAATACGGCCTTGGCAGCTATGCGCGGTCAATATTACATTCACTTAGATGACGATGATATCATCTACCCCCATCATCTTGCCGCTTTTGCGCATCTGATTCAGCAAAACCCTGAAGCCCGTATCCTCTACAGCCATTACACCCGTGTGCTGATGCAGGAAGATGGAGATCGGCTCGCGCCAATGCAGCGCATTTACCCGGTACCCTGGAAGTTCAACGCAGATGAGCTGCTCTACTCGAATCACATCGTTATTCACGCCGCGCTCATCCATCAAGAAGTCAAAGAGACCATCGGCGGGTATGAACCGCCTCTCGAAATACTTCAAGATTGGGAATATCTAATCCGCGCTTCTCGAAAATTTTCGTTCAGCCCTCTTGGACGGATCACCTGCGAGTATCGCATTTATTCCGGCATCTCGAACTCGCTGGTTGCCCGCCGTGAGCGGACGCTAAACGAGATGAAAGAAATCTTTGCGCGTTACCCCACCTCTAACCCGGCCATTACCATGCAGCGTGCCGCCAACACCACCGGCCTTCAGAAGCAGGTAGATTTGATTAAGCGGCTTCAGCAGGAAGTTGATCAGGGGAAAATAACCCGTCAGCGCGCCAATGCTGAAATTCTTCATCAGGCGATGGGTTTCAAAATTCTTGAAACTGCTGAAAACGACTCAGCGTAAATGCATACCCCATTTGCAGCAAACCCCCTTTTCAGGGTATTTTCAGAGGTGTATAACCTGACTGTTTTGCTGAGAGGTAGGCGGGCGCAATGCTGAGGAAAATGATCCTGATCTGCGCGTTTGCAGCGCTGTTTATCACTGCGCTAGCAGTCAGCGCCGGTATCCCTTCTGCCCCTTCACAGCAGCCTATGCCTTCGATCACGCCGCTGTTTTCTAACGGACAGCCTCAAAACATAGTGCCGTTCGGCGGCAGTGGTGGAGGTGGATTTAGCGCGCAGGGGCAGTCAGCCGCCACGCTGCTGCCCGGTCAGGTCACAATTGGCCCGCAGGCGCAGCAGGTGGTGGTCACCGCAGTTCCGGGCGCTATTTCCACAGTTGCCCCGGCCATCGTGATCACAGATTCTACAGCGCAGCAGTCAGATACCTTCCTGACCAACCTGTTTAACAACGTCATCGTTCCAGTGATCAATTTCGTCCTGACGCTGCTGAACGGCACCATTGTTACGGTATGGAATTTCGCGGGGGCGCAGGGCGGCTTTCTAGGACAGGCGTTGTGCTGCATCGCTCCAGCCATATTTATAATTTACTGGTTTATCTTCCGGCGCTTTCGGCGCCGTCGTTAATTTACCCGCGCTTCATCATGGTTGAAATTGAATCTCTTATGCCCCATGCTTTTGCCAAGGATGCCTGATGCTGCATAGACTTTTTCTTGGACTATTCCTCATACTGTTGGTGTTTAATACTCCAATTTCCGCCCAATCGCCAGTCATTGCTTATTTATATGATGCAATCACCAGTCGCCTGCTGCCTGTTAACAGTGCCGGCGCAGGTGAGCCGCTCTCGCTACCCCTTCCCGAAAACAGCTACGCCAGCGCCTTCGATATGAGCTTCACCCATGATGGCAGTATTGTCGCCTACTGC
>JACSRP010000090.1 GCA_014879665.1 Anaerolineae bacterium | reverse complement strand
GCCGGTTTTGCGTGAGCTGCCATTTGCGCTGGCCGTTGGTGACGGCGCTGCTGCCAATATCGGCTCAGGGGCCATTCAGCCAGAGACCGCCGCGCTTACGCTGGGGACTACGGCTGCATTGCGGCGTGTCTCTCTTGAAACTTTGCCGGCTGTGCCACACGGTTTGTGGAGCTACCGCATTGATGCGCGCCATCACCTGATCGGCGGGGCTACAAACGAGGGCGGCAATATTTTTCGCTGGCTGCGAGAAAAGCTGCATCTGCCAGATCACGCTAGTCTTGAAGCTGAGCTGCTGAAGCGTGCCCCTGATAGCCACAATCTCACTTTTTTACCGCTGTTTGCAGGCGAACGCAGCCCCGGATGGCGGTTGGATGCTGTCGGAACTATTCACGGGCTGCATCTATCCACTGAGCCATTAGACATCGTTCAGGCGGCGCTGGAAGGGGTTGCGCTGCGGCTGGCGATGATCGATTCACAGTTTGAAATGCCTTCAAGTAAGGTGATTGCCAGCGGCGGCGCGTTAGAAAACTCCAGAGCGTGGACGCAAATAATGGCCGACGCGCTGGCGCTGCCAATTACACTGCTGGCGGAACAGGAGCTTTCGGCGCGAGGGGTCGCTGTTTTGCTGCTGGCAGCCGACGGCCATTCTCTCACAGGTTTTCCGCCGCGGCAGCTAGAGATGATTCAACCGCGCGGAGCTGGCATCTCTGCGCTTAAAACCGCGCGAGAACGGCAGGCAGAATTGTATAGGCGGCTTTATCTGTAGGCTGCGATCCCAGCATAATTTATTCAGTGAACCCTGAAGATTTACTTCAGCGCCGCGATCCAGCGCATGTTATGAACCTTCACCGCATCCCACGCCCATACGCTGTTTTCACCGCGATTTGTGTTTTCGCCTTCGCGGTCGTTCTTTTTGTCTTTGTCGTAACTCCAGCCCTCGCCTGCCTGTAGATTAACCACACCATACGGATCGTCAATCACCAGGCCATTTTCGGTTACGTCCTGCATGCGCACAATATGCCCGCTGATACTCATCATTACTGCGTAGCCTTCGCGCAGTTTCGGATCGACATTTGCCATGTACCACTCTTTATCTTTCTTCAAGTCATAGCCTAAAAATTCTGCGGCCACGCCCAGTTCTTTCGCCACGCCGCCCCAGCCTTCAGCGGTGGTGCGCGCAGGCAGCTTCTTTTCAACGCGAATGTCTTCCAGCGCGTCTTCGTATTGCTTACTTGGATCTGGATTTGCTACGCCCAGATAGGAAAGCGCCATCGCCAACGACGTAAGATTACACATCACGTCGCCAATATTCTTGCCGCCAGACGTAGATTCGTTATCGCGCTGGCTGTGATATTCAACTTTAGATTGCAGGGCTTCGTACAGATCGCCGCGCGTCTGCTCGTCTGTGACCTCGTTGATCAGCTCTCGCGCCCGCCGAATCTCGTCAATGCTCAAGCGTTCTTGCAGCATAAGTTGATCCAGTTCGCTGGGTTGAGGCGGCGCTGGCTGATCGGGAGTGTTTTCGCCCGGGGTTGGCTGCGCGGGTTGATTTCCGACCATATCGCTGATCTGATCCCACCATTGACCGGCAGTATCTCCGATGCTGTCCCACATATTGCTTAACCCACCCACAAGGTCGCTGATAATTCCGCCTTGCTCAGGTTGGGCTGTATTCTCGCCTTGTTCAGTCTCAGTTTCAGCGGCGGCGGGCTGAACAGCGGCGGGTGTTTGCGCGGCTGGCAGCAAGCGGGCATAAGTATTGGGGCCAATCTTCCCATCAACCTCAACCCCATTCTGCGCCTGCCATGTCGCCACCGCGCGGGCAGTATCCTCGCCCATGATGCCATCGTCATTCACGCCAACAGCATGTTGTATCTGCTTGATCACATCTTCGCTGTAATGCCGTGATTTGTTATATTTAACGGCGCGAATGAGCTGATCTTCGCTTAAACTGTCGGCTGCGGGGGTGCATTGAACTGTGGGGGCGGCGGTCATATTTTGCTGAGTCATCATCCGCTGTACAGTGCGGTTGCCCACTGTCCGCTGCAATTTCATGATGTTCTGCGGATGCAGCGATGATTGAGATCGCTGAAATTGTGAATCAACGCGGCTGGTTTGAGTGAAGGTGACCGAAGAAGGGCTTGACTGTTTGCCGCGATGATCACGCTGTAGACTACTTGACCCTTTGGTAAACATAGATGGTGTATCCACTGGTGATCAATTTATAGAGCTTATTGTGGTGCATGTCTGTTTTTCACGCAACTCTGGCTACATGGGCGCAGTCGCCCATTCCCTCAACCATGCGCTTACGGCCCCAACTTCGTGCCTGCCCTGCGCAATTTCCAGCACAAAATCGGCATCCCGCGCCGGGTCGTAATTCCAACAGTAGCCATGCCGTTCCAGCGAAAGCTGCGCTGCGCGAACCGCCGTGCGTTTATTGCCATCGGCGAATAAATGATGATAGGCCAGCGAATGCAGCAGCGCGGCAGCTTTGTCTACCGGTGTAGGGAACTGCGGCTCTCCAAACAGCACAATATACGGGCGGCGCACGGCAGAATTTAACAGGTGAATATCGCGCACGTAACTTTCATCGTCCGTGACTTCGTTGTTGATATCAATGAGATCGTAAGCCGTGATCGGGGTGGGATCACTGATGTTGAAGCTCATCCAGCAGCCATTTCTGCTCCATCAAAATCTGGCGGATAGCGGCAATATCGCACGCTTCAT
The DNA here is from genome assembly GCA_014879665.1 of Anaerolineae bacterium. GTDB lineage: Bacteria > Chloroflexota > Anaerolineae > Aggregatilineales > Phototrophicaceae > Flexifilum. The sequence goes on along the minus strand of JACSRP010000090.1, from coordinate 1,377 downwards.
CTGGCTCCGGTGACTGCGGGCATTCCTGAAGCGTGAACCATGCCGCCAGCGCCGGAACTTCCAGCCAGTTTTTCGCCACCGCAATAAAAGTATCGAGCGCCTCCGCCTGATCCCAGATCACGTGCTGGCCGTTCACCGCAAACATGAATACCGCTGCCACTGCCGCCGTGCGCTTATTGCCATCGGTGAACGGGTGATTGCGTGCCAGCGAATGCAGCAGCGCCGCCGTCTTTTCGCGTAACGTAGGGTAGGCATCCTCGCCAAAAGCGCTGGCGGCGGGGCGCTGTACGGCGGCTTCCAGCAGATTAATATCGCGCACCTTCTGCTTGCCGGTCATGATCTTGTCATTATCCAGCACTGCGCCATTGATGTAGATCAGTTCGGAGAGGGTTAAATAGCGCATATTGAAGAAAGTCGAGCGAGACATGCCTCACCCCTACGAACGGCGATCATTAGATGTAGGGACGATACATGCATCGTCGAGAAAATGCAGCCTCATACTATTCAATCTATATACCCTAACACGCGCAGGTGTTCCAGCACCTTCTCATCCTGTTCGGCGGTTTCGCCCGATTCGGCGTCCGGCGCTAGCAGACCAGCGGCGCGCTGTAAGGCGACAGTGCGGGCTGGCTCACTCTTGATCAGGTTGCGGGTCTCGGCGGAATCCAGCGCGATATTGTACAGTGCAATCGGGCGATCCCCGCGCAGCACCAGTTTATAATCGCCTTCAACCACAGAGCGGCGCATTTCCCGAAGCGCCATTCGCTCAATCACCGACGGGTTGCGATGCTCCAGCACATTCAGGAAGGTATTCACTGCGAAGGCTTCCGAAGCAATCGACTGCTCTGTGATAGGGTTCGCCAGCGAACGGGCGGCAAACGGCGCTTCATCGGGACGCGGCGCCGCTTCTGCCAGATCGAGAATCGTCTGGTACAGCCAGCGGGTTGAAATATTTTGGTCGTTATCGCCCCCGTGAGCGAAGCGTTCGCCAGAAATAGCCAGCGGCACATGCGTCAATTCCTGATGCACGCCGAATCCATGCCCGAAAAAGTCATGATCGCCGTGTGACTCGCCGTGATCTGCCGTGATGATGACGGTGGTGTTTTCCAGCGCGTCGGTGGCTTTTAAATGCGCCAGTAAGCGCCCCATTTCTTGATCCTGCGCGAAAATTTCCGCATCATAAAAATCGAACAGCGCCTGCTGCTGCCAGTCAGCCAGAGGCGGCTCTTGCGGGCTTTCCCACGCGGCGGCATCGGCATTGAAGCGGCGCACAAACTCAAATGCCGGTTTGTTGCGGCGCAGTTCCGACGCAATATGATCCAGCGCATCCTGCGGCGGCACATAGGGCGTATGCGCGCCCATCAGGTTCAAAAAGGC
>JACSRP010000102.1 GCA_014879665.1 Anaerolineae bacterium | reverse complement strand
CTTAATCTTCGACCTACTTGCCAGATCGCAAATCTGTGCTAAATTATAACTAATGTCCATTGAAACGAGAGGAGGTGATCTGTGGGTAGTCGCAGTCTTTTGGGAGTGTGCGCCGACTGATCCTCCCTTCGGTGAGCGAGCTTTACGGGTGACTCTACGCCCGGGAGCGCCGCTCCCAAACGCACCGCTAGAAAAGACCGCCGGGGTTCGCTCCGGCGGTCTCATTTTATGCCCTCAACGTGATTTCATTCCGCCTTATCCCCGCCGCCCTTATCAGGAAGCAGGGGCGGGAGTGAGCGTTGGTTACGACTCACGCACAGAGACGAAATTCCAGTGAACCAACATGTCTTGCCCGGCATCTGACAAGATGTAATCTATGAACGCCTGCGCCAATTCGGGATTTGCGCTGTCGTTGGTTGCAGCAATCGGATAGGTGGCAATTGTGTTCAGAACATCCGGTATCGGAATGGCGATCACCTGATCGCTAATATCCGGCGTCACGTCTGACACGTACACAATGCCCGCATCGGCCTCACCAAGCGCCACTTTTGCCGATACCTGGCGCACATTCTGTTCTTCCGAGACCACATTCGCCATGAAGGCTTCGCGGTAAGCTTCGCCATAAGCGCGGTAATTCAGAAGGCGTTCCAACATAGCATCGGTGTAAGTTCGCACCGGCACATCCGGCGCGGCGATCACCAGCATCACGCCTTCATTCGCCAGATGGCGCAAGCGGGTAATTCCCGCCGGGTTATCAGCAGGCGCAATCAATACCAACCGGTTCCGGGCGAAGATAACCGGGTCTCCAGCGATCCGCCCCGCCTCGCGCGCTGCGTTCATTTGCGCGGTGTTCGCGCTGGCAAAGACATCGGCAGGCGCGCCTTCTGCTAACTGTGCCGCTAGATCTGACGAACTGGCAAAGCTGAAGATCACGTTGGTTCCAGGATGTTCGGCTTCAAACGCCGCCGCAATATCCTCAAAAACGTCGGTCAGCGAAGATGCCGCAAACACGTGCAGCGTGCGTTCCTGCGCGCTGGCCGCCATCACGCTGGTTACGAGCACAACGATCATCGTTAGTAGCGCCAAATGCTTCTTCACAGCTTCATTCCTTTATTCATAAAATAACCTGTGCCTTCGTTATAACCCGGAACTCTCCATTTTCACCAATTGTTGTCCGTTTTTCGTCAGGATTTAACACCGCATTAACACAGCCGGTCAGCTTCCTTAAAACGATTGTTGATAATCATTAACTGAATAGCGTTAGATTGGTCGTGGTTAATCAATATCTATCGCAATTCAGGAGATGAAAGTAAATGTTGAAGCGTATTATCACTGCCGGCCTCATGATTTCAGCAGCTGCCTTGCCGTTAGCAGCCATGGCACAGGATGCCACCGCCGAAGCAGCAGAAGTGACGCCCATTGAACTTCCCCTCGTTGATCCGCTGGCCGTGACTGGCGACTTGATCATCGCTGGCAGCTCAACGGTGTTCCCGTTGACCGAGGCAGTTGCCGCTTTGTTCACCGACGAAGGTTACAGCGGCGAAATCACTGTTGACAGCATCGGCACCGGCGGCGGTTTTGAACGCTTCTGCGAAGCCGCGGAAACCGATATCGTCAATGCCAGCCGCCCGATTAAAGCAGCAGAAATTGCGGCTTGCGAAGCCAACGGCCGCACGCCGATTGAATTTCGTGTCGGTACTGACGCGCTGGCAATCGTGGTCAGCGCCGAAAATGACTTCCTCGAAAGCTTGACGTTGGAACAACTGGGACAGATTTTCACCGGCCAGGTTACGACCTGGGATCAGGTTGACTCTAGCTTCCCGGCAGAAACCATTCAACTGTTTAGCCCCGGCAGCGACAGCGGCACGTTTGACTACTTTGTAGAAGAAGCCGCCGCCCCCCTGTTCCCGGATGCTGAAGATGATGTTGCTGCTGGCGCTGAAGCCGTTTTGATCGCCCCCGGCATCCAGTTGAGCGAAGACGACAACGTGCTGGTGCAGGGTATTGAAGGCAGCCCCTACGCCATCGGTTACTTCGGCTTTGCCTACTTCGTGGAAAATGCTGACCAACTGAAGCTGCTGGGCGTTGACGCTGGTGACGGCGTGATTGTTCCGGACGAAGTGACCGCCGAAGATGGCAGCTATCCGCTGGCCCGCCCGCTGTTCATCTACAGCGCGCCTTCGGTCATCACTGAAAAGCCGCAGGTTGGTGAATTCATCAGCTTCTACCTGACCAACGTGAACGACGTGATCGCTGAAGTGGGTTACTTCCCCGCAAGCGTTGACGCGCTGAATCTGGCTAAGGAAAATCTGCTTGCCGCTTTGGGTCAGTAACCGTTTCGTAAAGTTTCTGATTGAGGAAAGCCCGATTCCGGACTTTCCTCAATTGCTGTCTATTCGCGGCAGCCGTTAACAAGTTATGGTCGCGCACGAAAGCTCATCACAGAAAGAACCCATCTTTATGGCAACTACGCTGGGAGCGGGTCAGGAACAACCTGCCGCGCAGAATATAGGGATAACCACTGCGCGCGGGCCGGAACCGCGCAGAGGAAGCCTACAGAAACGCCCCCGCCCGGTTGACGGCCTCGTTCGCATCCTGCTGTTCTTTTGCGGCATCCTTTCCATTTTCACCACGATTGCGCTGATTATCGTTTTGCTGAGCGAATCAATTGCCTTCTTCACCAGCGGTCTGGTGACGCTGCCAGAATTCATTTTTGGCACGCGCTGGCAGCCCGTCGCCGGTGAATTCGGCATTTTGCCACTGCTGAATGCCACCATCGTCACCAGCTTCTGGGCGATGGTGGTGGCCCTACCGCTGGGAATTGGCGGCGCGATTTACCTGAGCGAATATGCCAAAGGCAGCACCCGCGACAAGCTCAAGCCGATTCTCGAAATACTAGCGGGCATTCCCACCGTTACTTACGGCTTTTTCGCGCTCACCTTTATGACCCCGGTGCTAAGGGTCATCCTCGGCGAAAATAACGTCTCTATTTACAACATGCTTTCAGCGGGGCTGGTCATGGGTATCATGATTTTGCCAACTATCGCCTCGATGAGCGAAGACGCCCTGCGCGCGGTACCTAATTCCCTGCGCGAAGCCTCTTACGGGCTGGGCGCCACCAAATTTGAAACTATTTCGAAAGTCGTGGTTCCAGCCGCGCTTTCGGGTCTGATTGCCTCGTTCATCGTCGGCATTGCCCGCGCTGTGGGCGAAACCATGATCGTGGCGCTGGCCGCCGGGGCAGGCCCGGTTGCCAACCTGACCGTCAATCCGCTGGGTTCGGGCGAAACCGTGACCGGGCATATCGCCCGCATTAGCGGCGGCGACTTGAGCTACGCCTCGATTGACTATCAAAGCCTGTTCGCATTAGGGTTGGCGCTGTTCGTTTTCACCCTCGCCCTGAATTTCATCAGCCAGTGGGTTACACGGCGCTTCCGTGAGGTTTACCAGTAATGGCGGTCAATACGATTTCAAGCGAAACGCAGGAATACCTGCGCGATGAAGACGCCTTCAAACGCAATTTACGCTCGCGGCATTTTCGCGGTCGTTTGTGGCGGCGCTTCTTCCAACTGGCGCTGGTAGCAGCCTTCCTCGCGCTGATTGCCCTGTTCTTCAATATTCTGAATTCGGCGCTGGGATACGTGGTGGAAGACTACGCCATCAACCCGATCACGCTGGCAGCAAATGGCGATCTGGGCGCGCTGCCTGAAGAAGAACTGGTGATGATACTGGTCGAAAACCGCGCCAACCGCCTGCCGGTTTATGTGCGCGATTACCTCTACGCTGGCGATCCTGCGGTATTCACCACCCTGCCGTTGAGCGCGCTGCTTTCAAACACAGTGTTACCGGCAGGCACAGCCGACCTGACTATCCGCGAGCTTTCAGTAGAACAGCAGGCAGAACTGCTGCTCAACAATATAGGTCAGCCTCAATTGATCGCCATCGTTGAAGAACAGGTGATCGAACCCACCATCCTGCAAACATGGTCGCTGACAGCATCCCTTTTCGAGCGTGATCAGATCGAAGCCGAGTTTCAGGAAAATTATGCCGCACAGGGCGCAACGCTGTTCTTCAAGTCATGGATTAATCTGGACTTTCTGACCTCGCCGATGTCTTCCAACCCGGCCGCTGCCGGCGCGCGTACCGCCATTCTGGGAACGCTGTATGTGGTGATCGTCACCATCTTCATCGCCTTTCCGATTGGCGTGGGCGCGGCCATTTACCTTGAAGAATACACGTCCGGATCGCAGAATTCGCGTACCGCCAGAATCAACCGCTTGATTGAAACCAACATCCGCAATCTGGCGGGTGTGCCTTCAATCATCTACGGCTTGCTCGGCCTAGCTATCTTTGTGCGTGCGCTTTCGCCTGTCACCGGCGGGCGCACCATAATCAGCGCGGCGCTGACCATGGCGCTGCTGATTTTGCCGGTCATCATCATCAACGCGCAGGAAGCCATTCGCGCCGTCCCCTCATCACTGCGTGAAGCCAGTTATGGATTGGGTGCAACCCGCTGGCAAACCATCTATAAAGTGGTGCTGCCCTCGGCGCTGCCCGGCATTCTGACCGGCACTATTTTGGGCATGTCCCGCGCAATTGGCGAAACCGCGCCGCTGATCATCATCGGCGCGTCCACGTTTATCCTGTTTGACCCGACCGGTTTGCAGTCCAAATTCACGGTGCTGCCAATCCTGATTTATAACTGGACCAGCCGCCCGCAGGATGAATACCGCGTCGCTGCCGCTGCCGGTATCATCGTTCTGCTGATCCTGTTACTCATCTTGAACGCAACCGCTATCATTTTGCGCCAGCGCGCGCGAAGGAGCCTGACCGCATGAGCGCTGCCAAAGCTGCTCGACAAACAACCGGCGCATATGCCATCGAACTGCATAATGTGAACGTTTTTTATGGCGAAAAGCTGGCCGTAAAAGACGTGAGCCTGAACATTCAGCGCCAGAAAATCACCGCCTTCATCGGCCCGTCAGGGTGCGGCAAAAGCACCGTTTTACGCTCAATTAACCGCATGAATGACCTGATCGGCGGCGCGCGCGTGACCGGTGAGGTGGTCTATAATGGCGAAAACCTGTATGCCTCGAATATTGATGCTGTCGAAGTGCGCCGCCGCATCGGCATGGTCTTTCAGAAGGCCAACCCCTTCCCCAAGAGCATTTACGACAACGTGGCCTATGGCCCGCGCTTGTTAGGCGTGCGCGGCAAGAAACAGTTGGATGAAATTGTCGAGCGCAGCCTCAAGGGTTCGTTCCTGTGGGATGAGGTCAAGAATGACCTCAAGAAAAGCGGACTCGCGCTTTCCGGAGGGCAGCAGCAGCGCTTGTGCATCGCCCGCACGATTGCCATTGAGCCGGACACCATTTTGATGGATGAACCCTGTTCGGCACTTGACCCGATTGCCACGCAGGCGATTGAGGAATTGATGCGCGAACTGGTCAAAAAATACACCATCGTGATCGTGACCCACAACATGCAGCAGGCGCAGCGCGTGGCCGATATGACCGCCTTTTTCAGTATTCGTAAAGAGGCGTTAGAAGGCGGCAAAGACCGGCGCTGGGGCGTGCTGGTGGAATACGCGCACACCCCGCAAATCTTCGAGTCGCCGCAGTTTGAGGAAACCGAACGCTATATCGGCGGGGAGTTTGGATGAAAGGCGGTTAGGGCAGGGAAGATTCAGGCAGCGCGCGAAATATCTGCCTGGCATGAACCGGAAACAGCCCGCAATTTGCGCGGCATCAACGCCGTGATGGTGTGGCTAAGCAGGATGTGAAGGATGCTATAATCGGGGCGTTGCTATAGAGCGAGACTGAAAAAATGCCCGTTCAGCTATCAATTCCTTTTAATTGATCGCTTATGCTCCCTGACCGCGAAAGCCGGCGCGCTGCCGCCTATGAAAATGCCCCGCTGGAAGACCTGCTCACCGTTATCCTGCGCCAATGGAAGCGCCCTTTAGCTGCCCACCAGCTTCAATTCACCGATGCCGGAGCCGCGCAAATGGCCGCCGCTATCGTGCGCCGCGAACCTGATCCCCGCCTGCCAGCCTTATCTACAGCCTTACAATCGTTAGTGGCCGAAAGCGAAGCCTTGCTTGCGGGCTGGAATCTAACGTTCGCGCAGTCGCTGGATGCTGAAATGAGCGCCATTCCCGACTGGGAAAGCACCGCCGAATTTCTCGAAACTGCCGAACGGAAAACCAACGCCGAATTGCGCATCAGCACTGGCGCTGCGCTGCTGGTCGCCATCGGCGAAAAGGCCTATGCGCCGTTTCTCGCTGCGCTGGTGGAGCGAGGTGTGATCGATCTCGACAGCGCGATTGCCAGAAGGGTGCTGCTGTTCGCCAGCGGCGTAGATTCCAATAATTCCGATTGGCTGGAAGCGGTCAAGCAGTGGTATACTAAATAGACCGTTTGTTCTAACTCCAAGACGAGAAGTTCATGGCTAAAACGCGCACGCTTTACGTATGCTCCAATTGTGGCCGGCAAACCCCGCGCTACATGGGGCGCTGTCCTTCCTGCAACGAATTTAACACCATGGTTGAACAGGTTCAGGAAATTGCCAAACCCTCATCCAGCGGCGGCGGCGGCCGTTCACGTCTCGCCGGGTTTCCTGCCATGCACCCGCAGCCGTTGGACAGCATCACCATGGAAGATGCGCCGCGCGTCTTAGTGCCGATCAATGAAGTCAACCGGGTGCTGGGCGGCGGCGTGGTGCCGGGTAGCATCGCGCTGATCGGCGGCGATCCCGGCATCGGCAAAAGCACGCTGGTGATTCAGGTTAGCGCCGCGCTTGCCAATACTGCCGGGCGAGTTTTGTATGTGAGCGGTGAAGAGAGCGCCCGCCAGATCAAAATGCGCGCGGATCGCATGGGCTTGAGCGCCCCCGATCTCTATCTGATTACTGAAACCAACCTCGAATCGATCATGGAGCATGTGCGGCACTATGAGCCGATGTTGCTGGTGATCGACTCGATCCAGACAATCTACACCGAAGAAAGCGAGTCTTCACCCGGCAGTGTTTCGCAGGTGCGCGAATGTGCTTCTCGCCTGCAAAGCCTTGCCAAAGCCAGCGGCACTATGGTCTTTCTCATCGGCCATGTGACCAAAGAAGGCGCCATTGCCGGGCCGCGGGTGCTGGAGCACATCGTAGATACTGTGCTTTATCTGGAGGGCGACCCATTCCAGACCTATCGCATCTTGCGCGGCGTGAAAAACCGCTTCGGCGCCACCAGCGAGATCGGCGTATTCGAGATGACTGGCGAAGGCATGCTCGAAGTTCCGAATCCCAGCGAAGCATTTCTGGCCGAGCGGGTGACCAATGCCCCCGGCACGGCCATCGCCATCACCATGGAAGGCACGCGCCCGCTGCTGGTTGAAGTGCAAGCGTTGACCAGCCCGACCAGTTTCGGCAACCCCCGGCGCACGCCCAACGGCATGGATATCAACCGCCTGCTGCTGATCAGCGCCGTCTTGACCAAACGCTTCGGCCTCAAGCTGCACGAGCAGGATATTTTCATGAACGTGATCGGCGGCCTGAAGGTAGATGAACCGGCGGCGGATCTGGCGGCGGCGATGGCGCTGGCCAGCAGCTATTATGACAAGCCGCTGCCGGCAGATATGGCCTTCGTGGGCGAAATTGGCTTGAGCGGCGAGCTGCGCGCGGCAGGCCAGCTTGTGGCGCGCTTGCGCGAGGCTGAAAAAATGGGTTTCAAACGGGTGGTCATTCCCAAACTGCGCCGCCGGATGCCGGATCTTCCACCGGGCATCAAACTAGTAGAAGCCCGCAATTTAGGCGAGGCGCTGGCACAGGCCATGCCGCGGGATTAACATAACATGGGCGCGGGGCGTATAATTTCCCACCATGCGCCGCCTAACCCCCTACCTGATCGCCTTTGGCGTTTATCTCGCCATGGCGATCCTCGTCACCTATCCGCTGATCGCCGAACTCAATACCCGGCTGATCGGGCATCCCTTTGGCGATACCTATGAATACGTTCGCCATATCTGGGCGATCCATAACGGCCTGCGCGCGGGGGATTTCAGTATCTTCTGGCATCAGCCGTTACTGCTCTATTCCGACGGCCTATCCTCCGCGTGGCTGTTCAGCATCCCGCTGCAATCTTTCCCTCAATGGCTGCTGCTGTATATCATGCCGCTGCCCGCAGCCCACAACCTGACCGCGCTGGTTACGCTGGCGCTCAACGGGCTGGCGATGTTCACGCTTAGCCGCCGGTTAACCCGCGATGAGCTTCAGGCGGTGAGCGACGAACCAAAAGGTCATTTATCGCCCATCGCCTGCTACTTTCCTCCGATCCTCGCCGGCCTCGTCTTTATGCTCGCGCCCACCTTCATCGGGCAGTTGGGCATCGGGCATACCGGCCTGCTGGTGCTCTATCCGGCGGTGCTTTACATGTGGGCGCTGCTGCGCTTGAATACGCCGTTTGCCAGCCGCCGCCGTTTGACACTGCAAATCTTGCTGGTGGCGCTGCTTTTCGTCGCCAGTTTGATGGGCAGCCTGCTGCTGCTGTTTTACCTGACTCTGCCAGTTACGCTGCTGGTCTTTGGCGTTTGGCTGTGGCAGCGCCATTGGCCTGCGCTAAAACATGGAATGATCGCGATTGCTTTAGGCGGCCTGTTCGCCCTGCCGCTGCTGCTGCCTGCGCTTTCTGAAACCTTGAACGCGCCCCCATCCTTCCGCGAAGATGCGGCGGTGCGCTTCAGCGCCGATCTGCTGACGGCGGTTTCGCCTTCGTTCTATAACCCGCTGTATGCCAGCATGACCTACAACCGCGCGGTGCTAGGCGTTGACCCGTTTGAAGTCGCCGGCTATATCGGCATCCTTACGGCGATGCTCGCCCTCGCCGGTGGGGTCCGCTTCAAACGCGCTCGTCCATGGCTGCTTCTCGCGGCAGCAGCATGGCTGCTTTCGCTTGGCCCGCTGCTCAAAATTTTAGGCCAGCCTGTCGCCTACAGCGTAGATGGCTACGCTTCATACGTCAGTTTGCCCTACGCCCTCTTGCAAGAACTGCCGATCATTGGCCTCGCTCGCACTCCCGCCCGTTTCAATTTCTCGGTGGCCTTCGCGCTGGCGATCATGGCCGGATATGGCTTGTTAGCCTTATGGACATGGCTGCGCCGCTGGCCGAAATGGGTCAAGGCCGGCATCAGCATCGCGCTGATGGCGTTGATCGTGCTCGATACGCTCTGGTTTGTCCCCATGCCCACTATCCCCGCCCGCGTGCCTGAGGCCATCGCCGCCTTAGGCGAACGCGACGATCTGCGCGCGGTGTTCGATCTGCCGTTTGATCACCTGCTGGTAGATAAAGACGGCATGTTCCTGCAAACCGGTCACGGCCTGCCGATGATCGCCGGGCATATTGCCCGTATCACCCCGCTAAATCCGGCGAAAGGGTATTTACTGCAAAACACGCTTGATCCCGCCCTGCTCGACGCGGCAGGCGCAGATGTGATCATCCTGCATAAAAATTGGGACGACGAAACCGGATCGCTGAATGCGCGCCTGCGGGAACAGTTGGGCGCGCCCTACTACGAAGATGATGCGCTGGCGGTATTCTTAGTGCCAGCCTATACCGGCGCTCCCCCCGCCTTCATCGTAGACAACCAGAGTCCCCCCGCGCTCACTAATCGGGGCGAAATCTACGTCTATATGCCCGTATCGGGCGGGGCGCTTCTCAGCGCCAGCCTCGCCAGCCCGCAGCCGCGCACGATCACGGTGCTGCGCGATGATGTGCCCTTGGAATCCTTTATTATTGACGGCGCGGCCGATATACAGGTCTGGCTCGAAATGGACGCGGGCTATCACACCATCGCGCTGCAAGTAGATCCTGCCTGCCCCACGGGGCTTCCGCCGGGCGTGGTTTGCGCGGGCATGACCGTGAACAGCCTCTCGCTGGAGCTTCCGCGATGACCCTTATCACGAATCGCCCATCACCCGGAACTTCCCTTCACCCCCTCCTGCGCTGGCTGCTCATCTTCGCCTTCTATCTCGTCGTCGCCCTCATCATCACCTGGCCGCTGATCGTGAACCTGAACAGCCAGCTTGCCGGCTGGACGTATGGCGATGCCTACGAGACCGCCCATCATATGTGGTGGTTCAAGACCGCGCTGGCACAGGGAGAATCGCCCTTCTTCGCCTCTAATCTCGCTTATCCTGACGGCATAGACGGCGTAACTCTGTGGTCAAACCCGCTGCACTTTTTCCCCGGATGGCTGCTTGCTACCGTCATCCCCCTGCCAGCGGCCTACAACCTGCAACTGCTGTTCACCCTCGCGCTCAACGGGCTGGCGATGGCCGCGCTCAGCGCATGGTTATTGAAAACAGACATTTCCGGAAATTTACCGCCCCCTGATGCGCGGCGACTGCCGGCTATCTTCGCTGGTCTCATCTTCATGCTCTACCCGACCATGCAGGGGCATTTAGGCGCGGGGCATGCCGGGCTGATGGTGCAGTGGCCGCTGCCGCTGGCGGCGTGGGCGCTGCTGCGCTTACGCACCCATTCGGGCATCCGGGCAATTCTGCTGGCCGGGGCTTGCGGGGCGCTGATCTCGGCGGGGCATCCGCTGATGACTCTCTATTCCCTCGCGCCGCTGGCCGGAGTTCTGCTGCTGAACCTGCTCTTCACCCGCCAATTTCGCGCTGCGCTGCGCGTGGCAGTCGCGGCCATACTGGGCGCAGCGATTCACTTTCTCTACCTGCTGCCCACCTTAAGCGCTATCTTTGGCACATCAACCTACGTAGATGAAGGCGGTGCGGTGCGTTACAGCGCCGATCTGCTGGCGCCGGTCACGCCGTCCTTTTTGCATCCCCTATTCAGCGCGTGGGAATATACCCATCGTGTGTTGGGCGTGAACATAGACGAAGGCGCGGCTTATCTGGGCATCGTCGCGCTGCTGCTGGCGATCATCGCGGTCTGGAAATTTCGGGCAGCGCGCGGGTGGCTGCTGCTGGCCATCATCGCCTTCATCCTCTCGATGGGGCCGCTGCTCAAAGTGTTCGATCAGCCAGTTTCCTTCACCAGCGACGGCTTGACCAGCTACGTCACTTTGCCCGGCGCGCTGTTGGGCAAGCTGCCCGGATTGAGCGTTGCGCGTACCCCCGGACGCTTCAATTTCCTGCTGGCGATGGCGATAGCTGCGATGGCTGGTTACGGCGCGGCATGGCTGGTTGGTAAATGGCGGCGCGCGGGGAATATCGCTATCGCCCTTTTGATGCTGATCGTCATCTTCGAATATCAAACCTTCTGGCCGCTGCCAACTTCGCCGGGCGTTGTTCCCCCGGCCATCATCGCGATCAGCCAGCGCGATGATATTCGCGCGGTATTCAACGTGCCATGGAACAATCTTGAGTCTGCGAAATCGGCGCTGTATCTGCAAACTGGGCATGAACAGGCGCTTCTGGCCGGGCAGGTTACGCGGGCGACTCCGGTGGATCCGGCCAAACTCACCATCCTTGAAACCACCATGAATCCCGCCTTGCTCCGTGACGCGGGGGTTGACTTGCTGATCGTGCATCGCGGGCAGGATGATGGCGCGCTCTATGCCCGCGCGCTGGAAAATTTGGGCCAGCCAGCCTACGCCGATGAAAATTTTGCCGTATTCAACGTGCCGGAAACAGCAAATACGCCGCAGTTTCAGGCCGTCGAAATGCCCATCGGCGCGGGGGAAAGGGCGCTCTATCTGTACGCGCCGCATCCGATGCGCCTGGATATAACCGGGATTGCCAGCGGAGTCGGGAATATCCGCCTATCGCTCAACCGCCAGCCTGCCAACCTGTTCATGGTGAATGGCGAAACTGCCTTACAGGCGGCGCTGCCTCTCAGCGAAGGCTATCACACCGTGCGCTTCAGTGCCGAACCCGCCTGCCCGATACATTTACCCCCCGCCAGCGCCTGCGCGGTCGAAATTCACAGCATAGAGGCCGCCCCCGGCGACGCATTCTCACTTGTGCCGGTTACGCTGGCCGCGCCGGATATGCGCGATCCGGCTATCCGCCTCGAAGCTGCTTTTATGCCTCAAGGCGCTGAAGCCGGCGGTGAACTGGTCATCCCGCTGTTCTGGTCATTTTTAAGCGCGGTTGGTGAAAACGATATTCGCTTCCTGCATCTACTTGACGCTGAGGGGGCGCTGATCGCCCAGCAGGATATTCCCTTAGGCCTCATCTCCGCTGGAGAAGCGCGCGCCGATACTGCCATGCTCACGCTGCCAGACACCCTGCCCGAAGGCGACTATCAGCTTTCTGCCGGCTGGTATCGCTATCCTGAAATTACGCCTTATTGCGTGTTGGATGATGAACGCTGTATTGGCAGCGAAACGCAGATCGGGGTAATTGCGATTGGGGAGTGAAAAGCAATAACGATAAACATCACCTTCACCCCTAATCAAATATCACTACCCCACGCATTTCCATCGGCTGGCTGAACAGCCACAATCCCGCCAGCAGCATCACCGTCAGCAGCAGCGCCCACACGACAAACCCCGCCAGCATCTGCCGCCTGTACAGCCGCAGCGCAATCTTTTGTGTCAGCCACAGGCTGGCCGCATAGCCGATCACCACTGCCACCGCCTGCAACGCGCCAATTAGCTCCAGATTTGGCGTGCCGCCTAGCGTCCAGTTTGGTTCGCCTAATATCCCGATCCTGTGATTCAGCAAAAATTCCTGAAACACCGGCACAATCGTCCACAGGCCGGTCAAAAAGTGATAGCCGTAATGCGCGATCCAGAATCCTAGGCCAATTGGCACGAAGATCGGTGCGAAACTGGCCAGCGCCACCCGCAGCTTGTCCCGTTTTTGCGTATGCGTCAGCATCCGCGCCAGCCCTGCCGCCGCAAATGTAGTCGCCAGCGGAATCACCCCCGCGCCGACCATGAAGATCAGCAGCAGCGCCACACCCTCAATTAATTTATCGCTCAGGCCAAGCGCCGTTAGCCCGAAAGCCGCCGCCAGCGACTGCATCAAGTCGTACACCGGCGGCACCATGCCAAAGGCATTGACCAACCCCAGCCATGCCAGCCCGATCACCAGAAAGCTGATGTCATAGCGGTTCTGCCACACTTTCGGGCGGCTTAACTCCGCGCCAAAGCCCCGCCCGAACAGGCCGATGTTGTCATGCGGGCAGGCGCGGGCGCAGTCAAGGCACATCGTACAGTCCATATTCGACTGAATTTGCGGGGCAAACAGCAGCGTGCCACAGCCCGGCGTTCCCCGTGAATTGTGCTCATGAGTCTTGATCGGTTCGCCTTGAATGCCGATCTCGTCAATCAGCGTCACGGGCTGCGGGCTGTAGCTGCCATTCACGCACTCTTTGCCCACGCACGCCGCACAGATCGCGCTATTTTTGACCTGAATTTGCAGCGGCGATACGGCTGAATAGGTGAAATTGAAAGACCCCAACGGGCATACATATTTGCAGAATGCCGACTCGGTGAAGGCCGCTTCCAGCACGAATGAGGCGGCAAAATAGGCAGTGATCACCCATGCCGTCAGCGCCGGAGAGGCCCACATGTCCAGCCATTCGTAGAAGAAAAACAGCGCGAACAGCGTCCCGATGGCGATCCATTTATTGCGTAAGACCCGCGGAAACCGCCGCCCTCGAATGCTCAGGCGTTTCGCCAGCGTGCGCGGGATCGTGAATGGGCAGCCCATACAAAATAAATTACCCACCAGCAGCAGCGCCAGCACCGCCAGCCCGCGAAAGTGTACCCACGGCGTAATCGTGGCGAGATTCCGTGAAGCCATTGGGCTGCCGCTAAAGCCGTCGTAAATCAGCAGCAGCGCAATCAGCAGCAGCGGGGTTTGCAGCGTCAGCCGCCCCCAGCGCCAGCGCAGCAGCCTGCCGATCAGCGGCATCCACAGCGCATCAAAAGCCGGTGGCGGCTGATAAAGCGGCGTTTTCAGCTTTGCAGTCATCGGCTAATTCTCAACCTGTAAATTCACCTGCTGCGTGGCGCTTAGCCCGTTGGCGCTGGTCGCATCAATCGTGATCACCCAGTCGCCGCCCATATTCAAATCCAGCGGCACGCGGTAAACGCCCGGCGCAGTTTCTACACCAATGCCGAAAATCGGGGTCATGCCGGGGTGGGTCATATCGCCCCGCGCCTGCACCGAAGCGCCTTCAACCACCAGCCCCGCGCCATCGCGCACCGTCACCTGTAGTGCCGTTTCGCCCGGCGGCAGCGGTCCGCTGAAACCGGCAGTTTCAATCGTCAAATAGGTTTCATCGGTCAGTGTTTCACCCGGGATTACCGTCGCGGCGGGTATTGCGGTCTCCGTTTGTACTTCCGTTTGCGCCACCAGCTGGCAGGAGGCCAACGCCAGCGCCGCGACCAACCAGAATAGTTTCTTCATTACACCTTACAGTTCCGATATTTTGTGGTCAATAGTCTTGAGACAATAGCGCGAAGCGGCGGTAAACGCCAACCGGTTTGAAAATACCAGTCAGGACTCCGTATAATCATGGTTCTTCAAAATTTAAGTGTGTAGTTAAAGGGAAGGCAGCGCATGGCAACGGATCGAAGTGGGCGCGTGCTGGTAGCATCTCTGCTCTTTTTGCTGGCAGTTCTGCTGGCGACCAATTATATGGCGAACGGGGCGGAGTTTTTAACCTACGCCCTCCCGCTGGCACTCGTATTTTTGGGGCTGGCGATATTATTTCTGAAAGTGCCGAAACGCCGTGCCGCGGCGGAAGCGAGCAATCAGGACGAGGCAGCTCCAGCGCCCTATGTCCGTGAATACCTGCCGGCCGCCGTTGAAGCGGAAGCCGCGCCAGCCGCGGTCGCAGCCGAACTGCCTGCCGCTGCTGCTGATATTCCCGCTGCCGCTGAAACTGCCGCCGATGCGCCGCGCGACGATCTGGCGGTCATTGACGGCATCGGCCCGAAAATTGCGAATGCGCTTTATGAGGCGGGAATCACCACTTACAGCCAGCTTGCCGAAGAGACGCCGGAAGCTTTGCAGGCGCTGCTGTCAGAGGCAAATGTGCGCGTGGTTGGCAGGGTAGAATCATCACTGCCCACATGGCCGGCGCAGGCACGCTTTGCCGCGCAGGGCGATTTCCCCGGACTGATGCGTTATATCGCCGAACGCAAACGTTCCAGCGGCGACGATTAGTCCCGTTAATTACGCTGTAACGCGATCATACTATAATGAAATGAGTGCAGATAAATTCAGGTCTATTCTGTACTCAGTTGATTCTTCATGCTGGCTTTGCTGGATTTTCATCTCGCATCGTGCCCCCGCCGCCAATCCGCGCTCCCAGCTTCTAAATATTGAGAAATAGCTTAAAAATCTCGCTGTAGAGAGATTTCTCAAGAGTCCCACCCCTCAATCCCCTCAGCATGTCAATCGGGTGGAGATCAAAAATAGGATATTTAATAAATATTCTCTAATTTGATAGTATGGGCGGAAAGTATAGTAGCTATGCAAACCCACGATCCAAATCAAAAGTCCTCTCAGAAAGCCCCTAACGCCTCAGCCCCCACGCCTCAGCCTGTCACCGGCTTTCAGCAGCTTCAAAGCGTCATTGGCAACCGCGCCATCTCTCGAATGATTCAGAATAAACCGGATCATCACCCCCCGCATGCGCCAGCGGCTAATGCCATTCAACGTTTCGACAGCCCCGAACATGTTGATCTTGGCGATTCAGCGGCCGGCCCCGGTGCTGGATTTATGATCATCAATGCCCACCGCCGCAACCTACCCAACCATGCCGACGCAATCACCACCTGGCCTGAAGCGTGGCAGCGGCTTTATAACGATGGCAATGCCCAGCAAAAGCGTATGCTGCAGCAGGGGCTGTCTTATGGCGAAATCATTGCCCTTTCCGGCGATTTTTATGAGGACTGGAACCGGTTGAACAATGCTTCGCTGCGCGAGGTCTACACGCTGCTTCCCTTGATCCGAGACGGCGCTACCACTTCCCAGCTTGAGGCGGCCACCGGAGGGCGCTATTTAGCGCTGGCCGCCCGCAACGAAACCCATTTCTCGCATGCCAGTTCCGGCCATTCCAACATGGAAACATGGCGGCAAATGCACATTCAAGCCCTGACCGCGGCGGTGGCCGGGGGTGGCGATACGGCTTATGCCATGAATGCGGCAGCCGATCACTTCTTGACCGATGCCTTTTCCAGCGGTCATATGCGCGTGCAGCGCGATCAATTGATGACCAGTACCTCCGGCAACATACAATCGAAAATTCAGCACGATCTGGATAATCAGCACGGCGTAGACGTATCCAACCCGCGTGGCGATACTTGGACCGCCTACGGAGATGAAACCTTCGATCTACCGGCCACCGATCCGCGCCACGCGATGGTACAGCGCAACCGCGTGCTAGGGATTGAAGCCGTTCGCCTGTCGCGGCAGGATGTGACCGACGCGATTGCGCAGGGGACGCGCTATACAATTCCGTCTACCTTTGCAGCCGAACAAATTGTGCCCGTACCGGTGGATCCTTCAGCCTCGCGCTGGGGTGCGCTGGACTATGCGGAAACTGCGGCTGAAGTTGCCGGAAATGAGCTGCCGGGCATCGTCACCGGTGCTTTCACCGACGATGATGCTGTGCGTGAATGGGCGGCGAATACCGATGCGGCAACCATTGGCCGCCAGCCTACCAGCGAATTGATCCGCATGATCAATGTGCTGATGGGCGGCTGGATCAGCGATGATGATGTTGATGCGATGGAGAAAATCTGTCAGGGCGCGTCTGCTGGCGGCAAGATGCAGGCGATCCGCGCTGAATTTGAACCGCGCGCCACCGAGTTTTCCAGTATCGGCCAGCGCACCCGCTTCCGCGTCATCCTACGCCAGTATCCATAAAAGGGGGAAGCAAAAACGCTTTCCCCTTGGCGCGTTTAGCGTCTTGGCGGTTCAAATTCTTTTCTCTGCGTCTCTGTGCTTCAACCCCTATGCCGGCTCCAGCGTCGCCTCAATCGTTTGAAGCAGTCCGTTTCCCTCGCGCTCGCCCAGCCAGTTGATCGCCATCAGCGCAGCCGCGCAGCCTTCGCCCGCCGCCGTGATCGCCTGCCGGAAGATGTCATCGTGAATCTCGCCGCCGGCAAATACGCCTTCGACGTTGGTCTGCATCCGGTTATTGACCATCACATAGCCCGCCGCATCGGTGTCAATCTGCCCGCCAAAGACCTCGCTGTTGGGATCGTAGCCGATGAAGATGAATACGCCGTCAGTCTTGAAATCCCTAACCTCGCCGGTCTTAAGATGCTTGAGGCTGACCGCATTCACCATATTGTCCTCGCCCTTGATCGCCTCAATGACGGTGTCATACACGAAGCGAATCTTCTCGTTGGCGAAGGCGCGGGCTTGCAGCGCCGTGCTGGCGCGTAGGGTGTCGCGACGGTGAATCACGGTCACGGTATTGGCAAACTTGGTCAGGAAGATCGCTTCCTGAAGCGCCGAGTCTCCGCCGCCAGCCACCACAATATCTTTGCCGCGGAAGAAAAATCCGTCGCAGGTGGCGCACCAGCTAACGCCGCGCCCGGTGAATTCTGTTTCACCCGGCACCCACAGCCGCCGCGGGCTGGCGCCAATGGTCACGATCACGCTGTCGGCCAGAAAAGTCTCGTTCTGCGTTTTGACCGTGAACGGCGATCCTGCCGTGAAGTCTACTTCGGTCACAAGATCATAGACCATTTCCGCGCCGAAGCGTTCCGCCTGCTTCTGCATTTTGTCAGCAAGATCGGGGCCGAGTACGCCTTCGGGAAAACCGGGAAAGTTATCCACTTCATGCGTGGTGGCAATTTGCCCTCCAAGCTGCATACCGGTGATCACCACCGTGCTCAACTGCGCGCGCGCGGTATACAACGCGGCAGTTAGCCCGGCGGGGCCTGATCCAATGACCACAACCCGTACTTTACGCATAGCCCTTATGTCTCTTCCATGACTTGTTAAATTTATTGACTTGTTTAAGCTTCAGGCGGGGAAGTTAGCCCCTGCTGCTCTGCACGCATAATGCAGGTGAAGGCATCATATTCTTCTTTGCATTCCGGGCAGCAGGCTAAATGCGCCGCCAGCGCCGGGACAATTTCGCTAATCTCCGCGCCATTTTCAACCAGCGACCACAATCTATGTAAATTTTCATGACAGGTGGGGCAGTCCATCTCCCCCTCTTCATGGGTTGTGAAGATCACTTCAATAATCTTTCGCAGTTTTTCATCCACTGCGCTGTATCCTATCTTGCTTAATCTTTACTTTGGACGCCTGATTCAACGTCTATCTTACCCGATCAATGCCACCGCAAAGACTCAAGACTCGCCAAAAAGATTGATCAGATAATCCATTGATAAGCCCTGATTCTCAAAGTAGATCCGCAGTTTTTGCCGCGCATCATGGATTAACTTGTACAGCGCATTCCGGTTGGTATCCAGTTCTTCCGCGATCACGTCCAGCGAGACCCCCTGCACCGCATAGGCATATAGCGCCCGAAACTGACGGTCTGTGAGCACCTCGCTTAGCGCCGCGCGAATCTTCCCTAGCACTTCATTGCGCTCGGTCACGCGCTCTGGCGAAAGGGGGCGTTCGCCCATCAGCGGGTTGGCGCTAGCCGGCAGAAAATCGCCGTCAGCCATGATGTTATCGAGGCTAAAATCTTTGTAGCGCGCGCGCCGAAGATCGCTGATCGCCACGCGCACCGCGATTCGGGTCGCCCACGTAGTGAACATGCTGTCGCCGCGAAAACTATCGAGGTTGTTCAGCACGCGCAGCGTGGCATCCTGCGCCATGTCTTCCGACATCTGCTCTAATTCGTGGCTGGAAAGACTGCTTAAATCGCTGCGTTCGCGGCTCAGGTAATAGAAAATACCCCGCTGCAACCGTTCTTTCAGGTCGTCCAGCGCGGGTGCCTGCGCTTCACCTGCCCCTTGAAGCGCCGCTAGCCATTCGTCATTAGTACGATCAAGGATGCGTTCCGCCATGCCTGATTCCATTTCCGGTATGGCGAGAAAGTGTAACAGATAACCGGATAATTTTTGAAAGAAATATCTTAGAAATTTAGCGGTTAACCCGTTTAACTTAAAAACGCCTCGATCTGCGCTTCTGCATCGTCTACCGCAAGGCCATCGCGTTCCCAGTCCCAATGTTCAAGCACGCCAGCCGATACCCCGCGATCTGAAACCGTCGCCGGCTTCCACAGCGCAATTGCCTTCTCTGCGAAGGGCGCATAGCGGCGTGGATCCGTTGGCCCCATGATCATCGCCGTTTTCCCGCCCGCCGCTGCCGCCAGATGGGTGAGGCCGGTATCGTTGCCGATGTATAGCAGCGCCTCCGCCGCCAATGCCGCGATCTCTCCAAACGAGAGCGCCCCCGCAAAGCTGGCCGCCGGAGAATCGGGCAGGGAAGCTGCAACCGCATCCAGCAGCGATTGATCCTGCGATCCGCCGATTAAGATGATTTGCGCCTGATACTTTTGCGCCAGCCGCCCTGCCAGAGCAGTCAGCTTTTCCGGCGGATAACGCTTCGCGTCAAAGGTCATGCCGGGGTTGCGCCCGCCTGCGGGGTTGACCACAATATACCGTCCGCTAACGCCCTGTCCCGCCAGCTTCCCGTGAATATCCGCGCGATCTGCCTCATGCACCGGCACATTGGCATAAAGTCCGGTCACATCCAGTCCCAATGCGCGGGGAACATCCAGATAGATTTCGGCTTCGTGGCGCGGCTGATCGGGGTCAATTTTCGCC